>CAIWAN010000099.1 GCA_903910705.1 uncultured Candidatus Marinamargulisbacteria bacterium
AAGATATCCTCCGGTTAGAACTATTTCTTGAGGAAATAGATCATATTGAAAATAAAGAATATGATGAAAAAGTTGATACTTTGCCCAGCAATGACCGATATTTTAATGAATACGTTGCACACGATGTGCCTATATATGTCACTTTCCAAGCCGGTCTGTGTGGGATTATCTCCCATTCTGTCCGATATATTTTATACATCATGATCAACAAGAAAATCATCGCAGAAAAGAGCCAAACATCATCACCAGATTCATGCGACAATCCGCTCATCATTTTAAGTAAATTTAATAATCCTATTAATCTATTGAAGTATGTTGAGCATAAGAATTTGACGATATCGGAACTTTCCCCAATTTTTTCTTGCTTAAGAGAAAAACTAAATGGAAAGAATATTATTTCAAGAAGCATTCTACAGTCTCAATACCCTATTATTCAGTTGCTAGTAAAACAGGCGACCAATCATGTTTTGGATTTGTCGTCACAACAAATCGTCGCTATCGTTGGTGCAATGGCGGCGATGGCGGTTTTTGACTGGGATTATTTTAATAAAGCCGCAAAAGAAGTCCAATTGAAGATAGAGACATTTGATGTTTATCAATTAGCTATTATCGCTTGGGCGTTTGCCAAAATTGGGATTCAGAGAAAGCCTTTATTTAAAGCGATCGCAAAAGAAATTCACAATAAAGTTAACAAAGTTCACATAAATGGGGCGACAAAATTTTCAGAAAAGGAGTTGAAAGCGTTTTCAATGTTAGCATGGGCTTTTGTGGTGAATGAACATAAGAATATTGGGTTTGTTTATAAGATGCTTGACTATATTACACCTCACAGAAATCTTCTTCATATGGAAAATTGCCGGCAGCTGTTTGATGTAATTAGTTTTCTTGAAACGCTCCCCAACGATTCACAAGATAGTATTCCATTAGATTTGAAAAAGATGAAAGATGCTTTTGTTCTTGATTTAGCCAAAACCTTGCCGATCAAGTCAAAGCTTCAGGATATGGTTTTCTCTGCGCTTAATAATTTGGGCTATACGGTCGAAAGTGAGTATTATATCCCCGGGCATTTTATCGATTGTGCAATATTATATAACAAAACAAAGTATGCCATTGAAGTTGATGGGCCGCTGCATTTCTCAGTCGATGAAAAACATGTTCTGGGAACTACAAAATTTCGCAATAGACTGTTAGAGGCATATGGGTGGACGGTTATTTGTTTAAATTTTAATGAGTTATGGCATAAGTCAGATAGGCAGCTTGAGCGCTATATTAGCACGGCGATCAAACCTTATGGTTTGAGAGTTAATGGTTAACGGACACGTTTTTTCGGTTTTCCTTTTTCAAAGAAACCACCCGCTTGTCTTGCAATATCTTCTCTTTGGTTTTACGAGATCGCCGTTTCTTTTGCTTACGGATCTTGGCTTGCTCGGCCAGTTCTTTGGACTGTTTTTGGAAATGGATCGCCTCGATCTTGTCGCAAAGTTGACGTCTTGCCATAAATCGATTCAGGGCTTGAGATCGCTCTTTTTGACACTTGACCTCAATTCCGGTGGGAATATGTTTTAAATAGACGCAGGAAAAGGTCTTGTTGATCTTCTGCCCACCCTTGCCACCCCCCAAGATGAATTTCTCAACGATGGATTCGTCTGTTACGCCAAGGGCATTCATTCTTTCTTCAAGATCGAGTTGCTTTTGGGGTTGAATGAGCGGCTTTTCCATTTGTATGGTTACTAAATGATATCAGACAAGGGTTTATCTGGGTGCAAGGATTTCAAAAATTCATTACACGGCAAACAAAGGATTTCACCATGCATGTACCGACGATGCCCCCGATACAACAGCAATACACTGCATTCCGGGTAATCCTCCTTAAAGGCTTGCAGTCCATGAAAATCAGCAGGACGTAAAACCGCTGTATTCTTAATCTCTATGGCGGCGAACAAGTCAGCCCCGTACAGGATAAAATCAACTTCATTTCCTTTACTGGTGCGCCAATAATACAAGCTTCCGGACTCTCGATAAGCCAGCCAAGCACGTAGATGTTGTGCTACGAGCCCTTCTAAGGCTGCTCCACCTACCTCCTCAGCTCGATCCAGTGGGCCTATTGGTCGAAGACACCGAAAGACCCCAGCATCAAAGAGATAAAACTTCTCATGCTTAATTAATTCCCGCTTTGCTCGCTTACTGAAGATGGGTACTCGAAAAGAAAGTAGCAAGTCATCCAAGACTTGAATATAGTTCTGTACGACCCTTCGCTCGACTTCGCAATCCCGTGCAATGTTGCTAATATTCAACACAGAGGCGTGGGAGAAGCTAACAGCCTCTAAGAACCGGTTGAAATTTCCCATATTTCGAACAATACCCTCCATTTGGACTTCTTCTCGGATATATAAAGAGATATAAGCGCTGAGTGTATCTTGAGTATTCTTTGAGTCATAAACTAACGGGAGCATCCCTTGTATAAGTGCCTTATCAAGCGCGAATTGTGAAGGAAGCTCTGAGGCCATGAAAGGATGCATTGTTTTTAAAAGGGCTCTCCCCGCCAAGAGATCAACCCCAACGCGTTTAAGCTTGCGACTACTTGACCCGGTCATGACAAAACGCCATTCTCGCTTTTCTTCGATTAGCGCATGAATAATGTCTAGAACATCAGGAACCTTCTGAATTTCATCAAGTACGATAGTTGATCCATCTTTTAGAGCATGGATATCTTCCTTTAGTCTTTCTGGTCGAGCACTTATTCGTCGATAAGTGTCTGCATCCAAAAAATTATATCGGACTGCATCGGGGAAACTATAAGCTGTCCACATGGATTTCCCCGTTCCCCTAGGGCCAAAGAGAAAGAAACTTGTTGTAGGGGGTTGAATGAATCGGTTTATATATTTTGGTGTATGTGTTTCCATATTTGATCCATATTTGGAATCGTTATGTATATTTTGCTCCGACTATGATGGGAAGTCAAGTTTCCTTGAGGTTTCAAAATAAATCTTTGGTTGCGGGGGCCAGACATCGAACCGTCGGCTAACGCCTCCCCAAGGGGCTTTGCCCCTATGGCGGCACGATGTGCCTGTTACCCCAGAGGCAAAACGCCCGTTTTTCCTCTCTCCAGTATCGCCCCGCTCTACTGGATTCACACCTTTTCCCCAGTTCGAGTCTTCGTCGTCACAAAAAAGGTTCTACCTCGGCAATGGGGGCAGTGATCCCCGATTTGATACAATTTGTTTAGGCAAAACAATCAAATCAAAGGGGGATCACCATGAATGATATAACAAAGTCGCTACTGAATCTATATGGATATAAGGTAACCGGCATAACAGGAACCAAGCAGATAGAGGTCAAGGTTGACTACATTGAGCCAACAAAATGCCCGTGTTGTGGAAGCGAAAGGCTTCGAAAGAAGGATCAGAAAGAACGACGAATTCGGCATATTGGGATGGGCAATCGATCCCTGATTTTGATCCTCAAAACGATAAAGTTCTGTTGTGTGGCCTGTAAAAAGTATTTCTGGCAGCGGTTTCAGGGTGTCTTGCCTCGGATGCGAAACACGGAAGCCTTTAAAGAACAAATTGCTGATCTGCATCACAAAGGGATCACGGCAAAGGACTTAGGTGTTGATCATGGTCTGGGGCATGCAACCATCACACGATGGTATATCCGATATCTTGAGCGCAGAAACCTCGAACTCAAGGGAGCAGCTCTACCCAAGGTTCTGGGTATTGATGAACACTTCTTTACGAAGCGTCGTGGCTATGCCACCACGCTATGCAATCTTCGCACCCATCGCGTTTTTGATGTGGTTCTGGGTCGATCAGAAGCCAGTCTTGAAGGGTTCTTTCGTCAATGCCAAGGCAAAGAGAATGTTCAAGTGGCTGTCATGGATCTGTCGGAAACCTATCGAAAGATCATTCAGAAATTCTTGCCTAAAGCCAAGATCGTCGCGGATCGATTCCATGTCATTCGTTTGGCTAATCATCATTTCATGGCGACGTGGAAACTCATTGATCCTGAAGGTCGTCGGAACATAGGCCTCACCAAGCTCATGCGTCAGCATGAATGGAATTTGGCTCCAGAGAAGCAGAGAAAACTTCACCGCTACTTGGCAGAGTACCCCGCGCTAAAAGTCATCTACAACTTCAAGCAAGAGCTGTGCCAACTCTTGCTTCTCAAACGCCAGAATCATCAACAGTTCAAAAGAATCATTCCAACATTCCTCACCAAGATTGCCGCCCTTCAATCATCCAATTTCTCGCCATTGATTACGTTGGGGAACACGCTACAATCCTGGCAAGAAGAGATCCTGCGCATGCTTCGGTTCACCAAAACAAACGGGATCACAGAAGGGTTCCACAACAAAATGGAGATGATGTCTCGGCGTGCGTTTGGGTTTAGAAATTTCAATAACTATCGGCTGAAAGTGAGGGTTGCTTGTGCGTAATCAATTCGTTATTATTTGTAAATCGGAGGTCACTGCCCCCATTAATGTTGTAGATCCACAAAAAAACAAAAAACCCCAAGTTTCCTTGAGGTTTCAAAATAAATCTTGGTTGCGGGGGCCAGACTCGAACTGACGACCTCCGGGTTATGAGCCCAAATTTGCGTCTGGCTTTATTGAGGTGGCGATATTTTCTTCTTGGTCATTAAACAAAAGATAGTCTGTTGAGGTTTCAAGTGCTTTTGCAA
>CAIWAN010000100.1 GCA_903910705.1 uncultured Candidatus Marinamargulisbacteria bacterium
ACTTCTCAGACCGCAAAGCAAACACATATCGAATGATGATTCTAGAGTAACAAATGGAAATCAAAACCAAACCCTACGTTCTGAAAAAAGCCGGGCTACTTAAAAAATACCTGTTCATCAGAAATCACTAGCCCCCTGCCATCCGAGTTAATTGGCCGATTTAGCAACAATTCTCCGAGCGCAGACCACGTTATATCTAGCTTTCCGTCTTTTATGCTTAGGTTCGTAATGAGCAATTGTATCATTTTGCGAAATTGGTCGATGGATTCAATATCAAGCCAGTATTTATGGAGATTAACGACTGGTTCGTACAAAAGACGGTACACTTCTCTAATGTTGAGCGGAACAATCAATCCGGCATCTATTTCGGACTGAGCGAGAGCGAGTTGTTTATGCAGCCGTTCCTTCTGAAGAAGGTATTCTTCTTTGGTCAAAAGCCTATCGTCATAATTATCATATAGCCGTGTGATTTTATCCTTAATTCGATTTGCTTTGTTTAGAGCGTCTTGGCTTAGGGTTTTGGATTCTTTGTCCATTTGCTCAAACATCGAGCGGATGATTTCGTCGATTTTCTCTTTGGTCTCTGGGGTGATTGAGATCCTCTCAATATAGGGGGTGAGCTGTTCAAGGATTTTGGTCTCACTGAGATATTTTGGGAAAAACGAACACTCTTTTTTGTGGATGTGGGCGGAGCAACCATATGTGATATATTTCTCTTTTTTTAGTTCGCCATACATTCTAAGCCCACAATCATGGGTGAGAATCCCAGAGAAACGAAACTCTCGCTCAATAAGCGATGTCCGCTTGTCTCGTTGTTTCAATCCTGCCTGAGCTTTTATGAACTCAGCAGGCGAAATAAAGGTTTCATATTCTCCCTCGAAGGTTTCACCCCATGCCGTCATGGTTCCGATGTAAAAAGCGTTTGTGAGCGTTCGGTGAATGTTCTTATAATCTTTGTGATACTTTGCCTGTATTTCCTTGCGAATGGCATTTGTGGAATATCCCTCAGTGGCTAGCTTAAAGATGTCTTTAACGATCTTAGCATCATCATTAGGGGCAATCGTTGCTTTGCCATTGGTGCGAATATTGCTATATCCGAAGGGGGCTTTGTGTGTCCATCCACCATGAGCGAGTTTTTGTTTCATCCCCTTGGTTGTTTCCTCGGCAAGATTATCGATATAGTTCTTTGCCATGAGCAATTTAATCCCATGAATAAACTTTGTGTGAGAGCTTGATTTTTTGCTGATAACCTCATTCTCTTTGACCAAATGAATCTCAACGTCTGGAACCTCTTCGATAATAAGATAGTCCTTGAAATTGCGATAAAGTCGGTCAGTCTTTTCAACAAGCACCGTTTTAATATTTGCATTGCCTTTGAGAAATTTAATCATGTTCCCAAAATTCTCTCGGCCTGCTTTTTTTGCTGTCTCAATATCGGTAAACTCTTGAGCTATTGAGAAGCCATTTTTCTTGGCATAGTGCCGGAGAAGCTCTTGTTGAGCGGGGATTGAATAGCCTTCTTGCTCTTGTTCCTTGGATGATACTCGGGCATAGAGAACGGCAGAGGTCATTTCTTTTTGAAGCCTTGAAGCACCCAAGCAACGGAGAATCCGAACAAATATATCAAGATGCTTGGAATAGTCCAAAATAAGAGAGAAATACAAATATGGACAAACACATCACGGAGATGTTCATTGCGAATCTTTTTTGTTTCAGCAATGACATCAGCAAGTAGCTTTTTTTCCTCCGTGGTTAGCGTTGGAATAAGTTTAGAGACTTCCTTATCAGTTAAATCCACAATCTCGGCACTTAAATGTCTTACCGTTTTTTCTGTTTGGCTAGCGTATGGTGATATCGGTGCTAGTTCAAACTTACTTGGAATACTAGTAATTGAGAAGATAGTAACTACTATTAACCAAAGAACAGCAGACAATACCCACATTCTTTGCCAGCCATTTAGTTCATTAAAATTTATTTTCATCAGTAACCTCCTCAAAAAAGTTTTTTAAAGGAACATTTAGAGCATCAGCAATCTTGTTCATAAACTTGAGAGTTGATGTTCTGTGGCCTGTTTCAATTTGAGCAATATATCCCTTTCCAATGCCTAATAGTTCTGACAGCTCAAGTTGAGTGATATTCTTTTCTGCCCTAATGCGTTTGAGGTTTTCTCCAAAGATATTCATGTTTGCAATAAGATTAGCAAAATGCTATGCTTTAGTCAAGATTAAGATAAGGATGAGAAGTGCCTAAACAATATATCGAACCATTGCAACTTTTGTATTTACTGAGAATCCTTATTGCTAGGGATGATGAGAAAGTTGTTCTGGGTTATCCATATACTCCCGATATCCCCCATTCTATGACGGCGGAATATATCAGATATATGAGTCCACATATAAGAGCAATGGATGGAATTGAATCCATCGTCAAGCTAGAAGTATCAGATAAGAGTAAATCGGAGATAATCGCTACCCAACAAACAAAGCATCAGATACAAGTTATTTTTGAAGGCTATGTCGAGGACTTTCTATGCGAAAGGTTGTCTGATGGCAAGTCCCGTATTCTTCCTCATAAACAAATAAACAATTACAAGGAAGATATATCAAATCTAATGAACGATCGAGGGGCTAATAACCTTGAATACAAAATTATAAGAAAATATGAATATAACCCCATTGAATGTTTAATTTCGTTGCATATCAAACAAATTATTTTGATAAAAAGTGTCGAGTTGAAGTCTGCTGATATAACCAATTATTTCGACGCAACAGCTGTCCTTGATGTTCAAAAAGATTTATCGAAACCTATACGTTCAATTTCTCTTAAGAAGAACCCCACCGGAAATAAAAAAACTCCTTATATGGCTGAATTTCAAGGAAAACAAATTCAGCTTAGCGGGCGAATGTACAAATTTGTTGAGATTTTACATAAGAATAAGCATGAGAATCTTCAGGCAAATGATTTTGCATTAAGATTAGGGCAAAATGTGGCAAATGAACAAATCACAACGACTCGAAGAGATATTAATGATAAATTTATCGAACTTGGCATAGATGAATTAATTAGGGGGAGTGGCCATCAACAAAATGGATATTCATTAAACCCGAATTATGAATTAGATTTCGACAAAAAAGAAAAGAATCAATCCTAGACACAGATGATTTATTGTATTAGATAACGGAAGCCAATAACGACAAGGCCTTCAAGCCAATATTTCAGTGGCATAAATCATGTTATAGCGCATATTTCTATTGCTACCATTAGAGCATGAACCAAAATATAGATAGCAATAAGCTCTATCAGACTACATCCCTTCACCAAGCGTCTTTTCTATTAGCAAAAGGATTCCAACTTACAGGTACAACCCGAGAATCTGGGCGACTTGTATTTAGTTTCACAGACTGTCCAGCCCTCCGTTCAGCTATAGACGCTTTTCACAACAACTCACCAATCGAAAACCAAACTTTTTGGCAGGCAATCAAAACCCTTAAAGGAATGGTTTACGAGAGATGAATCCAGAAGCCCTATGTCAGCTTCGAGAATATGTCTATCTCTGGAAACAGATTTTAGATCGACAACCCGAGCTGAAGGAAAAAATACGAAAGGAGGTAGAAAAGAATGAGTCCACAAGGTGCGATTAGGAAAAAGTGTTTAAGTTGTTGTTGCAGCCAGTCAATTGAGGTCAGGTTATGTTCAATAGGAAATTGTCCGTTGTTTGATTTTAGATTTGGTCGAAATGAGGGCAGCTCCACGACTTCGTTAAAAGCAATTAAGAATCATTGTCTTGATTGTGGCGAACCGACAACACAAGCCGTTTCAAAGTGTGATTGCAAAAAAGAATGTGTCCTATGGCCATACCGATTGGGTCATAACCCAAAACGTAAAGGGCTAGGGAATAAGCACCCCTACAAAATTAATTCTAAATGAAGTATTGAGAACTCAGGACGGGATTTTTCACTTTGATTCATGTGCTCAAGATGTTTGGGTGCATGAATCAAGATAAGGATAAAAATTGATGATTGATGAAATGGAATATTTAGAGGCTGTACGGTCGTCATCAAAGCAATTTAACTTGCCAGAGAATGCCCAGAAACCTTGTATTTCGTTGTTGTTACAACAATCAATTCGAGAGGGATTTAGGAATGAATCCATCCATATCGTGGCCACTGATTTAATGAATCGACAACGGCTATCGGAAGAATCAGCCCTTAACATATTGTTGCGGTGGAATGAGAAGTTTTGTCCACCATTAGGAGATCGTGAGGTTTATCGCACTGTTATCGCTGCTCAAAAAACGATGTCCAATGGAAAACAACGCACCTATGGTTGTAATGGAAAAAACGCTCAAACTGACCATTGCTGTGGAAAAGACAATTGTGAGTATTACCAACTGTATTTCGCTAAAAGCAATAAATCAGGGTTTTCAATCTCAGCTTTCATTAATTCAAGGCAATTTGTTGAGCTTGACCCATTTCTACTCAAACTTTATTTGACTTTGATAAGAATTGAGAAGAAACGAAGCATCAAAGCAGGGTCTCTTATTCTTGTTTCTCAACGAACACTTGAGAAAGAATCAGGAATAACGAGGCAATCAATCGCAACAATGCTACCTAAACTTCACTTTGCTGGATTAATCGAATTTAAGAAGGGAAAGCAGCATAAATTTCATAAACAAGCGTCAGAAGTAAGACGGATAATCCCTGTCCCCGACACGGTGAATGG
The DNA here is from genome assembly GCA_903910705.1 of uncultured Candidatus Marinamargulisbacteria bacterium. Classification (GTDB taxonomy): domain Bacteria; phylum Margulisbacteria; class Riflemargulisbacteria; order GWF2-35-9; family GWF2-35-9; genus CAIWAN01. Next base: position 4,723 of record CAIWAN010000100.1, read on the forward strand.
TCAGTTAGATTGCCTGCCATGTGTTAATAAGATTACCACATAGATGACAACATAATGGGGATGTAAACACCTAACGAAAGGAGCTGATAACAGGATTATTTAGGAATTAATGAAAGGAGAATAAAATGAACGTAATGGGAGAGATTATCAGGAGTAGCAGCGAAAAAGTATTAATTCAAAGCGGGAATTACAAAGGAAGAGGGCTTATTGATCTGAGGATATATTTTCAAAGTAACGGTGCTTGGCATCCCACTCGAAAGGGTATTGCTATCAAACCGAATGACATCCCCGAATTGTTAAGCATTCTCGAAGTGGCAAAGGATAAATTTACCTCGAAATAAGGGAAAAATTATCTATTAATTCCTGCCCCAGTTGCCCTATATTATAGTAAGTAGATACGAAGTATCTACTACTATAATTGGGTTGGGGTGTGTATTAGTGGGTAAGGGGTAGGGTGTGAATGAAAGTGATGTATAGTATGTCAGCCACAAACATAATCTCAGATTGAATACACAGTATGGAATATGTTGCCCACGTGAAAAAAGTCTTCTAGGTTGAATTAGTTGATGTTGCTGGTTGGATTTTCTTTATTTTAAATAATAACTTTTGTACGTCGTTGCTCAGCGGCAAAACAACCTCAATTTTCGAGGGATAAAACTCAGGCTTAATGTTTTGTAGCTTTTTATTTAACCGAACATATTCCATTTCACAACGCCTTGCAGCTTCTTGAATAGCATTGCCTGTTAGTACCTCATCCCGCATTTCATTTCTCATAACCACAACATAGTTTTGAGTAGACTCTTTAATCAGTTGTGATTTGATTCGATAGGCAACAATATTCTTCTCATTTTCGATAGCGTAAATGTCCGAAGATACATCAGCAGCAGTACGCTCAATATATTTTAAGACAAGCCATCCGTTAATTCTCTGGTTAGGGAAAATTGTATTTCTTTTTAGAAAAGCATCTTCAATTAGTTTATTCTGAGCGGAATATTCTGCTTGTTGGGCTGCTTGTTCTTTGTTCTTTTGCTCAACGTATGCTTGTTGCTTGCCATAATCGTAAGTATCAGAATATGAACCATTAGAATAATGTGTAGTGCTGTACCCTGACCTCATTGATGAAAAGGCATTACCCAATCCCGAAAAGAACATTGATAGCCCTTGAGACCCTTTAACTCGAGCTAAATATTCATCCTGTGAATAAATCGGCAAGGAGTAGGATTGTCCGCTCTCATCTTTTGCGAGAATTTTAAATGCTGATGGATCGAGTTCGACCCAATTACTCGACGCATTATAAATTACAAGGTTGATGTACAAGTCGCCATCATAAATTTTTGTTCCCGCAACAATGCCTGTTTGTTTCCCTGCAGACATGAGCATCGGTGCCCCATCAGAATAATAAATTTTCTGGGTTTCTTTATTGCCAATTATCGGTGAAAATTCGTAATCCTGTTTCGCACAACCAACAAGGATAAGGCTTAGTAATAGAATTAATGCGAGGAATGTTCCTTTCATTATTTTTCTCCTTTGTTTAAATAATACTATGTCGATATTACGAGACGTTCACCCAAAATAGCAAGCTAGTACTGTAGATAACTACTTTTCGGCGAGAACGGGAATATCTGACTAAATTTCTCCAAACTAGGAAGCGTGCCATTCTCTAAAATGTTCCACTATCAAGGTTCTGAATGCTTCAACGCTAGGGCTGCCAAAACTCCGCTCAGCCCGATACTGTAACATTCTTTCTGTAAAATTCAAAAAACGCTCATAGTCGCACTTGGGTACATGTGTGCAACTCAAAGAGTTGTGCATCATGTGCACAAGTTGACGAAGTGGGTCAAAAGGTTTTCCATAGTGTTTGAGA
>CAIWAN010000101.1 GCA_903910705.1 uncultured Candidatus Marinamargulisbacteria bacterium
TATCCGGCATGCACTGGGGTTCGGAGAACGTTCAATCCATGGTCAGTCTACGAGCAAGGGTTCTATCGGGTCAGGGCGATGATATCGTTTCGAAATTCGGCCGTGCTGCTTGAACCCGACCATTTCTTATGCACCCAAATAATTAATGATGGAAGCCAAGACCAATGTCCAAAGGAGCTTGCGCAAAAGCTAACAAAAATATTTTCGAGTCGCTCAATAGGATATGAACAAATTGATCGTAAAAATGGTGTAACTTCTCTTGGTAACACTAACGTTGATAGAATTGTTGAACTATTTCAAAAAACCCCCCAAGAACTTCGTCACTTTGTCGTTGAAGCGATGGTTGATAACAGTTTATTAAAGAGTGTAGTCGAATCAAGATACAATATCGAGAGAGCAGCTTTAGTATTTTCAATTATTGCTGCATCTACAAATACGAAGCATGCAAAAGACGCTCTTATGATAGGAGAAAAGACCTATTCTGCTGTTACTTCCACTGGCAAGTCTATCGGATTTATTAGTTTTATCCACGATGGTTTAAACAGTCTCTCCAACGCGGAGCAATCTCTTGCCGCAATCAAAACATTAGAAACACTCCTTACCATGAAAGCTGAAAATGTTAATCAAGTGCACCGAATATCCATAGCTGCAATGGTCGGCACCATCATCGGGGCCCTGCTCAAGACTGAAAACAATGTCACAACCATCCCAAACCATGTGTTTCCGATCATCCCCAAACTGTTAGCCACCAATACTGATGAACGCATGAAAGCTATCACGGAGACAATTAAAGCCATTCGACGTGTAGGCCCCTCTGAAAAGATAGCGGTGGTAAATTCAATTCTTAAAGAATTTGGCAAGACTCAACATGTAGCAGATGCCATAGGGAAAGGGTATGCGGCAATTCTTCAAGAGCTTTTTGACAAGATTTTCCCTCTATATGATGAATTAAGTGCTGCTGGGGATGTTGCTGTTTGGATTAATGAAGAGATAACCCGTGCAAATACTTTGATGAGAAACCTCATAACAGCTACAGATATGTTAGCCCCCGAAGGCTTCAAAAGTAGTAGGCTGTTTGGCTCTATCGAACCCAAGCAAATGAAACAGGAACCATAAGCCCCCGTACGGGCATCCCTGGCGGGTGCCCTGCGCCATCTGCTTCAACAAATAGACATCTCGCCACCTTTTTGACATAATGGCGTTATGGCATTAAAGCGCGTTCTCTTAAAACTTAGCGGTGAAGCCTTCCTTGGCGAACGAAAATACGGCATCGATCCCAAGTTCTTAAAGAACATGGCGCTCGAGCTCGCCTCGGTCAATTCCCACAATATCCAAGTCGCCATCGTTATTGGTGGGGGCAATATCTTTCGTGGGTTTAGCGCCGCCGAAAACGGGATGAACCGCGTCACCGCCGATTATATGGGCATGCTCGCCACCATCATGAATGCCCTCGCCCTTCAAGACGCGCTCGAAGCCGTCGGGGTTCACTCCCGCGTTCAGACCTCGTTTGAGATACGCGAGGTCGCCGAGCCCTTTATTCTTCGCCGTGCCATTCGCCACCTCGAGAAGAACCGTATCGTAATTTTCGCAGGGGGAACGGGCAACCCTTACTTTACCACCGACACCGCTGCCGTGCTTCGCGCTATCGAGATTGGTGCCGATGCCATCCTTAAAGCGACCAAAGTCGACGGCGTCTATGACAAAGACCCCGTCAAACACCCCGATGCCAAAATGTTCAAAACCATCAGCTATATGGATGTCCTCCAAAAAGACCTTCGCGTGATGGATTCAACCGCCATTACCCTTAGCAAAGACAACAATCTGCCCCTCCATGTTTTCAACCTGAACACGGCGGGCAATATCGAGAAAGCCCTTCTCGGTAGTGATATCGGAACGCGGATTCAATAAGAGGAGGATGTTATGAGTGAATTAGATGCGAAAATGGATAAAACGATCGATAATCTTCGACACAGTTTTTCCACTATCCGAACCGGCCGAGCCAACCCCGACCTACTTTCCAAGGTCAAAGTTGACGCCTATGGCTCGACACTCCCCCTCAACCAAGTCGCCTCGGTTCATGTTGTCGATAATCAAACCCTCTCCATTTCGCCGTTTGACCGCAGCACCATTGGCGACATCGACAAGGGCATCCAACGCGCCGACCTCGGCTTAAACCCCGTTAACGATGGGGTCAATCTTCGCATTATTATCCCCATGCTCACCGAGGAGCGTCGCAAAGAAATGGATAAGATCGTCAAAAAGTTTGCCGAAGAAGCGCGCATCGCCATTCGAAATATTCGAAGGGACTCCATGGAAAAAGTAAAGGCCAATAAAGACCTTACCGAAGACGAGCTCAAACTTGAAGAACACGCCGTTCAGCGTTCCACCGACAAGTTTATCGCCCTCATTGATGAACTCGTCAAATCCAAGGAAAAAGAGTTAATGGAAGTCTAAATCATGCTTCCCCAGCATGTTGCTTTTATTATGGACGGCAATGGCCGGTGGGCAAAAGAAAAAGGACTCCCCCGAACCTACGGACATAAGGAAGGCGTCAAAGCCTTAAAGAAAACCATAGAAAATGCTTATACGTTAGGCCTTAAATATGTCTCAATGTATGTCTTTTCATCCGAGAATTGGCGTCGCCCCAAAGACGAAGTCGACTTTTTGATGAAAATGCTCGAATCCTTGATCAAAAAAGAGGTCACCGCGCTTCACAAAAACAAGGTAAAGGTTCGCTTTCTGGGCGATTTAACCGCGCTTTCCCCCGCCTTACAAGATAAAATAAAGTGGGCCGAAACCCTCACCCAGAACAACACCCACCTTCAACTCAACCTGCTCGTTAATTACGGCGGCCGACAAGAGATCCTCCATGCCGTGAACACGCTTCTTGATCAAGGCGCGATTAGCGTTTCTGAAGCCGATATCTCCCGCAACCTCTATTCCTTCGATAGCCCCGATCCCGACCTCATTATTCGCACCGGTGGCGACACACGGCTCAGCAACTTCTTGTTGTGGCAAGCCGCTTACGCCGAGTTGTGGGTTACTCCTGTTTGTTGGCCCGACTTTGATCGAACGCTGCTCGAACAAGCGCTTGCTGATTTTGCCACTCGAGATCGTCGTTTTGGAGGGCTCAATGCGTAAGATCTCGATCAAAAAATTGCTCAGCCGCATCCTGACCATCGCCCTCTTGGCGCCGATCGTCATGGGCATCATTAGTTTTGACATGCAGCCCTACGGGTCGCTGCCGTTCCTCATCTTTATCATTAGCGTAGCGGTCATGAGCCTTAACGAGTTTTACAATATGGCGTATCAAAAAGAAGAGCCGTTCTTTTTAACGGGTCACTTTCTTGCCATTACCTTGATCCTGATGGCCTTTATCTCCGAGTTTCGAGCTTATTGGCTTTCCCCTGTCATCGGGGCGTTTACCATTGGCCTACTGGGCTTCTTCTTGTTTGAATTATCCACAAGACGGATCTTGTTTTCAGACCGAAAACTGGCTATCACCCTACGCGGCGTGTTCTATATTGGGCTCTTTTATGCCTTCTTTATTTTGATCCGAAACCTTCCCTTCGGCAAAGAACTGGTGTTCTCGGTATTATTTACGATCTGGTCGCTTGATATTATGGCCTATGTCGTTGGCATGACCTTTGGCAAACACAAACTTAGCCCCGATATTAGCCCTAAAAAAACGCTTGAAGGCGCCATCGGTGGGTTTCTGGCCGCCGTGTTCATGTCATTTTTGTTGTCGTCGGGCGTGCTTCAAGATGCGTTCCCTTCCTCGGTCAATCGGTTCTTTGCCATCCACATTGGCGTCTGGCATAGCCTCGTTCTGGGAGCGATCATCGGCGTGCTTGGCCAAACGGGCGATCTTTACGAATCGCTCATCAAACGAACTTATCATGTCAAAGACTCGAGCAATATCCTTCCAGGGCATGGCGGAATCCTCGATCGAGCGGATAGTTTTATTTTACTTGCTCCGGTTGTCTATTATTACTTGGCCGTTTTGCTCGTCTAATGACCAAACCCCGCATTATCCTTCTGGGTTCGACCGGCCGGATCGGCCAACAAGCCCTCGAGCTGATTAAGGCCTATCCTCAAGACTTTGAGTTGGTTGGCATCAGCGGCTACCAAAATGAAGCCTTGCTGCGATCGCAAATCACCACCTATCAACCCCGTTTTGTCTGTGTCTCCACGCCTGCAATGGCTAGTGCACTTGAGCGAGACTTTCCTTCGATCACCTTTTTGTATGGCGAATCGGGTTTACTTGATCTGGTCAGCACACCCGAGGCCGACTTGGTCGCCATGGCTATCGTTGGGGTCGCTGCGCTAAAGCCGACGCTTCGGGCGCTTGAAACCGGCAAGGATGTTGCCCTCGCCTCAAAAGAGGTCCTCGTTGCCGCAGGACAAATCGTAAACGAAACCTGCACTCGCTTCAAACGAAAGCTCTTCCCCATCGACAGTGAACACGCCGCCATCGACATTTGCCTAAAAGGCGTTGCGCCTGACCACATAAAAAAACTCATCCTTACCGCCTCAGGGGGCCCCTTTCTCAACAGAAAAGACCTCAACACCATCACCGTCAAAGAGGCCCTTTGCCACCCGAACTGGGTCATGGGGAAAAAAATCACGATCGACTCCGCAACCCTCGCCAACAAAGGCCTTGAAGTGCTTGAAGCCCATTGGTTGTTTAATCAGCCGCTTGATAAAATTGAGGTGCTTGTCCATCCACAAAGCATCGTTCATGGCCTTGTCGAGCTGATCAACGGGGCTCAACTCGCACAAATGAGCCAACCTGACATGAAGATGCCCATTCTTTACGCCCTAAGCCGCGGCCAGATCACCCCCTTCAATGATTGTCCTCTCGACCTAACCAAAACGCCGCTCACCTTCGATTATCCTGACACACATCGCTTTCCTGCCCTTCGCTTAGCCTACGAATCGGGCCGCTTGGGACAAACCTTCCCCGCCGTGTTTAACGCCGCCAATGAAGCCGCGGTCGACTTGTTCCTGGCTGAACGGATCGCTTTTCTTGATATTGCAACACTTATCGAAAAAGCCCTGCAACACCATCAGGCGTTACCCACGCTCTCACTCGAAAGCATCCTTGACGCCGACCTAACCACCCGACACTATGTCCAAGACACTATCTGACGCACAGCGAATAGGATTATCTTTGCTTCCCAGTCGGCAACAACGACTCTTACGAGAACAGTATCTCGCGACCCAGACCCTGCTCGGCTCAATCCTTGACGATGTCTGCGCCGCTTTTGCGGCTCGGATCACTCGCGATCTTGCCTATTGCAAAGAACAGACTATTTCGCTCATTTCTTGTATGGATGAGGGCTACCCAGAGCTTCTTCATCAAATTCCTGACTTTCCGCTTATGCTTTATGCAAAAGGTCAACTTGATTGTCTTTTTGAAACCACCTGTGTGGGCATTGTCGGCACCCGACACGCCACGCCTTATGGCCTCGATGCGGCCAAATCCATGGCCGAAGAACTCGCCCGACAAGGTATCATCATTGTCAGTGGCTTAGCTCAGGGTATCGATGGTGCGGCTCATACGGGTGCCCTTGGAGGGGGTAAAACGATCGCCATCATCGGGACAGGCATTGATCTTTGCTTCCCCGCAAGCCATCAAACCCTTATGAATAAAATCGCTGATACCGGTTGTATTATCAGCGAATTCCCTCTTAAAACCCACGGTTCTAAACTTTCGTTCCCCCTCCGAAATCGGATCATCGCGGGGATGTCTCGAGGGGTTCTTGTCGTCGAAAGTCAAGCTCACGGCGGCTCGCTGATCACCGCTCGACTGGCCCTTGAATACGACCGTGACGTGTTCGCTCTCCCGGGTCGGATCAACGAATCAACCAGTCAAGGTACGCTTCAACTCATTCGGGACGGCGCGATTCTTGTTCGAAATGTCGATGATATCTTATCGGAACTGCAATGGATACGCACCACATCACACATCACCACAGTGCCGCTTCCTCCGATCAAAGATTGTTCAGAAACGGAAACGTTGGTTCTGCGCAACCTATCGAGCCAAGCCATAAGTCTTGACGCTCTTTCCTCAAAGATTAGCAGCCTAGAAACCAGTCAATTGCTGGGGCTCTTAAGCCAACTCGAAATTAAAGGGTATCTCGTCGTTGAACCGGGTGGATACTATCGAAAGCTTAAACGCTAACCGATTCGTCTTTCAAGATTTGTGTCGATTTACCGGTCAAGATCTGGATCATTTTCTTGTCTTTACTTCGCTGCCCATCAAACGTGGCTTTGTCAACATAAAATAACTCATAATCGCGATTAAAAATATCCATGATCGCTTTCAAGTAATCATGCAAAATCTCTTCGGGCATACTTCCGACCACAAATAGTTTAACCGGTTCTGAAAACTTCATCGGGTTACGCACACATTCTCCATAAAGGGCGATGAGCAAAAGTGATTTGGTGTTGATCAACATCTTAAAAAAATCTTTGGGCTCTGTACTTGTTTTCAGCACTAGGCTTTTCATTTCTTCATAAAAAGGGTTTTGTGTGTTCCCAAAATAATTGATGAAATTTCCTTCAGGATACTTGATGATCAACTGCAGCATAACCAGTTTCTTCACTTCACGCTGAACCGCCGAGATGGGTTCTTCGATCAAACGACTGAGTTCACGGGTGTGATACTTCTTGTTCTTGTTGAACAAAAACAGTCTAAGCAGCTTTCGCTTGACCTTCGATTGAATAAGATTGCTCAGCAGATCGCTCATGACCTCCCTATAGTACACAAATCGTGGTCATGCGTCAATTTGTAGAATGTTGCCAACACAAAATAAACAAGAGCCGTCCCCATTCGTTTACGCTTAAAAGCCCCCAGAGCAACAATCCTTGCTTTCTGCGCGATCCACCAATGAACAGCATTTCGCTTAAAGGTATCGAGGTCTCGGCTGTTCTTTTTTAATAATTTTCGGAGTGCATAGATTCGATAGATGTCCATCACAGGGTATCGACGCGATAATTGATCGTCATGTCCCCCGTGTTTGATCACCAACGCTTCTGAGACCAACCCGATTTTGTACTTACAACTTATACGGAGCCACAGATCATAATCCTCCACCACCTTAAGCCGTTCATCGAACACGCCTACCTCGTCAAAAACACGGCGCTCGATCATAACCGCTGAGGGAGAGACGCAGCACAGCGGCAAGCAATCATAAAAGATACGCCCCCTATGTTTGGCGTGCTTATTCATCGCATTGACCCGTTTTCCTCGCCGAATCCATATCTCATTTGTCTGAGAAATCAACTCGCCGTGAAACATCATGGAGTCCAATTGTCGACTTAATTTATTGGTTATCCACAGGTCATCACTATCAATAAAAGCAATATATTGCCCTCTAGCCTTACTTATTCCTAGGTTTCTAGCCGATGAAACCCCTGCGTTTTTTTGGGTCAAAACCGTGATTTTCTGTGGATAACGTTGTGCATACTCTTGCATGATCCTGACTGACGAGTCAAAGGATCCGTCATCAACAAGGATCAGCTCAAAGTCGTCAAAGTCTTGTGCCATAACGGATTCAATGGTGTCTGACAACCAACCCTCTCTATTATGAACGGGACAAATGACCGAAATGGTGGGGGCGTTTAGCCTGTGCACAGGCTGTGGATAAATGATCAAGGAGACCAAGGGAAATGAACCCATCGAGATGAGTCCAAATGAAGGCCCACATAGCTTAGATTAATATTCGTCTTCCCCTTGTCGATCAAAACCGCCCATGAACTGCTTTTTGAGGACGCCGCAACCAGTTTTTCGAGCAATTCATAGGTGCTGCCAGTATCGAGGATATCATCGACAACCAAAACATGCCCCCATTGAACGTCGTTAGGGAAATACAGAATCTCAGGGGCCACCAAGGCTCTATCCTCATAAAGTTTTGCATTGATCGCATAAAATGATTTTATTCCTAGATGATAAGAGAGGTATCCCGCAAGAATAAGCCCGCCTCGGGCAACGCCTAAAATGGCATCATATTGAATGTGGCTTTCTTTGATCTGCTGGGCGAGTTTTCTCGCAAGTTCATCAAAGTCGTCCCAAGAAAGTCGATCGTCGGCTGATAGCATGTTGTTCCTCTGGCTATTAGTATAGAATGGCACGCATTCTGACACAAGCTAAGGAGTCTTGTTCTTCTGGATAAACGATGGTAAAACAAGGTCATATGAGCGCGACGATCATTGCCATTGATGGGCCAGCCGCCTCAGGGAAAAGCACGTTGGCCCGCTTAATTGCGCAGCATCACGGATGGGCGTATATCAATACAGGTCAGATGTATCGGGCGGTTGCCTATTTTGGTCTTCTTTCGAACCTCACGTTACCCGAAGATGAATTTGCTGCTATTGGGATCGCTAAAAGCCTTTGTTTCTCGATCAAGAACCGAACCCTTCTTGTTAATGGCGAGGATTTGTCTGAAAAGATCTGCCTGCCCATCGTCGAAAAAGTGGTTTCAGCGTATGCGGCCGTACCCGATATTCGAAGCCTGCTCGTCAGCAAACAACGAGACATTGCTAAAACCCAGTCTGTGGTCATGGATGGTCGAGATATCGGAACCGTTGTTTTTCCTGATGCGACGCTAAAAATATTTCTGGTGGCTCGTGCGGAGGTTCGTGCTAAACGACGACATCAAGAGCTTCAAGATCGCGGTCTCGACAATTTGCCCCCATACGAAGAGATTCTTCGTGACATTGAGCAAAGGGATGCCCAAGACCGCGAACGAACCGTCTCGCCCCTCATTCAGGCGTCTGACGCTATTCTTGTTGACACCTCAACCCTTTCAGTTCAAGAAACGATCGCCCTCATTGAAACGCTTCTCAAGGAGACACCAGCATGATCGCCATAATGAGTATCGCCTTGGGGGGCGCCGTGGGTGCATTGCTTCGATATGGTCTCAGTGGTTGGATCAACTCGATCTGGGGCGGGGCCATTTATGGCGGGACGTTGACCGTTAATCTGGTTGGTTGCTTTTTGATCGGTCTCGTCTTTGGTCTTTTTGAACACTCCCTTATTCATCCCGCTTTTAGGGGGCTGACCATGATCGGTATTCTGGGCGCCTTTACGACCTTTTCATCTATTGGGCTTGAGAGCTTCATTCTTATTCGTCATCAACACTGGCGATCACTTTTCGCTAATCTTGCGCTCAATAATGTCGGGGGGGTATTGCTCGTCGGCTTGGGGTATCTCCTTGCGGTAAAAATCGCTTCTTTTTCCCAGTCCTAAATATATTCGATAATTTTCATACATATAATTTCGCATTATGGGCGATATGAGTAGGTGAGGGGTGAAATTATCAAATGGCTACACTAAACGCAGATGTATTAAATAAGGCTTACACGAACGAACAAACCTTGCTCGTTGCTAACCGAAACGAAAAGTATTTCCTTGGGGATCGAAAGACCTTCATGAAAGAACTTCAAGATAAGATCAATGGCATTACCAAGAACATGGTCGACCCCAATCAAACCAGTATGACCATCGATGGAGAGTTGATCGAAGATAAAAGTACACCGGGCGCACTTTTTCTTATTAATACCAAACTCAACGAGCTTAAAGATCTGAACCGAACCATTGTCTCGACATTCGACTTTCTCAAAGAGACCGAAAAAGAAGTGTCACGAATGATCTCACAATAAAGGCGTCTTGTGGTCGTTAATCAGGTAAAGGCCAATCAATTTGAGGGTTATCAACAAGCGATTCATGCTGAACAGCAGTTGCGTTCTGCTCCAAAGACCATCGAACATGCCGGCATAAAATGGTCTATTTCTGGCTCGAAAAAGGAAGGCATAAAGGTCAATCCCATTCTTGAAACGGACCATGTCATTCTGACTAGTGTCAGAAAAACAGACGCGACTGCGGCATCAACGATGGTTGCACATAAACTGGGCTATAAGATCTCGCTTGATCAAAAAAAGGAAATACTTATTGAGAAATATTTGAAGAACTTTATTCAAGGAAAATCTCATAACTATATCGTCTCCAAGTTTGCCCAAATGAAGGGTTCTTTTCTTTCTCAACTTCTGAGCAATATGGGCGTCACCATCCCCGAACTTCAAAAGATGCAAAAAAAAGCCCTTCAAGGCGCTGCCGATGAGAACGAGCTATTATTTGAAGAAAATGAATATAACGCTGAAATGATCGCTGCACTGGGTGGGTCGGGAAAGAAGTTAAAAAAAGAACTTCAAATAATGAATGAAATTCGAACCCAATTGATCACTCAAATGACAAATCTAGGCAAACCGGAGTACTACGACGAAGAACGACAACTTCAAATGAAGATCAAAGTATGTAGGCGAATTTTTGATGAGTTTAAAAAGGAAAAAGACCTCCTAGAGTACGAACGTGACCTTAATTACGTTACAACCGAAGGGGTCAAGACCCGCGAGGATAATGTTTTTTCACGGATCGCTTCTTCTTAATCGAAAACCCAAAATGACCGAGGGTTTTTCCTAGATCGTAATAATGACCGTGTGAGTAAACCAACAAGTCGGCTTTTTTCATATCAAAATATCCTTTTTCATCCATCAGATCGGCATTGACGGATACGCTAACGATCTCAGCCATAAAACAATCGTGGCTACCCAGCTTTATTTGTTGCCGAACCTGACATTCGAGGCTTACTGGGCATTCTAAGATTTGAGGCGTCTGGATCTTACGTGATGGCGCCGGTGTTAAGCCCGTTTCTGTCCATTTATTGAGGGTTCGCCCCGACTTAACCCCGCAATAATCAACACTTTTTACCATGGTTGACGAGGGAAGATTCACAACAAACTCTTTTGCGTCTTCAATGAGCGAGTGGGAATATCGTTCAGGGCGAATGGAGATCGAAAGCATCGGCGGATTGGTGCAAACAAGCCCAACCCAAGCGATCGTAATAATATTGGCAGGCTCGGTCCCGCACGTCACCAAGACAACGGGGACCGGATAAAGAACCGTTCCCGCCTTCCACTCAACCTTACTTGGCTTTATCGAACCCATTGCCAAGAAAAAAGCAATTTTATGATATAGATAATGGTGGTCATGACGGTTCCGAACACAACAAGATTTATTTTTTCCTGAGGATGCATACGTTTATTATAGTTGAGGGTTGACGGTTGTGTACACTCGCATCATAATGTTTACGTTATATACAAAAACAGGAGGTCATATATGCGTCAAGGTTTTACCCTCATCGAAATGTTGCTCGTTCTATCCATCATGATTTTATTAGGTTCTTTTGTTATTCCAAATGTCAAACGGTTTCAAACGCGCAGTTATCAAATGGCGTCAGAAGTAAATGCCAAAACCTTTCAGTCAGCGGTTGAGAACTACTATTTAGATGCCAATGCTTATCCCGCTGGGAGCCTAAACGCGGGCGACCTATACGACACCCTGAAGGCCGACGATCTACTGAACAGCTGCCCCATGAACCCCTACACCAAGGCCCCTTACGCTGCATCAGATACCAAGGGGAAGATCCTTTATAATTGCTCTGGTGATGACTATTCGATCACCTTGTATGGCTCTGACGGTCAGACGAGCCAACTTGTGCTTCATAAGATATAGCGGCCTCGCTCAACGCACAAACGCCGAAAGTACCGTATGGTGAAACCGTGACCCTTTCGGTGTTAAAGCGATTTGACGGGGCGTGATCACAAACCATTGCGCTAGCTCATCAAACTCTTTCGAGAAGTCCTCTATCACATCGAGTCCGAAACGCTCTTGAAACCGTTGACGTTCAAACCCATTCGTTAAACGAAGATTCATCATCAACCATTCGAGTTTTTGTGTTGCTTCCGACAAGATCTCTTGTTGCTCGCAGTTTTCACCAAGAAGACAAGCGGGGAGTTTTGCTTGGGTATATCGAACGCCTTTCCAAGATGAAACGGCCCCTGCACCAAACCCTCGGTAATCATCATAGTGCCAATAATGCAGATTATGCCGAGACGCTTGGTCGGGCTTTGCATAATTACTAACCTCATACTGCACGAAGCCTTCAGCGTGGAGCTGCTCAATCAGAAACGCCTCCATTTCCTCATTTTCCTCATCCGAATTAAGCCGTACAGCCCCGCTCTCTACTCGATGAGCAAAGCGTGTTTCGGGGTAGAGCGTGAGGTCATAAACGGATAAATGCCCAATCCCCTTTGGTATTCGGTTCAAATCGTCCTGCAGGGTTTGGCGTGTCTGAGCAGGAATCCCGATCATTAGATCGAGGCTCACCCGAGGAAAAATGCTAACAGCTGCGGCGATCAGTTCATCGGGTGGGTTGCTTCGTTGACGTCCTAGCGTCTGAATGAGGCTTTCATTAAATGATTGAACCCCTAGGCTTAAGCGATTGATCCCCGCTTGACGAAAGGCTCTTAGGGTTGCTTCGTTCACACTTTCAGGGTTGCACTCTAGGGTTATCTCCGCCTTCTCATCGAGCAAATAATGCTCGTCTAAAGCCTCAAGGATACCCTCAAGTTGCTGAGGCAAGAGCAGTCCAGGGTTGCCCCCACCGATAAAAACGGTATCGATGGTTGTCTGTTTGTCTGTTCTCTTTTTAATGTCGCCCAGCAAATATTGAACATAGGCATCGCGCTCTTTTTTACCCGCGACAATTGAGTAAAAGTCACAATAGTCACATTTACTATCACAAAAAGGGATGTGAAGGTAGGCGCCTACGGTCACGCTTTATCGTTATCGAGCATCAGAATGGAGAGGAATGCCTCTTCGGGAATTTCTACACGCCCGACACTTTTCATCCGTTTCTTTCCTTCCTTTTGTTTCTCAAGCAGCTTTCTTTTTCGGCTGATATCTCCACCATAACATTTGGCTAGAACATTCTTCCGCAGAGCACTGATCGTTTCTCGTGAAATCACCTTGCTTCCAATAGAGGCTTGGATGGGGATTTCGAACATTTGCCGGGGGATCATTTGTTTTAATTTTGACGTCAGGTCTCGTCCTTTGTAATAGGCATTGTCTTTATGGGTAATGAACGAAAACGCATCCACCGGTTCTGCGTTCAATAAGATATCGACCTTAACCAACTCCGCGGCTTCATAATTAGCAAACTCATAATCCAAAGAGGCGTACCCCTTGCTAAGAGCCTTTAATTGATTAAAGAAATCAACAAGGATCTCATTGAGCGGCAGAAAATAATACAACAGCACTCTTGATTCGGCTAAATACTCCATATTTATGATCCGCCCGCGACGCTTATTGCATAGATCCATAATGGCTCCCACATAGTCTGAGGGTAAAATAATGGTTGCTTTCACCATCGGTTCCTCGATCAAAGATATTTTCCCGCGATCAGGGAACTTAGAGGGATTATCGACGGTCACAATATCCCCATTCACCATCGTTAGTTGATAGACGACTCCAGGGATCGTTGCAATAAGGGTGACATTATATTCGCGAGTAAGTCGCTCTTTGACGATCTCTAAATGCAATAAACCCAAGAACCCACATCGAAACCCAAACCCAAGGGCTTTGGAGGTTTCGGGTTCAAAGTACAAAGAGGAGTCGTTCAACTTAAGCTTTTCTAGGGCCTCTCGAAGAAGGGGGTAGTCATCTCCATCAATGGGATATAGCCCCGAAAACACCATGGGTTTGGGTTCTTTATATCCCAATAGCGGTGTGGTGGTTTCACGTGAAAATTCAGTAACCGTGTCCCCAATCCGAATATCCCCTATCGTTTTGATATTGGCTAAAATATAGCCCACTTCGCCCGCGTTAATGATGTTACTTTTAATTTTCTTCGGAGTAAAATAGCCCACTTCGGTCACTTCGTAAATCGCGCCCGACTTCATAAAGCGTATCTTCATTCCGGGTTTCACTAAGCCATCAAACACACGGATCATGACCACTATCCCACGGTAGCTATCAAAATAGGAGTCAAAGATAAGTGCTTTCAGCGGGCCATCGGCAAGTCCTGTAGGCGCCGGCACCTCATTAACAATGGCCTCTAACACCTCAATGATACCCTCGCCTGTTTTGGCGCTGACAGGAAAAATCGTTGTTTGCCCCAGAATAGACTCGATCTCTTTTTTCGTCTTTTCGATATCGGCTGACGGTAGGTCGATTTTATTAATTACCGACACGATCTTCAAGTTGTTCTCAAGCGCCAAATAGATATTAGCCATGGTTTGTGCTTCGATCCCTTGTGTCGCATCGACGACGAGCAATGCCCCTTCACACGCAGCCAGACTTCGAGAGACTTCGTAGGTGAAGTCGACATGCCCAGGGGTGTCGATCAAATTCAAATTATACACTTGACCACTTTTTGAGGTGTAGTGCATACGTGCCGGTTGAAGCTTGATCGTGATCCCTCGTTCTTGCTCTAGATCAAGCGTGTCAAGATGTTGATCGGTCATTTCTCTGCTCGACACCGTATGAGTGATCTCAAGGAGCCGATCGGCTAAGGTCGACTTGCCATGATCGATATGGGCGATAATTCCAAAATTGCGGATCATCTTCTGCTTCATACTAACCTCTTTCGAACAAGTGCCCCTTGCCAGTCTGGTGATAGGGTCTGCGGCAAAGTAATGCGGATGACCTGGTTGGGGTGAGCCACTTCCAACACCGTTTCGGCTCCCTCTAGCCGCATGTTGCTAAGCACAAGGGCAATATCTGTTTCGGGGTTGACGCCTAGCAGATCAACGCTATCCCCCCATTTTAAAGTGTCTCTAACCTGAATGACAAGCTCGCACCCCTCTACCCGATCGATCATACCCACCATGCTATATTCTTTAATGTAGCCGGGGGTTTCCATCCCGAACAGATCGTTTTGATCATCAAAGAACCCAAGGCTATACGGCCGATGTGAGACTTTGTTCAGCTCGTCTAGCCATGCTTGGGGAATGATCATGGGGGGCGCTGTCTGGGCTAGCGCATCCAAAATCCATCGATAGACCCGAACCACGTTCCCAATATAATAGCTCGTTTTATTTCGTCCCTCGATCTTTAAACAATCAAGCTGGGTTAATTCAGACAAAACAGGCGCTAAGCAAAGATCCTTGGCGTTTAATAGATAGGTGCCTCGCTCATCCTCTTCAATGTCTAATACCGAATCCGTGTTGTCTTTTTCGATATCAAATTTCCATCGACAAACTTGGGCACACTGACCCCGATTACTGTCTCGATCAAGCAGATAGTGGCTCAAGTGACATCGGCCCGAATAAGCCATACACATGGCCCCATGTACGAAGATCTCAAGTTCGACGTCTGGACAAGCCTTACGAATGGAGAGCAATGCTTCGCGATTAAGTTCACGCCCCAAGATCACGCGCTCGATCCCCTGTTCTTTCCAAAACTTTACCGCCTCTCGGTTAACGACCGTTCCTTGCGTTGATAAATGAAGGGGGACATTCCATCCAAAAGCGCGGATTAGTCGAATGATCCCCGGATCAGCCACGATCACTGCATCAACGGCTAACGTGGAAAGCTCGGGTAAGCGTTGCTCTAATTCATTGAGATCTTTTTCGTGTGCCAAGATATTAAGGGCAAGATAATAGCGTTTATTTAAACGATGGGTTCGTGTGATCGCTTCGCGAATGGACGCCATTGTCATCTCTGCTTTTACCGCTCTTCGAAGCGAGAACCCCTGCAACCCCTGATACACGGCATCTGCGCCATATCGAAGGGCTACGTCAAGGTTTTCAAGCGTTCCTGCTGGAGCTAAGAGTTCTGGGCATTTCATTGTTTAGCCATCATACACTATAATGAAGCGCTCATGAACGCTCAGACTAACACGGACTGGATCGCGAACCCCACTCCCTACGACGTCATCGTTGTGGGCGGCGGACATGCTGGCTGTGAGGCCGCATTGGCCTCTGCTCGGATCGGCTGCAAAACATTGCTATTGACCATGAGCCTTGATCGACTCGGTTGGATGCCCTGTAACCCCGCGATTGGCGGTCCAGCAAAAAGCCACTTGGTCCACGAGATCGATGCTCTGGGTGGCGAAATGGGCATTAATGCCGACAAAACCTATTTACAACTAAAAACACTTAATGAATCTAAGGGGCCGGCGGTTCAAAGTCTTCGTGCCCAAAGCGACAAGGTCATGTATAGCCTTGAAATGAAAACAACCCTCGAACATCAAGAACATCTCGATATCAAGGAAGGTCTGGTTCGTGAACTCATCATTTCGGATCAGGTTGTACGGGGCGTGGTCACCGAGATGGATATGACCTACAACGGAACTACGGTGGTATTAGCCACTGGCACCTTTCTCAACGGAAAAATCCATATTGGCCTTAAAAGCATGTCAGCCGGACGAGCCGGTGAGTTTGCCGCGATCAATCTTGCGCTTAACCTAAAAGATATCGGGTTTAATATGCTTCGACTGAAAACAGGCACAACGGCCAGAGTCGATGCTCGCACGATCGATTTCTCAAAAACAAAAGCCGAGCATGGAAATGACCTTAAAAAAAGGTTTTCTTTTACGCAGACCCCGCTTTCAGGAAATGATATTCCCTGTCATCTTGTCTATACCAATGAGCGGTCTCACGACATTATTCGTGCGAACCTTGACCGATCGCCCCTTTATCAAGGCATCATTGAAGGGATTGGCCCCCGTTATTGCCCCAGCATTGAGGATAAGGTTGTTCGTTTTGCTGACAAAACCCGACATCAATCCTTTTTAGAACCCGAAGGCGCCCGAACCACCGAGATCTATACACAAGGGTTATCGTCTAGCCTACCTCAAGATGTTCAATTAAGTATGCTGCGCACCATCGAAGGACTTGAGCATGTCGAAATTATGCGGCCCGCTTATGCCATCGAATATGACGTGATCGATCCGAATCAACTCCGGCTGTCCCTTGAAACTCGACTCATCAAGAATCTCTACTCCGCCGGTCAGCTTAATGGAACGTCCGGTTACGAAGAAGCGGCCGCCCAAGGTCTTCTTGCAGGGATCAATGCCGCCCGAAGAGTAAAAAACCTCGAGCCGATCATTCTCGAACGAAACAACTCCTACCTCGGTACGCTTATCGACGACCTCATTTCAAAAACCATTACCGAACCCTATCGCATGTTTACCTCTCGTTCCGAGTATCGGTTACTGCTTCGTCAGGATAATGCGGATCTTCGCCTCACCCCTATTGGCTACCTTGTTGGCCTCATTTCTAGCGATAGATATGCTAATTTCGAGGCAAAGCGTCAACAGATCCATGACGCCATAGATCGTTTAAATACGCTTTCCCTAACACCGACAGAGGCTCTTCGCTCAAAAATCGCTTTAAGGGGTGAACAGCTTACTCAAAAAGAAACATTGTATCAGCTTCTACGCCGCACCCACATTCACTTTGACGACTTATATGACCTTTGTATAGACTTCTCTGAAAAGTATCCCTTAGAGGTAAAAGAAGAGGTCGAGATCCAAGTTAAGTATCATGAATACATCCAACGCATGGAAGATCAACTGAGGCGAAGCAAATCTCTGGATCAAAAAACGATCCCCCACCATTTTGAGTACGAACGGTTAAACGGCCTTCGAACCGAAGCCCTTCATAAGTTGATGCATTTTCGACCTGAAACCATTGGCCACGCTTCCCGAATTGATGGGGTAACACCCGCCGATGTGGCTATTTTACTCGTTGCCTTAAAACGGCTTGATTAAAAGCCTGCCTCGACTCTAGCCTCTTGAATATAGCGCGCTAATGCGAAATCCGCATTAGCGATAGGCCATTTCCATCTCAGCCACGAAAAAGGCGTAAACTGGGGTGTTTTGAAATAATACCACCGCTTAAACTCGCTTTGTATCAGCAGCTTTTTTGCCAAGAAGGTAAGTCGGCTAAAAAAAATATCGGCACCCTCTCCCACATTTATGTTGGCCGAGAACTGCTTAACAACTTGCCGAATATCGCCATGATTCATTCTAATAGACTCTAAAATTGGATCAATGATCGAGTAGGCTCCCAAGGCTTCTTCGTCTGTTTGATGGGGGGCCAATTCTGCCGAGGGTGCTCTCTCGATCATCTCAAGCAACAGCGATTTAACTCCGCCAAAAGACCTTAACCAATGAAGGTATTGGATTACGGTAGTGGCTGGAATGGAGGCGATAAGCGGTAAGCCCAACAAATCGCCACCAATGGTCCCATATCCGGTCGCTGCCTCGGAGAAATTGGTGGTATTCATCACCACCCCTCCCGATCGATTGGCTAAACCCCACAGAATATTGGCGCGGATCCGTGCCTGAATATTTTGATGGGCAAGGCTTTCATCGGCAATCCCAAGTACGTCTATTAACGGATCAACGTACGCGTCAATGGGAATGGTTTTTAGCTCGATGCCCAACGAGCGGCCCAGTTTTTGGGCTAAATCAATCGATACCGGTGACGTATATTTCCCTAACCGATAGGGCATCAAAACACCGGTCACACGATCTTTCCCTAAGTGACGAGCCAATACCGTTGCGACTAACGTCGAGTCTTTGCCCCCCGACAATCCGACATAAAACGGGGTGCGGGGCAGATTGCTTTTCTTGATGTAATCTTGAAGGTAGAGCCGAATAAGCTCATCAAGCTCCTCCATGTCGGGTCTTTCATTTCTCTGGTATAGGGTGTTTTTCGTCAATTGTTCAGGCTTTAGAATATACATGGCTTCATGCCCCATGGGCATTTCGTGGAGAACCTTGCCTTGGTCGTTCAATATAAAACTTCGCCCGCCAAAAACCAGTTCATCTTGAGCCCCGACGACATTCAACATGATAAGCGGCACGGTATAATGCGCTGATAACCGAGCATTCATTTCAAGTCGTAACGCTTGCTTCCCGACATAATCGGGGCTTGCGGAAATGTTGATGAGCAGGTTGGGCGGGGCGGGCTGTTTCATTAAATGATCAACAGGGTCCTCTGGGTAAAGTTTATAATGTTGCGATGGAACGCCGACAGAGTTATTCCACCCATCCTCGCAAAGCAAAAACCCGACCGAAAATGTGTCGAGCGAGTGAACCGTTATCTCCTCAAGCGCACCCGCTTGGAACCAACGCCCTTCATCAAACTCACCATAGGTCGGAAGCAGCACTTTGTTCTGAACCCATTCACGCCCATCCGGTGCTAAACACATAAACGAGTTCCACACGGGCTTAGAAAAATCTTCGTCGTTAGCTCGTGCGACCCCGAACCCAATCGTCACCCCATATTGCTTTGCGGCTTGACGCAACAATTCAACCGCTCGCCATCCATCATCCAACCATTGTCGATTAAAATGGAGATCCTGCGCACAATATCCCGTTAAAGCAAGCTCTCCAAAAAGCACAACACCCGCCCCATCGAAGGCAGCCTTTTCAATCCATTCGATCATGCGCTGAGCATTATATAAAGGGTCACCAACAACGGCATTGAACTGGACAAGGGCTAGGCTCATGGCCGACCATTGTAACATGTGTTTCACGTGAAACACACCACAAACCATCTATGCTTATCTCTTCTTCATTAACAACGTTTTTGTTGCTACAATGTTTCACGTGAAACATCGAGCACAAAAATATGAAAAACTTATCGACTTTCTTCTTGAGCGAAACCTCTCGATCAACCTAACAGCCATACGCTCCCGTGAGGAGGCCCTGGCTAAACATATCGAAGATAGCCTGGTTGTATCCGATCACATTTTTAATCATCACCCTGCCACCAAAACCCTTTTAGATCTTGGCACGGGAGCAGGGTTTCCAGGCCTCGTTATTGCCAGCGAACATCCTGAAATTAACGTCACCCTGCTCGATTCTACTCAAAAGAAGATTCGATTTGTTGACGAAGCTGTTGTTTTCTTGAACCTTAAAAACACAAACACGGTGGCTGATCGTGTAGAAACGTTTTCCTTGATCAATTCATCAATTTTTGACTGTGTGGTGGTTCGATCGGTCGCCAGACTTGATGCACTTCTTGAATATGCGGCCCCCCTCTTAAAGTTAGGCGGTGTTCTATTGGCGATGAAAAGCGTGAACACTCTCGAAGAGCTGTCTATCGGGCAAGCCGTGGCGGGACTTTTTGGATTTAAAAAAGCGGTATCTTTCCCTTACACCCTAATGGATCAGGAGCGCACCCTTTTTTCTTATATGAAAACCTCAAATTCTAGTATTTCTTTACCGCGAAAAATTGGAGACGCTGTCAACAATCCAATCCAAAGGAGGAGCTAATGGGAGAGATTTATTCCATCGTTAATCAAAAAGGGGGCGTCGGTAAAACCACCTCCGCCGTCAGCATGGCTGCTATTCTAGGAAAGCGGGGCAACAAAACGCTCCTCGTTGATTTAGACCCACAGGCAAACGCTACAAGTGGCCTAGGCCTTTTAGATCATCGATTTACCTACACGGTTTATGATGCGCTTATTCACTCCGTTGAAGCAAGTAAAGCCATCTACCCTACGGTCATCGAACACTTGTCAATCTTAGCGGCTTCAAAAGATCTGGCTGGCGCAGAAATTGAGTTGGTTTCTGAATTTAACCGAGAACGATTCCTTGAGCGATCTTTGGCTCCCATAAAAGATCAGTTCGATTACATTCTAATCGATTGCCCCCCTTCTTTGGGTTTGCTTACGATCAATGCCTTGACGGCTAGCGACTGGGTTATCATTCCTGTTCAGGCCGAATATTACGCCCTTGAAGGCTTAGCTCGATTAACCCAAACGATCGATATGGTCAAAAAAGCGCTCAACCCTCAACTTCAAATTCGCGGCATCATGATCACCATGCACGACAAGCGTGTGGGATTAAGCCGACAGGTTGAGGATGAAGCCAGAGGTTACTTTAAGGAAAAGGTTTTTCAAACCGTGATTCCACGAAATGTTAAGCTCAGTGAAGCCCCTAGCTTTGGCGAACCGATCACGATCTATGATAAAAAATCAAAAGGGGCTAAAGCCTACAAAAGCATTGTTAAGGAGATCTTTTTATGAGCAATAAACTAGGACGCGGTCTTTCTGCCCTTATTCCCGATTACAATGCGATCAGCGAATCCGTTCAGGATTTGTCTTCATTGCGTGATATCTCGGTTAGTTCTATTTCGCAAAACAAATATCAGCCTCGATTGCTTTTTAAAGATGATAGCCTTCACGAATTAGCTGAATCGATCCGTTCAAATGGGCTCATTCAACCCATCGTGGTTCGCCCTCTACCCGCAGGCAAATATGAATTAATCTCCGGTGAGCGACGCTTTCGTGCCGTTCAATCCCTTGGGTATGAAACGATCCCTGCTATTATAAAAAATGATGTTTCCGATCAAAAAAGCATGCTTCTTTCCTTGATAGAAAATATTCAACGTGAGGATATTTCGGCTATTGAACAAGCCATGGCTTATAAGCAAATCCTTGAGCACCATCAGCTTACCCAGCAAGAGCTAGCTGCTATGGTAGGAAAAAACCGTTCAACCATCGCGAATACGCTTCGTTTGCTTGAGCTTTCTGCCACAGTGAAACAAGCCATCATGGATAGTTTGGTTTCAGAAGGTCATGCGCGTATTCTGCTTCGGTTTTCAGAACATGAACAAGATGCCTTGCTTAAAACCATCCTGACTAAAAATCTTTCTGTTCGTGACCTTGAGTCGTTAGGTCAAAACAAAACAGCCCCGACAAAACTCCCAAGCAAGAAAGGAATAATGGAAACCCTTTCCGATTCGTGTTTTCGGGCACATCTTGTTCAGAATGGAGAAAGGGGGAAAGTTGTTGTTCATTTTCGCAACGAGAAAGAACGGCAAGACATTCTATCTCGACTAAGATAATGCTAGACCTACTGAAGCTGAGCTCTCCTGTCATTGCTGCTCCTATGTGCGGGATATCTGACTATCCCTTTCGTCAACTCAATCGAGAACTGGGCATAGGGCTGACTTATACCGAAATGATATCCTCTGTCGGGATATCTCGCGGCAACAAAAAAAGCCTTTCTTTTACCTTTGTTAAGGGTGAACACCCTGTTGTTGTTCAACTTTTCGGTGATAATCCATTCTTGCTGGCTGAAGCGGCCCAACTTTTCGAGAATGAAGGCGCTGATGCGATTGATGTCAACTTTGGGTGTTCCGTTAAAAAAGTGATCAAACAGGGCGCTGGCTCTGCATTACAGCGCAATCTCTCTTTATCAAAAGACGTTTTATGTGCGGTTCGGAAGGCCATTCAAATCCCGCTTTTTATCAAATGCCGGTTGGGTTGGTCGAGACCTGAAGAAAATTACCTCGAACTCGCTAAAATAGCCGAGAGTGAAGGTGTCAACGCCCTCTGCCTTCATCCTCGTTATGCGACCCAGCTTTTTACTGGAGAGTCAAACTGGGAGCACTTTTATGCGCTGCGAGAGGCTTGCACGATTCCCCTCATTGGTTCTGGAGACATTAAAACCTCACAACAGATCACACAGGCTCTTCATCAATATCCAGTTGATGCGGTTATGCTCGGTCGAGGGCTTGTAGGTAATCCTTGGCTGCTGACAGACTTTCTGGGTGCCGCTCAACCAAGCTCGATAGAAATTCTGCGACATCATGCTGATCTGCTCCTTGACTATTATCCTGAACAGAAAGCGTGCGCACTTCTTAGAAAATATGTAGCCAAATACACGAAAGGCCACCCAAAGGCTTTAGCGCTGCGACTCTTTGGAAACACCCTATCGTGCGCAAAAGATATCAATCTCTTGTTGGACATGATGCATGTTTAATATTGTTCTGTTTGAGCCCGAAATCCCGCCAAACACAGGCAATATAGCCCGTCTGTGTTTGGCCACGGGGTGTCGTCTTATTTTAAAGCAACCCCTTGGGTTTTCAATTTCCGATCGCGCCGTTCGTCGGGCGGGTTTAGATTATTGGAAGCATGTAAAGCTGACCCTGATCGATAGCTTGGAAGAGCTCGATTCTTTACTTCCCGATTCTCGTCGTTTTTACCTAAGCACTAAGGCATCCCAGTCTTATTGGACCCCCTCTTTCCAACAAGGGGATACGTTCATTTTTGGGCCCGAATCAAAAGGGCTCCCGGAGTCGATGATCTTTAACAATGATTTAGCGATAACTATCCCGATGACTAAAGGCCCCGTTCGAAGTCTCAACCTATCAACCTCTGTGGGGATTGTTGTTTATGAGGCCTTCAGACAAGTTACGCTTAATAGCCACTTACCCTTCGGACAATCTTCGCCATTAACATTTTAGGAATAAACGGGCTTGCCGCAACAATGACTTTGTTTTTCCAGCCGGGAATGACGAGGGCCTTTCCAGCTAATAGCCCCCGATAAGCCTCAGCAGCAACCGTTTCTACGTCCATGACGTGTTGACGATTGAGCGCATGGTCATAATGGGCTCTCTTGCCGAAATTGGTGTTCGTTGGACCTGGACAAAGACAGGTAACGGTTACACCTCGATCCGACAGCTCTTCGCGAAGCGCAATGGAAAACGAGAGAACATAGGCTTTGCTTGCAAAATACGTATTCATAAACGGGCCAGGTAGAAACGAAGCAACCGATCCAACGTTAAGAATTTTACCTTTTTTACGGATAATGGAGGGCAGTAATTGTTTTGTTAGCGTTGTAACCGTTAAAATGTTTAGTGCGATCAGGTCTATGTCCGTATTAAGGTCTGTTTTTTCAAATTCACCATAGTTTCCAAACCCCGCATTATTAATTAAAATATCTACGGAGGCCTTTTTGCTTATTACGGAAGATGTAAGTTCCTCTACCCCACCCGGTTTGGTAAGGTCAACCGCAAAATAGTCCACAGATGTTTTATATTGCTTAGACAGCAACATTTGAAGGGGTTTTAGGGTGTTTTCATAACGGGCAACGAGGATGAGTGAGTCCCCTGCCTTAGCAAATAAATGCGCCAAGGCCAAGCCAATCCCGCTAGTGGCACCAGTGATCAAGACCGTTTTTCTCATATTTGATAAAGCGTATCGCGCCTTTATCGTTATTGCAATCGTTTACAGTCGCATCGTACAATACGGGCGTGTTTACACCGGATCCCTTAATTATTGCGGGGCGTTCATTTGCCTCTCGTCTCTTTCTCGGAACGGGAAAATACGCCTCTGCAGACATCATGAAAGACTCGTTGATCGCTTCGGGGACCGAAATGGTGACCGTTGCCCTCCGTCGGGTTGATCTTGATAAACCAGATGATCACTTGCTGTCAAATATTGACGTGTCCCTCTTTTTACTGCTTCCGAATACCTCTGGAGCGCAAACAACTGAGGAGGCAATACGTCTCGCTCGACTCTCAAAAGCAAGTGGTTTACCGGCTTGGATCAAACTTGAGGTTACCCCAGAGCCCCGATATCTACTCCCAGATGGTGATGCGACCCTTCGTGCGGCTGAAATCCTTGTCAAAGAGGGCTTTACCGTTCTTCCCTACATTCAACCCGACCCAATTCTAGCCAAGCGTCTCGAAAACGTTGGGGTTGCGACGGTTATGCCTCTAGCCTCTCCCATAGGTTCCAATAAGGGGCTTCGTTGTTTAGAGCTCCTTCAAATTATTATCGAAAACGCGACCATCCCTGTTGTTATTGATGCCGGTCTAGGGAAACCCTCGGATGCTGCTGCGGCGATGGAGTTGGGTGCGGATGCGGTCCTTGTTAACACCGCCATTGCTACCGCGAAAAACCCTGTTCTCATGGCGCTTGCCTTTAAACAAGCCGTTGAGGCTGGGCATCAAGGCTATCTTGCTGGGCTTGCTTTTTCTATTCCTACTGCAAGTGCTTCGAGTCCTTTGGAGTGGATCTCGGCTCTATGACGCCTTCGGAAACATTGGCTGCGCTTGAGCCTCAACGTATTATAACCTTAACCCATCAAGCCTATCACCCTGAACATATTCTTTCTCTCGTTGAAAAAGAACGTCTTTCGTTTGAGGACTTTTGTGCTCTTTTATCTCCTTCAGCTGAGCCGTTTCTGCCTCAAATAGCGCTTCGGGCACAAACCTTAACCTTATCTCACTTTGGTTGTGTTAAGCAACTTTATACCCCACTCTATTTAAGCAACGCCTGTATTAATCAATGCCTATACTGTGGGTTTCAAGCTCGTTTAAACATCCCATCCATCATATTAAATGAAAAAGAAATGGTCGATAATTATAAATTTTTAGCAAAGCTGGGGTTTGGACATATTTTGCTGTTGACGGGGGAATCTCCCCTCCTTGCTGGGGTTGACTACATTGAACGGGCTATTATATTAGCAAAAGACCATTTCCCCTTCGTTTCTCTTGAGGTTTTCCCTGTTTCGACTTCCGATTATATACGATATGCCGAGGCGGGAGCGAATGGGATCACGCTTTATCAAGAAACATATGACAAGACGCTTTATCGATCTCTCCATCCAAAAGGGCCCAAATCGGACTACTCTTTTCGATTAGAGGGGCCCGAGCGAGCACTTCGTGCGGGTATTCGACAAGTCGGTCTTGGCGTCCTTCTTGGTTTATCCGATTGGCGTCTCGATAGTGCTTTCTTGGGGTATCATGCTTTTAATCTCCAACAGTTCTATTGGCAGGCTTCTATCCAAGTATCCTTCCCTCGCATCCAACCCATTCTTGATGCTCCGCATGAGATCTTTCAGGTTTCAGATAAAGCGTTTGTTCAACTAATCTGTGCTTTTCGGCTCTTTCTTCCTCAAATAGGCTTAACGCTTTCAACTAGGGAGTCAATGGATCTTCGAAATAAATTGATCCATCTTGGCATTACTCACATTAGCGCAGGTTCGAACACGAGACCGGGGGGGTATACGAGAGCATCAAAAGATCCAGGGCAATTCGAAACTCAAGACAATAGAAGCCTTTCCGACGTTATACACATGTTAGCCCAACAAGGGTTTGACCCCGTTCTTAAGGACTGGTCTCCTTTCTTTGATTTGGCATCAAAATCCACTTGACATTTTTGTATCTACTCATTGGATTTTTTCAATAGATATGGGTCTTATCGGGTCATTGTATAAACCGCGATCCTTTGATATAGTTTAGTTATCAACACATGGTTATCCACAAGTTATAAAGATATGATCACACAACAAATTAGTATTATTGATATATGGCAAGTCGTTGACGCTTTTCTTTTTGAAAAACTTTCTCGCATATCTTCGTCAACCTTTCGAAGTTCCGTTAAGCCCATTTCCTTCATGAGCAACACGTTGATTTTAGGTGTCCCTAATTTGTTTATGAAAAAATGGCTCTTAGACAAATGTGAACACTATATTAAAAAATCGATTAAAGGGCATTTTGATGTTGATGTTATCCTTGAGATTAATGTTTCTGATTCGTCTCATGATGAAGATCAACCCCAACAAGAAGTCCTAACAATCAATGAGCCATCTAAAGCCGCTTCCCCTGTTATACTCAAACCTTCGAACAACAAATCGCAACTTAATCCAAAATATACCTTTGAGTCATTTGTCGTAGGGCCTTGTAACCGATTTCCACATGCTGCAACCGTTGCTGTCTCAAAAGCACTTGGAAAGGCCTATAATCCTCTATTTTTATACGGGGGTGTTGGTCTTGGTAAGACCCACTTAATGCACGCTGTTGGAAATAAAGTTAAAGAAACCAATCCTTCTTTAAAGATTTTATATATTACGGCTGAAGATTTTACAAATGATATGATAAATGCTCTACAGCATAATAAAATGCAAGTATTTAGGGATCGTTACCGTAGCGTTGACGTCCTCTTGATAGACGATATTCCTTTTATTGCTGGTAAAGAAAAAACAGAAGAAGAGTTTTTTCATACGTTTAATTATCTTCACCAGTCTGATAAACAAATTATTATTACGAGTGACAGACCTCCTAAAGACATTCCCTCTATTCAAGAGAGGCTTCGTTCTCGCTTTGAATGGGGTTTATCGGCGGATGTTCAAGCACCTGATCTAGAAACGCGTATTGCTATTCTTTATAAAAAACTAGAACCCGAATTTGCAATGGTTCCAAAAGATGTCATTTATTATATCGCCTCTCAAATCCCTGAAAACATTCGTGAACTAGAGGGGGCTTTAATTAAAATAATTGCCTATGCGTCCCTTATAAATCAAGAAATAACGATGACTTTAGCAAAAGATGTTATTAAAGATATTATTAAAGATAAGTCAAAAAAACCCATATCCTTATCTAAGATAAAAAAGATTGTTTCAGAATATTATGACATAGAAATTGAGTCCTTATCTCAAAAGATCCGAACAAAAGAAATTGCGCATGCTCGTCAAGTCGCTATGTTTTTAGCTCGAGATCTTACCCAATTTTCTTTACCTAAAATCGGCGAAAGTTTTGGTAATAGAGACCATACTACCGTTATGCATGCCTGTGATAAAATTAGAGGTGATTTAAGTAAAAATGCTGATTTACGGAGCGCTTTAAATCAAATTAAACTTATTTTAGTGGAATAATATATGTTATTAAACCTGTTTATAAATTTATTTTTCTCTGTGTATAACTTCTTAATAAATAAAAAAAATAATATAAACCGTTTTATTGCCTATATAAATTCTTTAAAACTTATTATAATCTGTGTATAAATTTTATTGATTATAATGGTAAATTTATTAACTTATCCTGATATGCACACCTATGATGATGAGTATTACTTTTATTAAAAAATACATAAGGAGTTAATGGATTATGAATATTATATGTGAAAAAGAAATGTTATTAAAA
>CAIWAN010000102.1 GCA_903910705.1 uncultured Candidatus Marinamargulisbacteria bacterium
CATGAGCACGACGAACTCGCGTTAAGCCAAAAGCAAAAAGATGAGTTTAATAAAACGGAGACTTACGAGATATTTCCTGAGTATTATTTGATCAAGGTCAATGAGTTCAACGATTTAGCAAAGGATAGCCTCGACGAGTGGATCTATTTTCTCAAGAACGAAGAGATAACCGAACGGTTTTCCGCGCAAGGGTTAAAAGAAGCCAAAGACAAGCTGATGGTGATGAAGCTGAGCGAGCCAGAGCAGAAGGCCTATAACTATTACCTCGAATCCTTGCACGATCGAGCAAGCTTCTATGACTCAACCTTTGGCCGAGGCTTAAAAGAAGGCGAGCAGATCGGCATCCAAAAAGGTCGACAAGAAGGCGAACAAATCGGTATCCAAAAAGGCGAACAACTCGGCACTCAGAAAGCCTATGATAAGCTGATCAAGAGCGGCATGACATCCGAGCAGGCAAAGCAGATTCTCGGGATTTAACCTGCAAACAAAATCTCCCCTAGTCCCTCTTCAGGAAAGAGGGGCGAAAGAAAATAATGTTTTATTCACATCGCAAGGTGGTATAATCTTACTGTAAGGAATTCTTACTATAAAGGAAAGAAATGAGGCTAACAACGTGGATGATTTTATAGCCAAGATTACGAGTAAAGGACAGATCACTATTCCCAAGGCGATACGCAACAATGTTGATATGGGGGTGGGGGATCATGTTGTGTTCCATTTGCAGGGGAAAAAAATTGAGATTGAGAAGTTAATAACTCAACCAAGGGCAGATTTTGATAAATTATCAAGCAAAATCCAGCAAGCTTTCCGAGAGAACAATATTACAAATAATGATATTGAAGATGCAATTTCATGGTCAAAAAAACAAAAATAGTTGTTGATACCAATATACTCATTTCCGCTTTTGGATGGGGCGGACTAGAACATAAGCTTATCCAGTTTTGTACAGATGGATATTTTGATCTATACCTT
Organism: uncultured Candidatus Marinamargulisbacteria bacterium; assembly: GCA_903910705.1. Lineage (GTDB taxonomy): Bacteria > Margulisbacteria > Riflemargulisbacteria > GWF2-35-9 > GWF2-35-9 > CAIWAN01. The sequence goes on from CAIWAN010000102.1 coordinate 973, forward strand.
TCTACTCAAATCATGAGTGAACTGGCTTCTGTTTTGGACTACCCGAAATTTAGACCTATTTTTCAGGAATCCTCAAAACAAGCCTTTCTTAATTTAGTTAGGCGGATAGCCAACGTTAGAGATATAACACCCTATCTAAATGTTATAAAAGATGATCCATCTGATGATAGAATTCTTGAGTGTGCTTTAACAAATAAGGTGCCATACATTATTTCTGGGAACAATCATTTACTTCGTTTAGTTAACTATGAAAACGTTTCAATTATGAAAACCGCCGCTTTTTTATCGTTGTTTACTGAGACTTAATTGTTTTCCTTGCAAAACGGCAGCTTGTCGACTCGTGGACAAAATCTCCTCTAGCCCCTCTTTGTTTGGTCTCACCCTTTAGTAGCTAACTTGATTAATCTTTTGTCAAAGGTTCCGATAATTTCACCTTCGTTTTTCGCCTTTGATATGAGGATACAGTCAACGAAAGCGATAGCGTTTTGATTGAACAGCTCTAAAGCAAAGATCAACTCTTTTTTGTCTCGATTATTAATGCCTTTATAATTTAACAACTCTATGAGGGTTTCGCAAATTTCATTTTTATTAACCTTATAAAATGATGATAATACATATACGCACTCAGCAAGAACGCTTTCAAGAATAGTCGCTTTTTTTGAGTTTACCTCAATTTCATTAAATATCATCTCAACCTTATTGTATTGTTCTTCATTATCCTTGAGGATGTATCGAAGGATGTAGTTGGTATCAATGAGCATGGCCGTCAACTCTGTCTTTAGCGATCTTCTCCCAAACAGTATCCCGAATATCTTCAAGCGACGTGTATTTTTTAGCGTATTTTCTAAGAGCGCCTGCAACATTCTTTGCGGGACTGACTAAAACCTGATTATGGTCGTTTAACTCAAGTTGGACGACTCTTGAATTCAATATATCCCTCATTACTTTGGGGATTGTTATTTGTCCTTTGATCGTAACTTTGGTGAGATATGCCATGTGACGCCTCCTTTGATGGTAATACTTCTATATATTAGTATACCACAATGAATAGATGGTAAACATGAAATGGGTATGGTTCATGTTTGCAATATCCAATGTGCCGATAGTTCCCCAAAATCTCTTGTCCTGAACAAAATCGCCCCTAGGAGTCTGTCGGACTTAATGGGTTAAAGTTTTGCCCCCCCCCTGTCAATAGGCAGTTTCAGCGATCACCTAAAACCACCGACACATTGTTGCTGAGCTTGGCGCAGGTTGCGTCATAATCGCTGCAAAACTGCAA
>CAIWAN010000103.1 GCA_903910705.1 uncultured Candidatus Marinamargulisbacteria bacterium
AACGGTGAAAGGTAATGGCCGGAAGCTACTTTCAGCTGGGGCCGAGAAACAACTCGATCTCTATCTCCAATTACTAAAAGAAGCAAAGGAGGCTGGCGTTCATACGTTCTATGTGGATTACGAAAAGCTTGCCAAAGCAATGGGCTACCAAGTGCCGGCTGACCTTGGCGGGTACAATAACGCCAGCCACTATTACTACGAACGAGTCCATCAGAATATTGAGCAACTAGCCAAGAGTAAGCTGATTGGATACGACAAGAAGTTCGTTTCGATTCGAGTTGGCCAGGGCTTTATCATTCCCGACAAGTTCTACACAGACAAGTATATGAAAGGACTTTCAATGAAGGCGAAGTATCTCTATCTGATCTGTTTACTGGAAGCATCGAAGTCCACCAAATATCCCGAGTGGTTCCGATCTCAAGAAGACATGGGCAAGCTCTACGGGATCAGCGGCGACACGATCTCAACGGGACTGTTAGAGCTTGAAGCCAAAGGAGTGATTCAAGTAACGAGAGACAAACCGAAACCACCAGACTATTCAGACCGCAACGCAAACGTCTATCGAATCATGAATCTTTAAACAACAAATGAAAAGCAAAAGGAAAACCAAAGCCTACGTTCTGGCGAAAGCAGTTCTACTTAAAAAAAGGCTGGAGCATAAGTAAATCGGACGTTTCCCTGCACCAAAGTTCCCCTTAACTCTAACACCTGAAAGCCGTCATTTCGGCGAACTTCACGTTGACCAAAAGCAAAACTTTGCGCATTTTTCTGGATATATTCATGAGCATATTTTAACAAATTTGCCGCTCGACATACAACGATAAATAACATTAAATTGCATTTTAATTAAAACAATGTACAATCAGAAATATGGAAAAACTATTACTCACCAATGAAGTCGCGGAAATGCTCAGAGTTTCTGAGCATTATGTTAGAGAATTGCTACGCGAAAGAAAGCTAGAAGGATATAAGGAAAGTAGACGGAGCGGTTATCGTATCCCTTATTCAGCCGTAACCCAATATATTGAAATGAAGATTAAGGAACATAAAAAGTCGGAGGTAAGGCTATGAAAAAGCTACTTTTGTTCGGAGGACTTGTTTCATTTGTTCTGAGCTTCATGGTTCACCACTACTATATGCAACTCATGTACCTTGGGATTCTCCTGCTAGCTTTCTATCTTCTGAGTAACTACCTAATGGAAATGGGCGAATTCAAGGCGTTTATGAAAGAGCATACAGAGCTTATGAAGCAAGATATAGAAAGGCTTAAAAAATGAAAAAAACAATAATACTTACGCTTATGATTCTTGCCTTGAACCAAATGGCTTTTGGAGAAATTCGCACATATATCCTTGATAAAATGCAGACCTACAACAATGTTTCTGGCAAAGACGACAAAACAATTCCAATGCTTGATATGAAAAATAAACCGATGACGAAAACGCTTGTTATTGCTGGCATAAATACAAATAAAGTGACTGCTCAATGTCTAATGTATTCACTTGCCATTGGAACACAAATATTTCCGCTTGGTGGCAAAGAAGCTAACATTTCAACTTCAAGTGGTACATCTTGGTACTACGCCCTAAATGACCAAGGCGTTACAATAATTGAACTAAATGGTGATTCTGTTAAGCTTCATAATTTAGGGATGGTTCCTTATACGTACGTAGGCGCATTGAAAAAATAAAGCAACCAATTATTTAATTAGAGTCGCTTTAACGTAAACAAGAAATCAAAACCAGAAATGGAAATAAGCTTGAGTAAGAATACAATAATAGCAAATCAAAAACCTGACCTTCAGAAAATCTTAGAGACTACTGCTAAAGAGTGTTCAACAACACTTACCACAGAAGAACTCGGAGATATTAACTCAAAAGACAATTCTTTGGCCATGTTACAGGTGTGGATAAAAGAAAGAAAACCTTTCGACCCAAAATTATTAAAAGAGTTCAAACGTCGTGCTTCTTCCGCAATATTAGGGCATCTTCGCAACAACGAATACCTAATCGCAAACATTGATATACTGGGGTTCAAAGATAAGATTAATGAATCTTCTTTTACACAGAACTGTATTGAATTCATGAGTTATGTTTCATCTGTCTGGGCCACTTCAATGCAGGAGATTGAGAATATGCTCGAAACCGAGTTTCTTACGTATAACATTGTAAATGATGCCATATTCTTAATATGTCCGGCAAATAATCCGACGCAGTTGTTTGAGGAGCTAAGAAACTTCACTTTAGGCGCATTTGCTCGGGATATTCTTGTTAGAGGCGCAATAACTATTGGCAGTTGTTATTATGAAAGGAATTTGTTTTATGGGGAAGGCATTGTTCGGGCATATGAACTACAAGAGAAATGGGCAAAATATCCCCGAATAATTTTTGATAATGAGAGGAAAAACAATAAGTATTGGGATGGAATTAAACAATATTTTATTGAGGATTCCGTTGACAACAGATTTATATACAATTGGATACCGATGATAAATAATACAAGTTTTTTGAAATCAGAATTAGTCCCAATAAAATTCAAGAATTCTACTGTTTCTTACATAAAAAACAAAATTAGAGTTCTAGAAAAAGAACGAGACAAAAAGAACGAGGGAGAAGTCATCAAAAAATACAACTATTTACTGTATCAACTCCAAGAATATCTCCACAAACTGCTAAATAATCACTCATAAATTTCACTCATACCTCACCGCATGGCTCTTATCTAGCATTTCTTGATTAAGAAACGTACCGTTTAGAATGAGGGCCTCCAAATCGGTTTCGTTAGCATCATAAAAAATATCGGTCAAATAGCGGTCAAACTTATCCCGCGAATGAGTTTTGATAGCGATGAATGCACAATCCTTAAGTTGTGATTGTATATATTCTTTGGCTTTCTGACCTTCGGGTGTAGACACCTCAGGGGAGTCAATAGGTTATGCAACTTCTTTTCTGTAAAATTAGAATCCATAGTGTTCATGCTGCCTGAAAGAACCTCCTTCCTGACGACCAGTCCTCGTCGATTTCAACGAGTATAGCCGTAACGAGCCTGAGGCAAGAGGCCTCATTTG
>CAIWAN010000104.1 GCA_903910705.1 uncultured Candidatus Marinamargulisbacteria bacterium
GAAATGTTATTAAAAATATTATCAATAGCAGTTAATGCAATTAATGAACGATCAACAGTAGACGCATTAAAATGCTTTAAAATAGAAGCAAAACATAGTTATATTATAATTACGGCTAATAATTTAGAAACAAATATTATTTGTAAATTAAAGGCAACCGTTTCACAAGAAGGGGTAGCCCTCGTTCATGCTAAAACTTTATTAAATATTATTAGTAAATTACCTTTAGGTGATGTTTCTATGTATTTAAGTGAAAATCAAACCCTTCTTATTCAATGTGGTAATTCAACGTTTAATATTTATACAATGAAAGAAGATGAATTTCCCCAAGATATGACGATAGAGGAAGAAATAGAAATTAAAATAGATCCGATTGTTTTTAAAGATATCATTAGACGGGTGTCTTTCTCAGCTTCAGATGAAGAAGAAAAAATTATATTAAACGGGGTTTTATTAGAGCAAAATAAAGAAAATAAAGAAATAGTTTTTGTCGCTGCGGATGGATATCGATTAGCAAAAGATAAAATTGGATTAAAAGCTGAAATAACACAAAACACCATTATTCCAATAAAAACAATTAAAGAAATAATTTCAATAATAGGAACGTATTCTATTAATCAATTTAGTATTTTTGTTTCGGTAAATAAAATTAAATTTATTTGTGATGATATACAAATATTTTCTCGCGTCATTACCGGAAAATTTCCCGATTATAAAATGTTAATCCCACAAGAACATAATTTAGAAGTTATTATTGATAGAAAAGAATTTTTAGAGGCATGTGATCGTATGAATATTATTGCTCAAAAAAACTCATATATGGTTAAAATTGAAATGCTTGATCAATTATTAATAATAAGTTCTGTAACACCGGATTTTGGAGATGGAAGTGAGAAAATTAATGCAAAAATATCAGGGGATGAATCCGTTCAAGTTGTGTTTAATGTTAAATTAATGATTGAAGCTCTTCGAAACCTTGAGACAAAAGAAATTATCTTACATATTATTAATGATGAAAAACCGATATGTATGAAAGAAATGAATAATCTTAATTATATTTACATTATGATGCCAATAAAAGTAAAAAGGGATTAGTAAATATTGAGGTGTTAATCTCAACCCTTTTATTAAGAAATTATCGTAATTTCAGTACGATAAACCTCGAATTTAAAAAAGGGATAAATTTTCTGATCGCAAATAATGGAGCAGGCAAAAGTAATATTATCGAAGCGATACAGTTTATTTCAACCGGACAATCAATAAAAACAAAACATCAACAAGAGATCATTAAAAATGGAGAAGAATTAACACAAATAGACGGTGAGTTTAATGATGGAAATAATCAACATCAAATAGTGATTAAATTAAATAAAAAAGGTAAAAAGATTTTATGGAACACAAAACCACTTATCAAAACGACAGAATTATTAAATAAACTATTAACCGTCCATATTTCCCCGATAGATGATAGTATTTTACTTGGGCCCCCATCAGAAAGACGCTTGTTTTTAGATAGTTTTCTTTCAAAATTGTCACCCGAATATCTTCAACAACTCAAGAAGTTAAAGCATACCGTTAAATTATTAAATTTTCATTACAAAAACACAGTAAAATATGATTTATCGTTAATTGACCTATATCATCAAAAGATCTCTCAAGTGTCTCAAATATTGGTAGAGGAAAGAATAAAGGTCTTAAAAAGGATAGAAAATACTATAAACCGATATCTAAATAAAACAACAAAAAAATTAATAAGATTAAATTACTATTCAAGCCATGAAGCAATAAATACAAAAGAGGTTTATGAAAGAGAAATGCGATATAAAGAGTCTTGTTTAGGCGCCCATCGAGACGAAATAGCTATTTTTTATCATGATCAAGAGGCGCGGAGATCTATTTCTTTAGGAGAAAGGCGTTTGTTGGGCGTTCTCTTGAGATGGGCAGAAAAAGAAATATGGATGGAACAAAAACAACGAACCCCTATTCTGTTATTGGATGATGCGCTATTGGGAATAGATGAAACAACACAACCTCCCCTCGTTGAACTGATTACCCAAAACGTTCAGTCCATTATAACGGCGACAACGTACCCCAAAAACATGAATCATAATGAAGATGTTTTTACTGCCTTTAATAGATAAATGTTAACTGATTCCTTACTTAACCCAATTTTACGACAACAAACAAGGTTGCTTCATCTTTTAAAACAAACCCTTCCATCCACGATGAAAATAGAAAACATGACCCTCTATATTCAATCAAACAGAGTTTATATAGGGGTTCAAAATGCGATGGTGGCTCAACAATGGGTGTATATAAAAAACAAGGTTCTTGAAAAATTAAAAGAGCACGATAAGTCAATTAAAGAAATTCGAGTTCAAATTGAACCCAGCGAGAACTATCAACGTCATCAAAAAAGCCAAACACCCTGCCAACAATGCGGCACCATCCTTTTAAGAGAAGGAGAAAGCCTTTGTTCTTTTTGTCGTTCGTTTGAGTTGGATGCCCAAAGACAACGTATTTTTCAGTTTCTACGGGAAGCACCATGGATTAGATATCAAGATCTTGATGAAATAGACAGAAAACTCATAGACTATGAGGCTTTCATGAGAGAAAGAACATTTCAAATAAATAGAATCTATGATAAAATTGGAATGGAGTATTGGTCCTGGCATCGAAATAAGAACGTAACGAGTCTGAACCAATTTAAGACAAGTATAGAAGAATACGTGATAACAAAACTAAACATTCATCCACAAGACTTAACAGGTGATCATATAAAGTCAAATGTATCAGCACGTTGGTACAAGCTGTATGAACAGCGAAACCACTAAAAGGAGAAAACGATGGTAGAAAGCACCTATAAAGCGTCAGACATTAAAATATTAGAAGGTCTAGAAGCCGTTAGAAAAAGACCAGCTATGTATATTGGCTCAACCGATAAAAGCGGTCTTCATCACTTGGTTTACGAAGTGCTGGATAACAGTATTGATGAGGCGTTGGCAGGCTACTGCAATGAAATTAAGGTCATTTTTGGTGCCGATGGTTCCTGTAGTGTTGAAGACAATGGACGAGGGATTCCCATAGACCTTCACCCTGACCGTGGCGTTAGTGCAGCAGAGATTGTTTTGACGGTTCTTCATGCAGGTGGAAAATTTGAAGGTAAAGGGTATAAGGTTTCGGGCGGTTTACACGGCGTTGGGGTTTCATGCGTTAATGCTCTTTCGACGAAATTGTTAGTCGATATTTATCGCGACGGAAAAAACTACAAACAATCTTTTACAAAAGGTGACCCAGACGCACCGGGAATAACCACTGATTCGGACAAAAAATCAACCGGTACAACGATAACCTTTTTTCCCGACAACACTATTTTTGAAGAAGTAGATTTTGAATATCAGGTCATCGTCAGTCGATGTAAAGAAATGGCCTATCTAAATAAAGGGATCAAAATTTCTTTAGTTGATAATCGCCCAGAAGAACCCCTTCATGATGATTTTCAGTTTGAGGGTGGAATCGTCTCTTACGTTCAAGCCCTTGACGCCAACAAGGAACCCCTTTTTAAAGACCCCTATTACATATCAAAAGAAAAAGATAATTCAGCTGTTGAAGTTGCCCTTCACTATAGTAAGAATTATTACGACGAGCACGTCATTTCTTTTGTTAACAACATTCGAACCAAAGAAGGCGGCTCTCATGTCGTCGGGTTTAGAACCGCTCTTACACGATCCCTCAATCTATTTGGCAAAAAATATAAAATGTTTAAAGGTGATGAGATATTAACGGGGAATGATACGAAGGAAGGGTTGACCGCGATCATTTCGATTAAGATCCAAGACCCCCAATTTGAAGGACAAACAAAGGCCAAGCTAGGAAATAGCGAGGTTAGGGGACTTGTTGATGGAATCGTAGGCGAAGCGCTCGAGATGATCTTTGAACGCGACCCGTCAACAGCACGTGAAATTATTAATAAGTCTTTATTAGCAGCAAAAGCACGAGAAGCGGCACGAAAAGCACAAGATCTTGCTCGACGGAAAAATGTATTGGAGAGCACAACCCTTCCAGGCAAACTCGCGGATTGTTCAGAAGCAAACCCTGAATTAACAGAAATCTTCATTGTTGAGGGTGATAGTGCCGGAGGAAGTGCCAAGCAAGGACGAGACCGAAATTACCAGGCCATCCTTCCCTTAAAAGGCAAAATCTTAAATGTCGAAAAAGCACGACTGGACAAGATCTTGGAAAACACAGAAATAAAGGCTCTTATTACCGCAATAGGACCAGATGTTATTGCCCGATTAGATCGAGAAGAGTCCTTATCTAGAGAAGAAGTTCTAAAAAAAGTTAGATATCACAAAATTATTATTATGACCGATGCAGATGTCGACGGTGCCCATATTCGAACGCTTCTTCTCACCTTTTTTTATCGATATGCACGAGAGATTATCACAGAAGGTCTCATGTATATTGCACAACCGCCCCTTTACCTAGTTAAAAAGGGAAGCAGTAAAGAGTATGCCTATAATGAGGAACAAAAAAAAGAAATAATGAGTCGATTTAATTTAGCGGGAATCACGCTCTATACAAAAAACAAAACCCAGAGCCTTCAGCAAAAAGATATCTTGTCTTTTGTTGAACGTTTATCACAACTAAAAGCCTTATTAGTCGATAGCGATAAACGACTATACAAAACAAGCGATGTTCTTAATGTTATTTTTGAGCTTGAGTTGCCCAGATTCCTTGAGATAAAACACCGAGTTTTAGAGGCGGGTGATTTATCTGATATTGTCGATGATACAGAGCTGTTTCTTATAAAAATTATTCAAGATGGTGAACTTGACATTAACAAGATAAAAGACTTTAAACACTCCCTTGATGATTTGAACGAGAGTAAAAATGCGCCCTATATTGTTGACATGAATGGGGATGAAAAAATCGTAGAAAGCAACGAGCTCCTTATCGAATTTATGGAACGAGTTTCAACCAAAGGAATTACGATTCAACGATATAAGGGTCTCGGAGAAATGAACCCAGAACAATTATGGGAAACAACCCTAGATCCGTCCCAACGGGCTATGCTTCAAATAAAGCTAGACGATGCAGAAATTGCCGACGAAATATTTACTATATTAATGGGTGGAGATGTCGCACCGCGAAAGAACTTTATTGAAACGTATGCTCGAAAAGTCCAGTGGCTGGATATATAAAGGAGTAACCACATGTCAGAACAATTAGAATTACTATCCGCTCAAAATATTAAACCCATAAACATAGAAGATGAAATGAAATCCTCTTACATCGATTACGCGATGAGCGTTATCGTTGGACGAGCCCTTCCTGATGTTCGAGATGGACTAAAACCTGTTCATCGCCGGATTTTATATGCGATGTATGAACAAGGGATTACACCGGATAAACCGCACAAAAAAAGTGCTCGTGTTGTGGGCGAAGTATTAGGTAAATATCACCCCCACGGTGACTCAGCTGTTTATGAAGCGATGGTTCGAATGGCTCAACACTTTTCGCTTCGATATCCCTTAGTTGATGGTCAAGGTAATTTTGGGTCGGTTGACGGAGATAGTGCGGCGGCGATGCGATATACCGAATCCAGAATGAGCAAGATTGCTCTTGAATTACTCGAAGATATTGATAAAAATACCGTCGAATTTACTCCCAACTTTGATGAATCCCTAGAAGAGCCCACCGTTATGCCCGCAAAGCTACCGAATTTGCTTATCAACGGAAGCTCTGGAATAGCCGTGGGTATGGCAACGAACATTCCCCCGCATAATTTGACCGAGATTTGTGATGCGATCATAGCCTTGATCGAAGAACCGAACCTAACAGCCATGGAGTTAATGCACTATGTTAAAGGTCCCGATTTCCCAACGGGTGCTCAAATTTGTGGTCAACGAGGCATCATAGAGGCCTATCAAACCGGTAAAGGGATTATTAAAGTACAAGCCAAACATCATTTTGAGGAAAACAAATCAAAAAAACGTCGAGCCCTCATCATTACCGAGCTTCCCTATACGGTAAACAAAGCCATGCTTATTCTAAAAATAGCTGATTTGGTTAAGTCAAAAGCGATTAATGGAATTGCCGATCTACGTGATGAATCTGATCGAAAAGGAATGCGTATTTACATAGAATTTAAGCGAGAAGCAAATGAGAGTGTTGTCCTGAATCAGCTCATTAAACATACTCAAATGGTTGTAAGTTATGGCATCAATATTGTAGCACTAGACAATGGACAGCCCAAAACACTTGGGCTAAGAGAGTTGTTAACGAAGTACATTGAGCATCGAATAATCGTCGTTAAACGCGCTGTTGAGTTTGATCTTAAGAAAGCCCAAGCGAGAGCCCATATTCTGGAGGGATTAAGGATCGCTCTAGATAACCTTGATCGGGTCATTGAGTTGATTCGCTCAAGTAATACAGGCGAAGAGGCCAGAGAAGCCTTGATCCGCAACTTTGAACTTTCCGAGATTCAAGCTCAGGCCATTTTGGATATGCGACTTCAACGATTAACAGGTCTAGAACGTGAAAAAATAGAACTTGAACACAAGGAACTCTTAGAACGAATCGCAGATATGCTAGATATACTTGCCAAGCGAGAGCGAATACTCGATATCATCAAAGCCGATGCCGTTTATTTAAGAGAGCGTTTTGGTGATAAGCGTCGGACAGAGTTGACAACGGATATTGAAGACCTTAACTATGAAGACTTGATCGAAGAAGAAACGGTTGCTGTATTTATTACAAAATTTGGTTTTGTAAAACGATTGTCCGTCGATAATTTTCGAAACCAACTCCGAGGTGGCCGAGGGATTGGCGGGATGGTAACACGAGAGGGCGACATTATTGAGAAAGTCTTCATTGTTTCCACACATAGTACGCTCGTATGTTTCACCTCCAATGGAAAAGCCTACAAAACAAAAGTCTATAATATTTCAGAAGAATCACGGTATAGCAAGGGATCCAATATTTCGAGTATTTTAAATCTTCAAGAAAATGAACTGGTGACCACCGGAGTGATTATGGATAATTTTGATGCAGAAAATCAATACTTTTTTATGACCACCCTTCGAGGTGTTGTGAAACGAGTCAAAGTAACAGACTTTAAGAATATCCGAACGAATGGGATTATTGCTATCAACCTTGATGAGGGAGATACGTTGCGATGGGTTGAAATTACGGATGGCAACAAAGATGTCATGTTGCTAAGCCGAGATGGTATGGTTATCCGGTTCAAAGAAGACCAAGTCAGGCCAATAGGTCGTGCTGCACGAGGGGTTCGAGGGATGCAACTTAAGGGTAAAGATCGCATTGTAGATAACAGTGTCCGGTCTGTTGATGAGGAAAGCTCAAGCCTGCTTATCATTGCTGAGTCAGGGATAGGTAAGCGGATTAATATTAAAGAATTTCGTCTTCAAAAACGCGCGGGTCTTGGCCTTCGAAGTATTAAGTTAAGGGTCGGTGACTTCCTAGCGGGTGGAGCCATTGTAACGAATGACGATGAAGTCATCATCGTCAGCGAAAAAGGAACCGTGTCTCGTCAAAGCGTCAAACCTATTTCAAAGCAAGGTCGTGCTGCACGAGGCGTTCGGGTTCAAAAACTAGACAGTAAAGACAAGGTTGTTGCGTTTGCAAAACTCCTTGATGAAGAAAAAGAGTAGATGGCTCTTTCTTTAGGCATTGTTGGACTGCCCAATGTTGGTAAATCGACATTATTTAATGCGATAACGCAGTCCAATGTGGAAGCAAGCAATTATCCCTTTTGTACGATAGACCCAAATGTCGGGATCGTTACGGTACCGGATCATCGACTTAAGGTTCTTTCCGGCATCTCAAAGAGTCAAAAGATTATTCCTACCGCTATCGAGTTTTGGGATATTGCTGGCCTTGTCCAAGGCGCGTCAAAAGGCGAGGGACTTGGCAATCAGTTTCTTGCTAATATCCGAGAAGTTCAGGCTCTTTTGCATGATGTTCGTTGTTTTGAGGATGAGAACATTCTGCATGTAGAAGGTCGGATCGATCCTCTTTCTGATATTGATATTATCAATCTAGAGCTTATATTAGCGGACCTCTCAACCCTTGAGAAACGAATACAGGGCAATAGTAAAAAAATGAAAAGTCAGGATAAAACGATTCTTGAGCAAATGGTTGTTTATGAGAAACTTAAAAATGCCTTAGATGCGGGAAAGCCAGCACGAATCGTCGAGTTAACGGATCAAGAGGAAAGTCATCTTAAAGATTTAAGTTTGCTTTCTCGCAAGCCGGTTATTTATGTCGCGAATGTGTCTGAAAATGACATTTCTTTCGGTTTAGAGCAGAAGTATGTAAAGAAAATTGTTCCAATCGCAAAAGAAGAAAAAGCACTGATTATCGTGATCTCCAGTAAAATAGAACAAGAAATAAGCCAATTATCTCCCGAAGAGGCGGCCGAGTATTTTTCTGCCATTGGTATTACCGAGTCAGGCCTTGATAAACTAGCCAAAGCCAGTTATGAATTGCTGGGCCTCATCTCCTATTTAACAACGGGCGAAAAAGAAACCCGAGCTTGGGCGATCAAAAAGGGAACAAAGGGCCCACAAGCCGCAGCGGTTATTCACAGCGACTTTGAAAAAGGCTTTATTAAAGCTGAAGTTGTTTCATACGAGGATCTTGTTCGTTCAGGCAGCTTTCAAAAAGCCCGAGAAGAGGGCGTTCTTCGCCTAGAAGGCAAGGAATACGTTGTGCGCGATGGAGATTGTGTCGACTTCAAGGTTAACGCTTAATAGCTCAAAGCCTTGGCGTTATACGTTGAATCAACAACCCAACACGTTGATATTGGTGAATTATACGTGTTTCGGTTTCGGAAAGAATCAACCCATCCTTTATTTTATTCAATATGGGGGTTATTTTAGGTTGAAGCTCTTTGTGAACATCATTGAAGGCCGCTTTAGCTTGCGTTAGGCTGCTCAATGCGGTTAATGGATGAGTTTAACGGCTTTTAAGGGCCAAATAACCGCCCAAGCCTTACCCAAAATCTTGTCCTCAGGAACCACGCCCCAAACGCGACTATCACTGCTTCGAGGACGATTATCCCCCATAAAGAAATAGTGATGAGAAGGGATTTTTATAGGCCCGAAGTCGGAGTAGTCATTGTTTTTTACTTGCGGTTCATGCAGAAGTTGATCATTGATAAAGACATCCCCGCTGCGTATCTCAAGCTTTTCACCCGGAAGACCGATCAAGCGTTTAACATATCGTTCACCGATAAGTTGCGGGGGCTCAAAGTAGACGGGCTCCAATGCTTTATTGTCATTGAAATAGTATTCACGTCCCAAAACAGGGATTTCTGGAGGAAAGAAGACAATCACATCAAAACGATGAATGGGAGCCTTAAACGGAACGATGTATTTGTTGTTAGAGAAAGGCAAATGATTGTTGTATAGGGGGTTGTGGGCGACAAGCATAATGGATTTTTTCATTTTTGCATTGTAAAGAGGGTTTTGAATGCCGTAATAAAAGCGATTAACGATAATACGATCTCCAACATTGATATTGGGGATCATTGACCCCGTAGGGATCAAGTGGATTTCGATAATGAACTCTTTAATGAAAACAGCAATAGCGATGGCCATCAGAATGGCGCCAACATTTTGCCAGAACTTTTTCATCAGCGAATGACTAATTGAATCGCGGGTCGCGAGCTTTGATTTTGCTGGCTTTTGATCCAAGAATGCCTCTGAGATAGAAGAGTTTAGCGCGACGGGCTTTACCTTCGCGAAGCACCTTAAGCTCAGCAAGCAAGGGAGAGTTGATGAAATATGTTTTTTCAACGCCAACGCCTCCAACAACCTTACGAACCGTAAAGTTTCTGTCGATCCCGCCATTTTGAATTTTAGTAACTACGCCTTCAAACCCTTGAATACGTTCTTTTTTGCCTTCTATAACTTTAAACCCCACCTTAACCGTATCACCAATGCGGATATCGGGTAGATCAGAACGGAGTTGATCTTGGGTAACCTCAGCGACTATTGAATTCATATTTGTCCTCCTCAACGAAAAACTGTTGTAACAGATCTCGCTCTTCCTCGCTAAAAGGGTGTCGGGCCAAAAGGTCCGGGCGATATCGCCATGTATTCCCTAATGAACTTTTTATTTTCCAACGCTTAATGTTCTGATGATGACCAGAAACAAGCACATCTGGAACATTGAATATATCAAACTTTTGAGGACGTGTAAAGACGTCCCAGTCAAGAAGCCCATTGTAAAAGGAATCCATTGCAGCGGACTCGTCATTTCCAAGAACGCCGGGAAGGAGTCGAATTAGGGCATCGGTTAAGGTCAGCGCGGGTAATTCTCCGCCGGTTAACACATAGTCACCAACCGAGACACAACGATCCACGTAGTTAAGTAAGCGTGAGTCAAAGCCTTCATAATGCCCCGACAATAAGACAAGATGCTCGTGTTGGACCAGTTCATGACAGAGCGGCATGGAAAGTTTTTCTCCCGCAGGGGTCAGAAGAATCGTTTGGCAAGCTTTTGTCTTAATAGTGGCTAAGGCTTGATAGATCGGTTCCATTTGAATGACCATACCCAGCTTTCCACCATAGGGGGTGTCATCAACCTGATGATGTTTATTGTGAGCAAAATTTCGTATATTGTGTGCACGAAGGTTAAGGTCTTGTCGTTGTTGCGCTCGAGCAAGAATGCTTGAGGTTAAATAGGGTTCGATAAGCTCAGGAAATAACGTCAGGATATCGACACGTTTTAGCATTACACGAGGATGGGTTTTTTTATTGATAGCGTTTGGTTTTTTGGATCAATCAAGAGAATATATTCTGGAATAACGGGAACAAGCCATTCCTCGTCGTTCTCGTTTTTTATGGTTAAGATGTCATTGGCCTTGGTTTGTAACACATCGACGACGTTCCCAAGTACAAGGTTGTTTGCCATAACCACCCAGCCGATCCATTGTTCGGGGAGGTTGATGGGGGAAGGCGTAATGTTTTCTACTTCGCTAAAAGGGAACCAAATCTCCTGATTAACGTGGAACTGAGCTTTCTCTGGGGTGTATATGCCGGCGAAAGAAAGAAGCAAAAAAGAGGCTGTTTCTCGAAAATCAATCAGTGTCAGATGTTTGGTTCCAACTGTCACGACGTGATTTTGTTTTAATAGATTGATGAAGAAGGGACGATAAGGACGAAAACGAATTTCGCCTTTTATCCCGTGTGTTTTACCCAGTTGGCCTATAGGAACGAGTCGAGAGGGTGACGTGCTCACGTCCCTTCGGTGTCTCCTTTGATATCCAAAACGACCCCGTCTTTGACAATAATTTCTAGCCCACCAAGCTTTTGATAAAGATTGTCGCCCGGCTTGATGGTAACAAAGCCATCAATGGTTCCCTGAACAAACTCCGAGTTAAGGGCAAGGGTTTGAGCCTCTTTGATTCTTGATTGTAAGTCCGCAATGACGCCGACTTGTTGTTGGCGTTCAAGCTTCAGTTGCTGCTCAACAGAGGCAATTTGCTCGCTGGCATTCTCGCTTTTTAAGGATTCTATAAGAAGTTGACCTTGCTTTTCAATGTCAGAAATTTTTGTTTGAAGATCTTTAATGGCGGTTTCCAGCTCATAGGCTAAATAACTCTTAAAATCATCCGTTACAATTGCTTTAATCGTTACCGTTCTTTTTAGTGTTACGTTTTTTGCCATGATGCCCCCGCTTTCAGAAGTTTCTACTCTTGTGTAATGATCTCGATGGTTACTTTTTTGCCTTGCTTAGCGGCTGCTGCCTTAACGATCGCTCGAATAGCGTTGGCGATACGACCTTCTTTACCAATAACTTTTCCAACATCCTCTTGTGCAACACGAATTTCATAAACAACAACGCTCTCACTTGCTGTTTCGGCAACCTCAACATTGTCGGGGTTATCTACGAGTGATTTAGTTAAGAGTTCGACGAGATCTTTCATACAGTGGACTCCTTGAACGAAATTAGGCGGTAGGTGTGTCTTCTTTTGAGGGAACGGGTTTAATCGAAGGTTTTGCTTTTTCAGCAATAATCCCTTGACCAACGAGTAAGCGCTCAACGGTTTTTGATGGAAGCGCGCCTTTGGCGATCCAAGCAACAACTTTTGGGCCATCTATTTGAATAACGGCAGGCTTTTTGAGAGGGTTATACAAACCACACTGATCAATGACCTTACCATCGCGTGCAACGCGAGAATCTTGAACAACAACACGATAAACGGGTTGTTTTGTTTTGCCGCGTCGTTGTAAACGAATTTTAACTGCCATGAGCTCAACTCCTTGTAACGTATATAAAACAATTTATTATAGCATGTAAAAAAACAGACTAGCAATGGTGCGCCTGAAGGGATTCGAACCCCCGGCCTCTTGATCCGTAGTCAAGTGCTCTATCCAGCTGAGCTACAGGCGCATCCTTATGATTGCGGGCTTCATTATAGCTTAAAACATAAAACCCGTAAAACCATATACAAAGGCAAATCATTTTGGGTAAAATCGAAACAATACAAAGAAAGAAGGCTTCGCCATGGAATGGAATGTATTACTTGCGCCAATTATGCTGTTATTGATTCTATTTATCGGCGTTCCGGAAATAGTCAGGTCACCCCAAGAGTATCTTCATGTTCCAGCGTTAATGATCGTTTTGGGTGGTTGTGTTTTCGCCATGTTATTTGGGACCAAATTTAAGAATACATGGAGTCTATTAAAGGCTTATTCGTTTATTGTTATTCCTCAAAAACGAATGTCACCACCAGAGGCTATACGGATTATCGTTGAGCTCTCTCGAATTGCATTAACACAAGGGAAAGCGGCCTTGATCCCTGAAATAGAACGGATCAAAGATCCCTTTCTTCAATATGGGATTTCTTTGGTGGTAGAAAAGTTCCAAGAGCCCTTTATTCGAGCGGCTTTATACAATAGCATCGAAGAAATGCAAGAACGACATATGACCATCGTGGGTATAAATAGAAACACTGCCGTCGTTGCGCCTATTGCAGGTATGGTGGGAACCATTGTCGGACTCATTCAGGTATTAAGGAACATGGCCGATCCCTCGCAACTGGGTAAGGCCATGGCCTTAGGACTTATTGCAACCTTTTATGGTGGATTTCTTTCGGGTATGGTGTTTACACCTATCGCGCAAAAATTAAAGATCATGAGCGATGAAGAGGTTGTATTAAAGCGCATGATGGCCGAGGGGATTTTATTTATTTCAAAGGGCGAAGTTCCGATTAAAGTTGAAAAATATTTACTTAGTTATCTTCACATGGGTGATGTTAATAAGGCAGCTTTAAGCAATCAATCCGTATGAGCGGTAGAAAAAAACACGCAGAGGAGCATGGCGAAAGCCCCATAGGTTTTATTATGTTTGGGGACTTGATGTCCCAGCTTCTATGCTTTTTTATTTTATTGTTTGTTTTTGCCTCACAATATGTTTCAAAAACACAAGGAACGACCTATGAGGATTTTCTTAAAAAGATAAGCGAGAACTTCAAAAAAGTGGTTGATGAAAAGCAAAAACCTCAAAGCCAGAAGCAAACGAAAGAGAGCGAATCTGTAAAACAGGAGACGGCAACGGATGCCAAAACAAAGATCGCCCAACAAATCCAGAAACTGGTAAATGATGAAAAACTAACCGAATATGTAAGTGTAATTGTGGAGGAAAAAAAGGTTCGAATTGTATTAAAACAACCTGTTCTATATGATTCAGGCTCGGCAGAACTAAAACCAGAAGCGGGATCAATCCTTGCCGATATTGGTGCGATCATTCAGAAGACGCGTAACCCCATTGATATAGAAGGACATACTGATAATATGCCGATCCATACAAGCAAATATGATTCGAACTGGGACTTGTCTTTCGATCGGGCCTATTCCGTTATTAAGTTTATGGTTAAAACCGCCGGCATTTCACCGTTGCGCATGAAAACCGTGGGGTATGGAGAATATCGACCTCTTGCCCCCAATGATAGTGCTGAGAATCGTAGCAAGAATCGACGGATCGAAATCAATGTATTATTTAACGAATCGTTTCGAAATTAATCTTTTACCTCTTTTTGAATGGGGGTAAAGGACAACGCATCGGCCTTGATCCCAACATTAACGATAGAGTGGTCTGGGATCTTTCGATCAATAAGCAGGTCAGCAACAGCATCTTCGATAGAATCCTGAATCATTTTTCTAAGTGGCCTAGCCCCTTTATTGGCTTTGTACCCTTTATCGATAATCCAGTTTTTCGCTGGCAAATTAAGCTTAATGGTGATGTCTTTGCTTTTTAATCGGTGATTAACATCAGCGATGAAAAGATCCATTATTTCTCGAAGACTGTCTTTACTGAGGGCCTTAAAAATAATAATGTCATCGATACGGTTGATGAACTCAGGACTAAAAGACTCCTTCACTTCAGCAAGGATCTTTTCCTTCATTCGACCATAGTCTTCTTTTTCGTCCACGTTGGAGTTAAATCCAATGCTTTGATTGCTTTCGATGGTCTTAGCACCCACGTTGGAGGTCATAATGATAATGGTGTTTTTGAAGTCAACCATTTTCCCTGTTGAGTCGGTCAGTCGTCCATCGTCCATAACCTGTAAAAGTAAATTATTGACTTCAGGATGAGCCTTTTCAATTTCATCAAACAATACGATCGAATAAGGTTTTTTCCTGACGGGTTCAGTGAGAAGCCCGCCTTCGTTATAACCGACGTAACCCGGAGGAGATCCAACTAGGCGAGAAATCGTGTGTTTTTCGGTGTATTCACTCATATCAATGCGTACAAAGGCATCTTCTCGACCAAAAACATAGAGCGCCAACTGTTTGGCCATCTCTGTCTTACCCACACCACTAGGCCCAAGAAATAAGAACGAGCCAGTAGGTCGTCCAGGATCTTTTAGCCCTGCCTTTGAGCGTTTAATCGCCTTTGCTAGGGATTCGATCGCTTCGGTTTGGCCAATGACTTTTTTAGCGAGGTCACTAGCAATGTGTTTGAGGCGAGAGGCTTCAGATTCGGATAGATCACGAAGGGGTACCCCCGTCCACGTTGAGACGACCGTGATGATAGACTCGCGAGTTACAGTCACTGTTTTTTCTTTGCCGGCTTTTTTCTTGTTTAGTCGACTGGCTTCAAGCATTTCTGTTGAGGCGGCTTCATCAATCAAATCAACCGCTTTGTCCGGCAGTTGTCGATTTGTAATATATCGAGTGGAATAATATACAGCCGCTTCAAGAGCGTCGTCCAATATCTCAACTTTGTGATAGTCTTCATAGCGCTTTCGGATTCCAAAAAGAATGTGCATGGTGTCCTCTTCGGAGGGAGGATCGATCATGATAGGCTGAAATCGACGTTCAAGAGCGGCATCGCTTTCAATGCTTTTTCGGTATTCGTTTAAGGTTGTTGCCCCGATGCATTGGATTTCCCCTCGAGCGAGAGCAGGTTTCAACATATTGGCAGCGTCGAGAGCGCCCTCTGAATTGCCGGTTCCAATGATGGTATGGATTTCGTCTATGAAAAGAATGGTTTGTCGATCGTTTTTAATTTCATCGATTATTTTCTTGATCCGTTCCTCAAATTCACCCCGAAATCGAGTCCCTGCGACTAAAAGCCCCAAATCAAGGGTAATGACCCGCTTGTTAAGCAGGTTGGGTGGAATTTCTCCATTCACGATCCGTTGGGCTAACCCTTCGATGATCGCTGTTTTACCCACACCCGCTTCACCCGTTAATACAGGGTTGTTTTTATTGCGCCGACTGAGAATTTGAAGGATACGTTTTACCTCAAATTCACGTCCGATAACAGGATCAAGCTTCCCTTCTTTGGCCAGTTGGGTTAGGTCAAGTCCGTAGAGATCAAGCGTAGGGGTTTGTTGACGTGACGTACTACCTTCTTCCTCAGATGCTTCAGCGTAATTTTCACCCAAGATGTCCAGAATGGCTGTGCGAATCTGAAGAATATCGATGCTTGCTTCGAGAATGATCGCTGTAATGGCAGGAGAGGTGTCTTTTAGCACAGAAAGAAGGAGGTGTTCTACGCTTACATGGCTATGACCCAACTGCCTTGCTTCATCCCATGCTTGAGAAAGAGTGACTTTGACTTGGGGTGAAAAGGGGATATTGTCAAGCTTGAGCGAGGATTTTTGTGTTTGCAGATGTTCATTGATGATGCTCCGAAGAATAGTCGGGTCAACTTTAATTTTTTGAAGGGCGGTTTGAATAATGGTGTCTTCAACTTTTAGGAGTCCATAAAGTAGGAGCTCGTTATTGATATAGGGAATCTTAAGCTTTTTGGCTTTCTCTTGGGCATACATAATGACCTGAATCGCTTTTTGAGTGAATCGTGAAAACATGGCAACTCCTTTAATTTAAAGTTCATCTTACAATAACCTTTTGTCTAATTCAAGAACACTATGTCGCGTAAGGCTTTGACGACGGCTAGTCGCTCGAGGCTTAGGTGCGCTTGACTTTTCAAAATTGGCTCGTGTATAGTCCTTAATATATTAGTCATTTTTAGGAGGTGAAAGGCATGAACAAGGGTCAGCTAATTGATGCGGTTGCTGCAAATACCAAGTTGAAAAAGACAGAAGTAGCAAAGATTTTAGATTCGCTTCTCGACAGTGTAAAGGTTGCACTTAAAAAGGGTAACGATGTTTCATTGGTTGGATTTGGAACTTGGAAGAAAAAGAAAAGGGCAGCGCGGACCGGACGCAATCCACAAACCGGTAAGTCAATCAATATCCCTGCAAAGAATACAGTAGTGTTTACGGCAGGCAAGAAGTTGAAGGACGCAGTTAATTAAAACTTGATTCAAAATGCCTCGTTAATATTGCGAGGCATTTTTATGCCCAAAATGCTTACGTAAAAAACAAACATAAAACTATATGTTGACGACCCATGTTTCTGTTTGTTATGATTGATCCTGTTGGCCAACAAAATATACTCGGAGGTGTCAAAATGTCTTCATATAATCGAATAACGTTAGTTGGGAATTTAGTACGGGATCCGGAGATAAAGAAGTTGAAAAGTCAAACAAAGGCCGATTTTACTCTTGCAGTTGAACGATACATGGGAAAAGATAATAAGCCGGTTACTGATTTCTTCACAATCGTGACATGGGGAAAACTGGCTGAAGTTTGTGGCTCCTACCTTAGTAAGGGCAAAAAGGTTCTTGTTGATGGACACATCCAGATCAGAACATATATGAAAGACAAAGAGCGTCAATGGATTACGGAGATTGTTGCTGAGAACCTAAAGTTTTTGTCCGCAAAATCAGAAGAGGTTGCGGTAGCAAAGTAGAAATGTCTTTGAATTCCTCTTTTTGTGTGGGAAAAGAGGATTCAAAATATCCAAAATTATTGTCCCTTAGAAGTTTCTCTGTGTATACTTTGATTTATGCGACGATCAATTATTAAATGGGGAAGCCTTGTTGTCATATTTATGACCCTTGCTTTTTCCCAAAATCTGCAGACCTATCAACAACATATTGAAGAGACCGTTCAATCGGCCCTCGATAGAATGTTGGGCGCAGGTCGATCGATAGTCTATATTTCTCTCATCTCAGAAGGTAATAAGTGGGAGATAAATTATACAAAAATCCCTGATATTCCCGGAATGTCTGATTATCAAGGAGGCGGAAAAGGCCAAAGTACAGTTATGCCCGGTATTCCTTCATTAAAGTTTTTGTCTGGCGGGGGAAATGAGGGGGCGCCTCTTAACTATGAGGTGGTCGAACGTAGTCCGGTTGTCGCCAATAAAGATGTTGTTATTATTATGGATGCTAAGGTCAAGTTAGGTGAAATAAGAGCCGTACGGCAGTTTATTACTGGTTTTTTGAATTTAGATGAACAAAAGGGCGACAAGCTCTCAATATTAAAACAAAAATTTACCGATCTTTCGGCCGGTGGAAAAGAATCCATTTCCAAACAAAAACTTACTGCAAAAAACAAACTGCCTCTTTCAACGATCATCCTTCTTTTAGTAGGACTTGCAGTTCTAGTTGCTATGCTTGTTCTTGTGTTGAAGTCGATGGGACGAAAAAAAGTAATAGAGGGATCGTCAGCCGAAACAGCGACGCAATTAGCCAATACGGAGGCCACGATTCCGGAAAAAACGGCTGATGAACTCCGAAAAGAAGAAGAAGATGCGCAAAAGAAAATGGAAGAACAAAAACTGATAGCCATGCGTAATGAAGTGTTAGGAAATGGGGCCAGATATTTTACTTTTGTTGATGATGAGAACACGCACAAGCTAAAGTTCTTATTGCAGATCAAAATTGCGCTTCAACAAGCGACACCACGAACGGTTGCGGTTGTTATGAGTTGTTTGCCCTCGAACTTAGCAGCATCAATATTGATTGAGTACCCAGTTAAAATTCAGGCAGAGATCATGAACAATATTTTAACCTTACAGCATTACCCAGAAAATGATCTGAGGCAGTTAGAAGAAGAGATTAAGAACAGCATAGACTTTTTGTTTGGTGGAAAATATCGCTTAAAACAGGTGATGGATCAATTGTCAGGCGAGGCAAAGAAGCAGCTTCTTTCTTTGGTCGCTCGCCAAAACCCACCGATAGCTGATGAGCTTAACACGTTGGTTATTCTTTTTGAAGATATTTTAGAGCTAGATGAAAGCACGGTTGCGCGAATATTTGGAGATATTGATACCGAGATCATCGCGACATCGTTGGTTCATATGGATTCGGGCTATCAACGAAAAGTTCTCGAAACGCTTCCAAAAGGAGTGCAAGCCATGGTAGACCAGTGGTTGAGCTTAAAAGGAAATACGGCCTCTCGAGTTGATGTTGACCAAGCCCGACAAGAAGTTATTCAGTACGCGCAAAATTTAGAAAAAGAAGGGTTTATTTTGATTAATCATGAGTGAAAAATCCTTCAATCTTTTTCAGAAGCGAGAAGCTAAATCCCAATCGGTTGACGAAGCATCGAAATCAGCGGACATCCGAAGTGTTTTTCAAGAAAGTGGCAAGGAGGAGACACTAGCCCTTCAATACTTTAGCTATATAACGAAAGACAATACTTATCATACTGCCCATGTGTTAAATAAAATCATCAAAGCGAAGCCCGAAAACTTAAAATATGCCTGCCTCGTTATTTCGTACGTTGACCCTGAGTTAGCGCAACGACTATTAGGGGAGTTTCCGGATGAGATCCAAGTTCATGTTGTTTCTGAATTGTTATCCTTGATCCAATATAGCAAGGCAGAGATCGAGAATTTTGATAAAATTCTGCGTCGATTGTTGACCGAACAATTTGGCGGGAAATATGTTGTGGCTAAGCTACTAGAAGAGCTTGATATAGAAAAAAAGATGCTTCTAATGCAAGAGTTCTCTAAACGATATCCAGACGCAGCAACTTTATTTAGACGGATCATGATCTTATTTGAGGATCTACTCTCACTAAATGAGGTAAATTATCAGCGAATTTTTTCTGAAGTATCAAACGAAATATTATCCATGGCTTTTTGCAATCATTCCGTTGAACAACAAACTAGACTCTATAATATTCTTCCAAAAGGGCTAAAAAATATTGTTCAACAAGGTATAGAGCTTGGAAGGAAAAAATACTCAAGAACTGATATCAATAAGGCTCAACAATATATTATTGAGTACGCAAAACAACTCGAAAAGGATGGGTTTATTGATCCTATCTTAAAGGATGAAAACGCAAAGCCCCCGACATCAAGCTAGCAGTGCCTTGCATTTGCTGCTCTATGTCGGTAAACTGGGGCGTAGTGTTGGTGAATAGGCACAGGGGTAAAAGGTGAGAAAATCTTCATGTCATTTCAGGGTAAGGTTCTTCGCACTTGTCGTGGGAATATTGCCGTTTGCCTTCACCACGATTACAGACCTTTCCTTTTTTTCAGGAGGCACACAAACACAATATGTTCACGTGATGCAAAATCAGTCTATTGGGTTTAAAGATAGTGCAAACCAAGTAACCATTAATCTTTCGGATGAGATTCAATTTAAATTGAATTATTCCACAAAGCAATACACAGTATTAAAAGGAAGCGATTGGTTTGATGGAAACCCAACGATCACTTGGAACAATTTGGCCGAAATTAGTATTAACTACCGCCTAAAATGGACGAACCCTTTTGCTCAAAATATGCCAATTCTCGTGACGATAAATGATAACGAAGCCTCGATTACGACATCAATCTTGACGTATAATCAAGAATTTGTTCTTACGGCTTTAACACTTAATGCTGATCAGCAATTCTTTGTCCAAGATGCAAACGGGCCTTGGATAAAAGGGGGCATTGGGTCAGGAGAAGGTGTTGTTTGTTTGGGGAACCTCGCCTATAAATATGATACAACTTTGCATCCCTTGAAAGATGTATCCATGTGTCTATATTTTGACGGAGTGCCTGATGGCTCGCAAGTAAATGTGGGAACAGATGGAAAATTCCAATTTAATAATTTTTTGGTTCCTATATCTGCAACCGGAGTGAGCAAGAACTGCGAAATTAGGGTTGATTTGGCTGGCGCTATCGGAAGCGCAATCCTTTCATCAACAGTCATACCCAATACCTTTAATGTTCAAATTGATAATATGCCACCAACATGGACTGAAACGAGCCTTATCCTTGTATCTGATAATAATTATGAGAGTCAAGGTCGACTGAAGCCCGACGATGGGTATTATGGCCAACTGACAGTTTCGGTTAAAGTAGACAAATTTAATCTGGTTACAGATAATGCTGGCGCAGGAGTCTCCACGATTCTTTCCTTTCGTGCCGAACAAGTCACGGTCGAAGGGCTAGACGTAACCACGAGCATTCAAACACGTGAAGGTGTTCGTGACATCCAAGTACTCATTTTTGATAAAGTCCATAATTCTGCAAGCTTGAGTGTACGCGTAAGTGTTGATGTCACTCCGCCTAGTTTGTTTTCTGTTTATTTGGGGCAGGACAATGATACTACAATCAATCAAACCCTTCCTGCCGTTGGGTGGTTTAATGATGAAACCGTGAGTTTTTCGTGGACGACTCCTGCTGATTTTTCCCTTCGAGAATGGCCCTATCAAGTAAAAAACGACCCGTCTCCAAACTGGTCAGCTGAACAGGAAGGCATTTTATCAGATAATATGTTCCAGTTGACGCGAAATACAAATCAACTTTACATCGAAGCCGGAGGAAATCTTGCCAAAACCATTAAGGTTAGAGCCGTTGATCGTGCGGGCAATATTCGAGAGGCGAGTACAACCGTTTTTGTTGATAACACACCACCGACACTCAATGTTTTTAGGCTAAAACCTGATTTAACGCTTGAGGCTGATAGCCTAGAACTTCCCGAGGCAACGCCAAATATCTGGTACAACAATGGGGATGAAGTCAATTGGACGTGGTCAGCAGAGGATAATGGTGAACTCCCGCAGAAACCCTATGCGTATTATTATAATAAGGGAAATCAGAATGTATTGACCTCAGACTTTACCAATTTATCGGACATCATTATTCCTTCTGATGAAGCCCCAACAGGGAACATGTTAACCCTTTTAATTCGAGACAAAGCGGGGAATGTTGCCATTTCAACGAAAAATGTTTTCGTGTCCGAAACGGCTCCCATCATGAGCTATAAAGACATTCTTTTTTTGTCCGACATGACGGATAATGGAGGGGATGGGGTTCTTGCTGAATCCCTCTGGTATGATCAAACGACATTAGATTTTGTCACAACGGTAAATCTTCAAAGCTTCTCCGCTCCCCTTTCCAAAATTTATTTCAAGCGGAGCATTGATAGCACGAAGAATATCTTGGATATATCAACCGTGCAGACGATAACTATTTCGAGCTTTGAGATCATATCCAATAGTCGAACAGATATAACGTTTGAATTTGTGGATCGAGCGGGTCGTGGAAGCCAAGTTTTTAAAAATGTTGAGTCAACAACAATCGTGCCTATTAATCTAAATGCTGTCCTTGTCAGCGACAAAGACAGCAGTTTACAGCAAGATGGGATAGATCCCGAGCCAGGTTATTATGATAGTCCAACGATTAGTATCACTTGGCAAAAACCAAATTATTGGGGACGGCTTCGCGACCAACCGTACTCAACTAATATTAATGGAGAAGGCTGGGGAACCGAGTTCGGGACAGAGGGCCTGCAGCTATCTCTTACGCCAAACCATGCTTTTTCGTTAATCATTCGTGCAGCAGATCGCGCTGGAAATGTGGTCACGAATCAACTTTTTGTGACGGTTGATGTCGAGGCCCCAACTGGTTCTTTTGAGTTTATTATTTCAGAGGATGTCCCCCATAATGGGGGGGTAACCCCTGACATCGGTTGGTATTCTAATCATTGGATCAAAGGTCAATTTCTGTCTGAAAATGTGACGGATTTTTTTGGTCTTCGTGAAGCCCGATATTTTGTAAAAAATTTAGAGGTACCTTATGGGCAGGGATCATCCTCTTCTTTAAATGTTGAGACTTTTTCTAATGAACGAGGCAGTGTTATCAATTATGTTTCGGGTGCAATTGCCGATCATGCGGGCAATATAATTTCACTCCAAAAACCGGTGTATGTTGACATGACCTCCCCTGGAGCTTTTTCTACAGAGATTTTGCCAGATGCGACTGACAATGGTTCCGATGGATTTTTCCCAGAGGTTGGCTGGTATGATGAAGAGGCGGTCAATGTTAAGTGGATGCATTCCAATGATGATGCGCAGTTGGCGGAAAAACCTTATAGACTTTCCAGCACGATGCGAGATTGGACCCCGTTCCAACTGGCACCTTTTTATGACGGACTTCCTGTTTCTGAGGGTGGCGATATGACGCGAGATGTATATGTTCAGGTCAGAGATAAAGCAGGTAATCTAACAACAGAAAGTATGACGATAAGAATTGATATTACCCCTCCTGAGATTCTGACGTTTAATATTCTTAATCAAGCACAAACCGTGGTTACTTGGGCTGAAAATAATGGAGCGGTCTGGCTCGATCAAAATTATTCTCTTCCTCTTCCATCTTGGTATAACACGTCAAACGTTACAATAGCATGGGTAACACCCTCGGAGAATGGGCAGTTAACGGATCGCCCCTATCGATATCGAGCGAAGTACGGACAAACATCTTTCTCAGAGTGGGTAAGTGGCGATGTGTTTTCTGCTGATATTCACGTATCAGCTAATGAAAATTCGCCTAATATAATTTATTTTCAGGCCCTAGATCGGGCAGGGAACTTGGCGGTTATAACTCGTTCGATCAACGTCGATTTCTCGCCCCCATCAATGAGTGTTCAATATGTGGCGGTAAGCAACGATGTAATCAGAGAGTTTATCCGACCTTATGTCACAACCGGAGACGTTCTTTGGATAACCTTAAATAGCCAAGAAGTTCTTATTGTCACACCAACGCTTGTTGTTAATAATGGGGTTTATCCCTACGACTTTGTTGAATTTGTTGCGCTAGAACGAGCGTCCGATTATGTCTGGACAGCGAGCATCGACCTAAAAAAGATAAATGGAGCGGATGGGTACTTCCTCTATCGTGACGGATCCTATCAATTGGATGTCAAAGCATATGATAATGCAGGGAACAAGACCAATACCCTTAATGGGGATGTGTCTTTTGTTGTGAAAAATGACTCTGCACCACCAGGAGAAAATTTTAGTCTCTATGAGTATATTGATCTTACACGTAGTGATACCTATACAAGGCATGAAATGGTCGAATTTTCTGTGACGATCGACTCTAAAATCGCCGAGCTCTATCTAACTGAACGGGCAGACCTCTCGACTTTTGAGAGAGTTAAGTCGTCACAGTCCTCTTTTCAAAGAATATCTAGGGATGCAGCTAAACTCTATACGTTTCAGCCTGACCTGAATACGAATGAAGTTATGGATGGCATGAAAACAGTATTTTTATGGACAGTCCTTGAAAACGGGATCGGCTCCGATGTATCGGTAAGTGCAAGGATCCGATATGATCATACGGCACCTTTCGTTAGTATTGAGCCTGATTATATGGCTCTTCAAGGTAGAACAGATGGGGTTTCTCTGTCGATAGGAACGTATCATTGCAGGATGACACTAAGTTCAAATATTGTCGGGTATAGAGAGGAGGCGATTGAAACGCCCTCGTGGAAACTGCTTCTTCCTGCCGTAGGTGCAACGTTTATAACGGTTGACCTAGTGCCCAGCTTAGAAGATCAATCCGATCGAAGCAAGTGGGTCGCTACGTATAATTCAGCTCTCTCAACGGCCAGTGGAAATGCCATATTCCTCATAGCGGTAACCGATAATGCCTTAAACCCTACAAACCAAATAAAAGAAGGGGAACGCTTTAACATTGACTTACAAGCAGCAGGGAATCCTTCTTTTTCGGTAAGATCATTAGATGGTCGACAAGGGTATACTCGGTTCTTAACGGTGAATATTGAGATTCAGAATGATAGTTCTTCGACGACATACAATTATTATAAAATAACGGAGGGCTTGCGTTATCGTCCAAGCTTTGAAGCCGTGAATACCCCCTGGGAAAGTTCGCCAACCATTGTAAGTTTTAGAATTGATGAATCGTTCCCACCAGATGAAGTTCTTGAAGGAGCGAAAACGATTTATGTCTGGAGTAGAATTAACTTTTACCTCAACCCTGAGATCATCGAAAGGCGTATCACTTATGACAAAACCCCCCCCAGCCTCAATATTCTCGTTGCGCCTTATCTAAATAAGGCAGACAGTTCAGTCCCAGAATCCTTAAGAGTCACAATGTCGGTAAGCGAAGAACTAGAAACAACAAATAGTCAGCTTCTCTTATTGAAAGATGAGAGCAGAAGTACACTCAGTACCTCTAATTGGGTTTTTGACAAGAAAAGTGGAGGTGTTTATACCTATGTATCAACCCTAGATATACTCGGAGCGAACAAGTTTACTAATATATCAATTCAAACGATGCTTAGTGATTGGGCAGGCAATACAACGAACCACACACAGGCTGTTCGCCAATTGCTTTCCATTAAAGAACTTAAAGACGAGGTTCCTTCTGCAGCTTCCTTTGTAGAGCAAGGAAAACCCGACTTTCTGGTGATGTCTTGTGTGCTTTCAGCGAATGATTTGGCTATTCACTTGCGGGGAATACGGGTTCAGTCAGCTGGATCATATCAGCCCATCGATTTTAATAATTTCAAGGTGTTTTTAGATGGGAATAATGATGGGCAATTCAATTATGATTCTGGATATGGGTTTGATTCTCTCAAAGGAATGAGTTCAGGTGGAATTGATCAGACGGGCATTGTTTCAATTTCATTTCTTAGTGAAGAAATGATCCCAAGCAATTCTTCAAAACGTTTTTTTATTGTTGCTGATGTCAGCGTTGGGGCGGTTCAACGGGATACCTTTACGATGAAGTTTTTATCATATAACGCGTTTGAAGTTGCAGATAACGAAATGGTTGACTATGCAAATGCACCCAACGAATTTCGAACAAAACAGATTATGATCGTTAAGACGATCAGTGGGGTATATTTGGTTCCGCAAATCGGCTCACAAAGTTCCGCCAACAGGGTCACACAAAATGTAAATCGAGGTGGATCCAACCAGCTTCTTAATAAGTTTACTCTGTATACAGACAAAGGCGTTGCTCTCTGGAGCGGAATAAAACTCCGATATAGCGGAACCATAGGAACCGAACACCTTAATCTTTCCTTGTATAAGGATACAAATCTAAATGGCCTTTTTGAACTAGAAGCGGATGGTCAGGTTAGCTATCCCAGTAATCGGTTTGAGGTTGGACAGTCAGTAATGACACTCAATCTCAAAGACAATCAGCTTATCAATGCGATCGACTCGGACAAAATGACTTATTTCCTTGTGGGGGATCTCTCGTTGGATAGCCCCCTATCCACTACGTTTGATCTAGCGATAGTAAGTAGTAATGAAGTGCTTGTTGAGACACCCAATCAAGTAGTTTCGTCTCTACTACCCTATAGAACGGCTGAATTTAAAGTACAAGATTATGTTTCAAAAATCGTAATGACTGTTGCAAACAACCCCCAACAAGATGTTTTTCAGGGAGATAGTATTATTCTTCAAAAAATGTTGTTTGATCTCGACTTGGCTAGCGCAGCACAATTTACCTATATTGATTATTATTTTGATGGGACGGCCCTGATTGCGGACTTTTTGGCTGATGGTAATGATTCAGGGATTGCTCTGTATGGGTTATCTTCAAATATGACCCTGACTCAAGATTTCGAAAGAGATGTATTGCTCGGGGCAACAAAGATTGAGGCAACCAATAGTTGGTCAGATGGAAATCATCGCCTTAGGATTAATTTCTTGACGGAACAACCCCTTGTAACTCACAACTTATTTGCCCTAGTGGTTACGCTAAATGGCGGGTCAACACCCGGCCGGCAATTTAGTTTTACCTCCCATCTCGAAGTGGTTAGTCAAAATCCCTATATAGGTGTTGTAGGTGCCGTCGCAAATAAGGATCAAACCTTTTCTACGAATACCGTAGAGATTATTAGTGAGTTTAATCCAAGTCAACCCAAGGTTAGCATGAACTATTATAATCGTTTCCCCACAAAACTACCTCTTTCGTTTGATACATACACAAAATATGGATTCATAAATCGCACATCCCTTCATGTTAATGATGTTGTTGGCTATAGCTATTTAATAGGAACCATTCCGGGGCTAGGCGATGTAGCTTCTGAGCCAAAAGTTGATCTGATCGAGCCGTCCCCTATTAAAGTGGATGTTCAGGCAGACATACAAAATATTAGCCTATTGCCGGATCAACTTTACTATTTAACGTTACGGTCGATCGCAACTCGATCGGATAATTCAGGAACGTTATATTCTAAGCCTGTGGTCATTCCTTTTATGACAGACTTTTCTCCACCGCACCTCCCCAATTACCCGATAGATGTTCAAATTGATGGGACAAAACATTTGTTAAGCTGGGAAGATTTTTCTGACCCTGTCTCGGGAATAAAACGTTTTTATATAGAAGAAAAGAGTAACTATATTCCCTCGTGGAACCTAATAACCGTTTTGCCGCCAGTGAGCGATCCTATGCAACCTAAAATTAGCGAGAGATATTATTCTACTCAGTCCAGAAAACCAAACATGTCCTATACCTATCGTGTTAAAGCCGAGAATCAAGCGGGGTTGATGAGCGACTATATTTACTCAACGCCCCTTACAACCGCGGATACAGATAAAGTTCTCAGTAGTGTTAGTAACTACCCCAATCCTTTTAATTCAAGAAAGGAAAAAACCACATTATTTTATTATTTGAATCAAGATACAGGTATCGAGGTGCGAATCTACGATTCAATAGGTCATTTTGTGCGAAAATTTAACTATACAGCTGGAATAATTGGCAAGACGGTAAAGGGTGATTGTACAATGGAGTGGGATGGCAAGAATGAGCAGGGTGAATATGTTGCAAAGGGTGGATATTTTGTTGTTATTGAGGCGCCAGACACAAAGGGTGAGGATAAAAAAATTGTTCGTATGGTTGGGGTGATCCACTAAATGAAGCCGATCTACATCACAACCCCCATTTATTACGTAAACGATGTTCCACACATTGGGCATAGCTATACGACCATTTTGGCGGATATTTTATCTCGATATTATAAAATGACGGGTCATAACGTGTTTTTTCTTACGGGGACGGATGAGCATGGCCAAAAGATTGAAAAAGCAGCTGAAGCAAAGGGGTTAAGTCCGCAAGAGCTCGTGGATCAAGTGGTTCTTCGATTTAGAGCGCTCTGGGATGTGCTAAATATCAGCTGCGACCGATTTATTCGAACAACCGACCCAGATCATAAAAAGGTCGTTCAAGATGTGTTTAAGCGAGTTTTCGACAAAGGATATATTTATCTGGGTGAATACGCTGGATTATATTGTCGACCCTGTGAAACGTATTATACCGAAACACAGGCTGAGAATGGGCTTTGTCCTGAGTGCAAACGTGAACTGACATTGCTTAAAGAAGAAGCATTCTTTTTTAGACTCTCCGCGTTTGAGAGCAATCTCCTCGAATATGTCGAGAAGTCTCCCGAATTTGTGCTTCCCTTAACACGTCGAAATGAGGTGATGAGTTTTATTCGAAGTGGCTTAAATGATCTTTGTATTACGCGCTCTGCCATTAACTGGGGAATAGAAATTCCAGAAATTGGTGTCGTGACTAAACAGAAACATTATATCTACGTTTGGTTTGATGCGTTGTTGAATTATTTGAGCGGAATTAAATATGGTCAAGACCCTGAATTCTTTCGTCAATATTGGCCCGCAACTATCCAACTTCTTGGAAAGGATATCCTAAAATTTCATGCGGTTATTTGGCCTGCAATGTTGATGGCGCTTGATCTCCCCCTTCCTGAACATGTTTTTGGACATGGATTCATCTATCAAAGTGGCGAGAAAATGTCAAAGTCTAAGGGCAATGTTCTTGATCCCTATGTCCTGATTGAGTCGTATGGAGCAGATGCTTTTCGATATTTTTTAGCCAGAGAAGTGGTTATGGGACTAGATGGTTCCTATAGTGATGAGAACATGAAGCAACGCTTTAATAGTGACTTAGCAAATGATTGGGGTAATCTTATCAATCGTACACTCAACATGATGAAACAATATTTTGATGGAGTTGTTCCTCAAACTGAAATGGTGTTCGGATTTGATGAATCGGCGGATGGATTACGATCAACCGCCGTTCTCTTGTTTGATAAGATTAAAGAGTTAATGGGTGAGTTTAAGTTGTCACACG
Organism: uncultured Candidatus Marinamargulisbacteria bacterium; assembly: GCA_903910705.1. Taxonomy (GTDB): domain Bacteria; phylum Margulisbacteria; class Riflemargulisbacteria; order GWF2-35-9; family GWF2-35-9; genus CAIWAN01. The sequence continues at coordinate 28,749 of CAIWAN010000104.1, forward strand.
TCCTTGAAGAGATCTTCTTGGTCATTAGGCAGTCTAATAAATATATCGAAGATCAAGCCCCATGGGTACTTGCCAAAAAAGGTGATATTGATCGGCTAGGGTATGTAATGATTCAAGTTCTTGAGGCTATTCGCCTTGTTTCTCTGTTTTTGTTCCCCTTTATGCCCTCAACGGTCGAACGAGTTTATAAACAACTTCAGATCTCAGTTGATTTTACTCACGTAGACCCTTTGTTCTTTGATTGGGATTACTTCAAACCGAGCATGAGCTTGGGTGAGCCGGAGCCGCTGTTTCCCCGAAAAATATGAGGTGGTGGGATACCCATTGTCATGTAACGGATGCTCGTTTTGAGGATGTTTACTCATTACTAGCTCAATCGAAAGCGGCGGGGGTAGGGACGGTTATTGTGCCCTCTACAGACCTAGAAGATGCAAAAAAGGCGTTAGTTTTAAGTGAATCACATAACCTTTATTTTGCTGCAGGCGTTCATCCCCATGAGGCAACAATCCTTTCATCGGAGACACTCGACGGTTTTGATCGGATTCTTTCACATCAACAATGCGTGGCCGTGGGTGAGATCGGCTTAGATTATCATTATGAGGGGATCGAGAAAGCGACACAGAAGAAAGTATTAATCCAAATGATGGAGCTTGCTGTTTTAAAGAGGTTACCGGTGATTCTACATACACGAGACGCCGAGGCAGATGTTTTCGCCACAGCGACTGAATTTCCTTTGGTCGGAGGGGTCTGCCACTCCTATACCGGCGAGGTTTCCTTGCTTCGAAAGTATTTGGATGCGGGTTATGACGTTTCATTTAATGGGATGCTGACGTTTAAAGGGAGCGAGAATATTCGTGAGCTTGCTCGGTTCGCACCTCTTGACCGTATTGTGCTGGAGACGGATGCGCCGTATTTGGCGCCGACTCCCCATAGAGGTAAGATGAATGAGCCGGCCAATATCCCGTTGATCGCAAAGAGTCTGGCTGAGATCAAATCAATCCCTCTTGACACTATCGCTAGCCAAACGTCTCATAATGCAGCCCGTCTTTTTTCAAAAGTCCGATGAATACGGTCATTCTTTTTCATCCAAAAAAAGGACTTTTCTTTGCGGCGATGACGCCACAGCAGATGGAGCGATGGCAACACTTTAAAGGGTTTGTCCTTTTTTCTTGGGAATATCGGCAACCCAATGCGGATGACCTGATATCGTTTCTTCAGTATCTCTCTGTCAGCCTTTTAGGAAATCCAGATTGGTCACGTTTGATCAACGATTTTGTTAAGACCCATCAGGGGATTCAATTTCGAAGGCTACTCCGAGACGTAAGCACTGGGCTTCAGCAAGGCGTGTCTTTTGACAATGCGTTACGACAATTTCTGCCCCCTCAGTTGATCACAGCCGTTCTTTCAGCCCAGAAAAGGGGGCAATTATCTGAGGAGATCTCAACGATTATTGAGCACTATCGAAAAGAGACCGAGGAATACGCTAAGCGTAGATCTAAGCAAGTTTACCCGTTAACACTGGCTCTAGGCCTCGTTGGGCTTATCGCTTTGGTGGATGTTCAATTTGTTCCTGTATTGCGATCCCTTTTTGATAGCTATGGACTAAAGCCACCGTTTATCTTGAGTTTATTTAATCTTAAGGTACAGCTTGGGATGATTGGTGTATTGTTTGGACTAGGCGTGATGGCTCGTTGGGTTTATCAACGATTGTCCTTTCATCAAAAAGCCCTTGTCCCGATACTGGGGACCATATCGATCCTTCAGCTTCATCAACATCTTCTCGATGCGTATCAAGAGTCTTTGATTCGTGAATGCTCCTACGATTTAGTATTAGAGGAGCGGGTCGCGTCGGAAAGAAACTCCTTTATCAAGTTTGGTTTAAGCACCATTTCGGGGCGACTGAAGCAAGGGAAATCCCTTTCCTTGGCGATCAAAGATATTCCATCGATACGTGGATGGGTGGGTGGATGGGTTCGGGGTGGCTCTTTGAGTGCCTATCAACAGCAACTTCGACAAAAGGAAGCAGCGTTGCGAGATCGCCTTCAGGCCCTCCTTGTCGCGACCTTAATTGCCCTCGTCTCGCTCGTAATCACCGGTTTAGGGTTTCTAATTACGCTGCCGCTTCAATATGCGGATAAGCTGATCTAAAAAATCAATTTTCCGCTAAATACGAGCGAGGTTATGGTGTAGTTATAGAGGCCTCCCTCGGCAGTGAGGTCTTTCTTTTCAACAATATTTCCTTCGGCTATGAAAATAAACTTTTCGATATTGCCGTTACTTCGTTCGGCCATGGGAATCTCAACATTGGCTTGAATATTTCCTAGCGAAGAGATGTTATCAAGGGTTAGAATGTCGGTGGCTAAGGTCGTGTTGTTGACTTGATTGTTTTCTAGTTTTGCAAAATCGTTAAGCCCAACGCCCCAACTATGGTCACGTCGATAGGTCGCAACAATTTTGCTGGTGTATTTCGGGGTGCTGACGACAATGGGTGTATATTGGGCGACAAAGGCATCCGCATAGTTCTGGAACCCGACATTAATGATCTCATTGATATTCATCTTGTAGGTGTACGTGTAGCTAAGACTGAGGTCAGGTATGGGGGTTGATTTGATGCCGACACCGAGGCTATGAATCGTGAACGCTTTGTTGTTTTCTGTGGCAGGAAGTGTTTGCGTCGTTTCAAGGATACGTTGGTAGCCGTAGTTGGCAAGAAGAGAGAAATAGTTGTTTAGGGGTTGAGTGCCATCGAGATTGAGTGCGGTGGTGCGACTATTTAGATACGAATTATAGTTTGTTTTAATTTGTTCGAGGCTTATATTATCGATAGACGTTCGGAGATATTGAACGGTCTGAGCATATGAAAATCGTGGGGTGAATTGGGCGCCCCATGCCGTGAAGGACGTGTCACTCGCAAGCGTTTGAGCCTCTCGATACTTTAGCCCTTTTGTACTATCAATATAATCATCATAGACCCTGCCTATGTTGATGTTGGTGGGCTGAATTTTCTGCAAAACAACATTATTGAGAGCAAATGAATCCAGATGGGTTGTATTGGTTAAACGATTGATCGTGAGAGGGGCAAAGTTGCTTGTTGCAAGGTAGGTTGTTTCGTTTACATTTTCTTGAAGATCGTAATCGCTCGCATAACTGCTTCTTATCCAGTCCTCTATGTTCCAATTAAGGCTATGTTTGATATGAGATCGGGGATAGGTTTGGGTCGTATAGGCAATATCGGTGGTTCGATTCTCGGTTGTGGTTGAATTGTTTTCTGCGACGACAAAATCCCAGTCGTAACGAATAAAGGAGAAGGGTGTCCATGAGAGGCCGTAGTGGCTATCGCTTGCATAAGCGCTTCCCTGTGAGTATATGGTTGAATTTCGAGGCAAATCGTTTCGATTGTTTGAATGAGAAAAGCGTCTCGATGCGGGTTGGAGCGTTATCGGTGCGATGTCGGACAGTAACGTTATGCCACTGATACTGTAATCTTGCCCTGAACTTTCACGAGAAATGGCGCCATTGCTTTCATTCCCATTTGAATAGTTATCTCGAAGTGCAATATTGCTCAGACCGAGCAGGCGGAAACTCACTTGGTTTGCCCTATTGTTACTATCGTCTGGAGTTTGGTTGAGCAGTAAGGAGGCTTTTTCTGTGCGACCCACCGAGCCTTGATAGCTCGGGTTATCAAGAACTATCAAGTTTAGAGCGGGATAAAGCGACCATGAGTGTTGAAAGTTTTGAAGGATGGTTTGGCTCATGTTCTGTGAAGGAGCTACGTTATTTGCATCAAAACTCGAAATACTTTGTGTATACTCGTGAGAGTAGAAGTGATTCGTGTCCAAGAAGGGAAGGGGTTTTAAGGCGAGTAAATACTGAGACCGTTGGAAACGATTTTCATTGAGTTTATGGTTCGAGGTGTTAGGGTCGGTTTCAAATCCAGACGACTCGGCAAAGCTTGATTTTAACGTGAGTCGCTTTTCAAGGAGAGCCAGTTGATTGTCGAGAGTCCAAGCCGAAGCTTTTTTTTCTGATAAATTCACTCGATCTAAAAAGTCGTTTGTATATTGATAGTCACTTAGCGTATAGGTGGTGTAAAAATCTTGGGGACCCCCACCTACGGAGATATTGTTGCGGTAGGCTACATTATCGTTGGCGCGAAGATTTAGACTGGTAGTATTGTCGGGATCGGACGCACTGGTTAGTCGCTCCCAGTGATAATTGATGTTTAGGTTGCTATCAGGAACATATTTTATGTCACTAATAAGTGTTTCATCCGATTGATTGAGCTTTTTCCCCTGCAAATTGAAAGCGTCCAGTTTTCGCTGATTCGTAAAATAGGTGGTGTTAACTTGTATGTTTTTGTAGGGACTAAAAGCACTAACCCAGTTAATAATGTTGGATCCTCCCGAGTAGGCGCTGACACCAAAAGGTTGATACTCTGGGTCGATCGAAAAGAGTTCAAGCCGAGTGTCCCCGTAATCGCCCTGAAGGTGGGTATTAAACTTCACGGCATTTCCTTGTTTGCTATATTTTTTGACATTTTCGCCAGAAGCCGTTGAATAATAAGAATATTTGACGACAACAATGTCTTGAGTGCTTGGGTTCATATTGATAAAGGTGATCTTACCTGAGGTGTAATTGATGTAGTAGTGTTCATTCTTTATCGCGTTTGGTTGATTGTTGATATAGACGATCTCAGAGTTTTCTACAATATTCGGAAAGGCGAGAGCGTAAGTCATTCCGTACTGACCATTTGCCTGAAGGGTATTCGATGTAACCAAAAAGCTTTTGGCTGATTCTTGGTTGGTTCGAGCGACATCTAAACTCAAATCAAAATTGGAACCAAAGGATTGTTGATAAACAGCTTCTGTTTGATCGTGAACAATATCTCCTGGATCGGGAACATTGGATTTATTGTATTGATAAGTGACTTTAAATAAGTCATAACCCGATAAATTGGAGGGAACCCCGTAGATCATGCCATCGGTGCCCAGATACTCGTTGTAAAGGATCACTTGGATTTGACCGTTACCAACCCCTGAGTCCGTGTATAGAAGCGTATAATCTTTTCCGTAGAGAAGTGTTGAATATATGGGACTAGATATCTTTTTGTATTCGATCCGAATTAGGCTATTGATTTTGTCAAACTTGATGGGTTGCTCAACAGACGACTGTATTCGATGAGACAATAAGCCATTTACGAGCATATTGTTCTCAAAGTTGCTGTCAGATCCGGTAAAGAACCATTGGGCAGGACCGTACTCTTTGTAGTAATAGTAGGTCACATTGAGGGTTCCAATGTCAGGGAGCTGCTCTTTCGAGATGACGAGCACCCCTTTATAGGCATTGATGCTTGCGGTGATCGTGGCGCCATTATAGGCAAGGATGACGGGTTCATCGGCAACAATAGGCCACGCGTTTAGGGTGATGGTGATATCTGTGTTTAATGTCGAGATCACGAAGGTTTCAGACAACAACTTGGTGTTCAGATCTTTTTGAGCCTTAGCAAATTCCCGAAAATAGCCAAATTGGAGCTTGTAGTTTGTATTTAGCGGATTGGTTTGTTTTAGGTCTTCCCCCAAAATGGTTTGCAAATAATCAATATGAATAAGGGATGTTGCTGGAATAGGATACACAAACATCAATCGTCCTGTTTGGCTGTCAACCCGATAGTCAACATTTCGATTGAGAGAAAGCCCGCCAACGACAACTGTTTCCGATCCATCGAGAAGGGGAACGTGACGAAGATAATAAACAGCTTGTCGACCTTGACCCAAAAACTCTTCGGTTCGAGAGTTGGTTTTATGGGTCTGGTAGTCAATGTCAATGTCACGGAGGAAGGGGTCGGTTATTGTAATCTTACCAGTCCCGTATTGAATGTAATAATCCCTGTTTTGTTGAAGTCGATGACCGTTCGCGCTAATCGTTTCGCTGCCAAGGATCACGGGGGCATAGGCAAGGGCGATGGTTTTTGATCCTGAGTTGAGACGATGGGATTCGTGAACATCTTGAAGAAGCGGAACGATGTCGGGGATCGCGGCCCGATTATATTCACCACTTATACCGAGAAAATTGACGTGACTGGCGATGGGAATAAAATCTTCTAGAGGGTTCGTGTATTCATAGGTAAAGGTTAAGTTGTCTTGGTTGGTTTTCGGTGTTTTGAATCCAATCGTCCCTTGAAAATAATTGATCAGATAGTCACTATTTTCAACGACAAGTTTGTCGTTCACATATACTTTTACGGAATTTTCAAGAATAGGCTTATATCGCAACGGATAGTCTGTTCCCCCATTTCCTTGCCGAGAGTAGGTGTCTGTTTGACTTTTGGCTTGGCCAAATCCAAAATTGTAGGAGAACGGCCCTTCACTCCCCACAACAGAGATCCCATCGACACGTTTGCTTATGTTTGTAAAAGCACCCAATGTATATGTTTTGGTTAAATCACCAAAATTGATTTGGGTTTTTCGTATCCGTAAACTGACATCGGTTTTCTGTGGCATATTGGGTTCTTGAACAATGTTATAGTTAACCTCGGCTTCTTCGTTGATCCGTGCTTGTAAGAGTAAGTTGAAACGAGATTCAATTTGAAAATCGACCTCGCGAATTTGTTGAAGCATGGTGGTATAGGCCGAGTCTTTCACGGCACTGGCTCGATTCCCCCCGACTCGAAGCGAATAGGCCTTTATTTCACCAAAACCCGACATATAAGGGGTAATTCGAACAGCATCTGATTTCTTGTTCTCTTCCCAATCTTCCCACCGGAAATCTTTCCAGAAAGAATCATGACGATTGGGTTTATCAGGCAACGTATCACTTTTCTCTTTTGACGGATCGAGCGTAATCGCTTCAACCGTTAGGCGAGTTGAACTTTTAGTTAAGGTAAAATGTGCTTCTTCATCTTCCTTAACCTCTATATTTTCAGACGGAATCAGATTTTCAGTAGCGATAACCTCCGTTGATTGAGTTGGTGCTTCGTTTGCTGTTGTTAAGTTTTCGGCAACATCTTGGGTCGGCTCAACAACGCTGGTCGATATAATCGCAGAAGGGGTCTCAATTTTGCTCTCAATTGAGAGAACGCTCTCTTCAGCAAGGCTTAGGCCTAGGAGGGTGATGGCGATGAACAATAGGCGAAATTTCATAAGCTGGTACGGTCCTCATTTATTCTGCAAGGATGTCGATGACTTTGTGGCGAGTATTCGCCCCACGAATTATTGTGAATCGAGACTTAGCCAGATGCAAGGCTTTTGACAAAAGCTTAATAACGGCTAAATTTGCTTTCCCCTTTTCAGCGGCAGCGGTGACCTTGATGATATAGGTATCTTGACTAATCTCTTCAAGCTTATTTTTACGAGCATGAGGCGTGACGTGAATAGAGAGAGTTTTCAAAATTGACATTAAAGAAAAAATCGAATGATCCGAAACATAACATCCGGAATCTTTCCAAGTACAAAGAAAGCAAGAAGCGGCGAAAAATCAATACCACCATATTGGAGCGGAAGTTGTCGAAAGAGTCGTAGGTAAGGCTCTGTTATGGAGGTCAAAAGACGAGCGAGAGGATGATAATAATTGTGCGGGATCCAAGACAGAATGATCTGAATAATGAGCAACACCTCATAAAGCTGGAATAAATAGGCAATCGATTGGGCGAAGGTGTTCATGAACGGCTCAGTTCATCTGCCCGATTATTGGCAGCATGAAGGGTATTGTTGAGGATAAGTCCAAGATCAGATGCACCCAGTATTTTCATGGCAGCTTCGGTTGTTCCTCCTGGTGATGTGACTTGACGAATCAGCTCGGTAGGGGACTTATCGGATTGCTGAAGCATGATAGCCGAGCCTAGCATGGTTTGGGTCAGGAGTTTTTTTGCTTCGTCATAAGAAAACCCTAGCTTCATCGACTCTGTGGCCATCGCGTCTATGAAATGATAGAAATAGGCTGGACCACTCCCGCTGATGGCGGTTAGCGCATTCATCAGCGTTTCTGGGATGGTGGTAATCTCGCCAATAGACTGAAATAGAGATCGAACAAAGGCTTGGATCTCTGTGGGACAAGAGGCTCCAAAAGAGAGCCCCGTCATTCCTTTGCCAATGAGTGCAGGTGTATTGGGCATGACTCTTACGCAGACACAGGCAGGAAAAGCTTCCTGTATCGTTGAAAGGGTTATCCCTGCTGCGATAGAAATAATTACCGTTGTTGTTGAAATACCTTTTCGTAGTTGCTCTGAAGCCTGCGCAAACTGTTGAGGCTTTACGGCGATAATGATGGCCTCATAGGTTCCTAAATCAGCATAAGAGTCTAGCGGTTTTATGCTAGGATAGCTTTTCTGAAGAAGCTGAGTGCGATCAACGTTCTTTTCAAGGACGCCGATCGAAAGATCAGGCGACGAGAAAAGAGCTCCTTTTAGAAGCGCTTCTCCCATATTTCCGCAACCTAACAATCCCAAGGATCGAATGGTCATCCTTTAGTTGTTGTTGATCAAATTAACGACGATCTCTTCGTTGGCGTTGGCTGAAACCGGCTCACCTGCTTGATGGAAATCTTCTGTAATTTGAGTTCGCTCAGGGGTAATGAGAACGAGGTTGTCGCCTAATTTTGCCATGTGACCATTCAGCGAATAGATCGTACCTGAAATAAAATCCATAAACCGTTTCGTATTCATTTTGTCTAGATTTTCAAAATTCAAGATCATACAGGTGTCATCTTTGAGCATATTGGTCACGTGAAGTGCATCAGAATACTTTTTTGGGGTAAGGATCTTGATCTCTGAAGACGCCTTGTTCATGCTTACGGGGAACTTAATCATGGTTTGCCCCTTTGAACTACTAGGTTTTGATGCATTTGATTGTAAAGGCAGGGTATCCTCGAGACCTAAAAATACTTTAAACTTATCCATTAACTTGACTTCTTTTTTCATTTTTCTCCTCCTTAAGAAAATAGTTCGGTTCCGATTCGAACCATGGTTGCTCCGTCTTGAAGAGCAACCCTATAATCGTTGCTCATTCCCATCGACAGTTGTATGTATTCAACGCCTTGATCATCACGAAGTTGGTCAGCCAGAGACTTTAAGCCAGCAAACACCGAATGTTGGATGTGTTCATCCGTTGTGTAGGGTGCCATGGTCATATAGCCAACAAAGTTGACGAACGTGTAATCGAAAACACGCCGAATGCTTAATTTAATGTCTTGGGGACTAAATCCGTGCTTACTGGTTTCCCCTGAAATATTGATCTCTAGTAAAATATCAGGACGCTTTCCTTGAGAATGGGCTTCTTTGTTGACCGCCTCAAGGGTCTCCCAGCTACTAATGGCGTGAATGACCGAAAAAAGGGCGACGATCTTTTTGGCCTTATTTCGTTGAACTGGACCAATAAAATGCCACGTAATCGAATAGGCCTCAAGGGCTTTAATTTTGGGTTCTGCAACTTGAAGGCGATTTTCCCCCAAGTGTGTCAACCCCGCCTGCACGGCCGCCTCGGTCTCTGCAAGAGATAGCGTTTTTGTGACAGCCACAAGTGTGGCCGATGGTGCGGTTTGAGCGAGAGCGATTTGAGCTCGCACGTCCGCGATCTTATTGGCTAAAGACATAAATCCCCCCTGTACCCCTTAGAAAGCGTACTGTTTGATTATACGTAGCTTAGCAGCAAAATCAACGCACGGATAATCACCGGTCAAGAGATAAACTCAAGCCGTAGTAGGCATCAAGAATTTGGGGAAGCGTGTTGCCCTGTATATAGTGTTAAAAGGATAGCGCCCAAAGGGGCTCTGGGGCGATAAAGGTGACACGCTCGTTGCTTCGCGGGTGGTCAAAGGTAATCGAGTAGGCGTGAAGCAGTTGACGCTTTCCTCCTTTTCGTCCGTAGAGGCTATCACCTATTAAGGGGTGCCCAAGGTGGGCCATGTGAACCCTGATCTGATGCGTTCGACCGGTGTAGAGCTGAAATTGAACAAGGCTTTTGTCGTTAGCAACACGTAAAACCTTATACCCCGTTCTGGCTTCTTTACCTCTAATAATATCGACGACAAACTTTTTATAATTCGACGCTTGTCGAGCAATAGGGGCTTCAATAAGGCCTTCCTCGGGAGTCAGCGTCCCGACAACAAGTCCTAGATATGTTTTGTCCACGTTTCGATCGGCAAAGCCTTTTGCTAATAGATGATGGGCTTCGTTGTTTTTAGTAACGACCATAACGCCCGAGGTGTCTTTATCTAAGCGGTGGACGATGCCGGGGCGTTCGAATTGACTTCCGGTGGAGAGCGTTTTCCCATAGTGGAGAAGGGCGTTTACAAGGGTATTGTCTCGATTTCCCGCGCCTGGGTGTACGGTTAGCCCCGAAGGCTTGTTGATGACAATAATGTCGGCATCTTCAAAGAGAATGTCGAAGGGAATATTCGTGGCAGAAAGCGTAAGTGCTGACTCGCTTAGCGTGTAATTGATCTCGTCTCCTGTGTGAACAATGAAGCTAGGCTTGACCGGCGTTCCATTCACCAAGACATCCCCTTTTTGTAGGGCGCTTTGGATGAAAGCTCGACTACGACCGGTGTGTTGACTCAACCACTGGTCGATGCGAAGGGGGGAAATCTCAGGTACGTTGAGGACGGTCATAGATTAGAAAATGAAAGAGAAAAAGGGCGATGCCCACATTGACCCAAATATCAGCAATATTGAAGGTTGGGATTGGCCCTAGCTGCAAAAAATCAACAACATAACCCCGAGCTAATCGGTCGAATCCATTCCCAACGCCCCCAGCGAGGATGAACCATAAGGCAAGCGTCTGTACCCGTGATTGAGCAAATAATTTCTCTCGTAGCAACCAGATCGCCGCTAAAAAGGCAATATTTATGAGGACGATCACCGCCGTTTGATCTTGAAACAATCCAAAGGCGATCCCTGTGTTCTGAGCAAGAACAAGTCCAAACGAGTTGGCATGCTGAAGCACCCACCATTTGGCGACTTGATCAAGGAGAACAAGAATAGAGAAGAGGGCGATCACTTATTTTTCAAGAAGTGCTGCTATTCCCGGAAGCACCTTTCCTTCGATCAGTTCGAGCGAGGCACCCCCGCCGGTTGAGATATGTGTCATCTTATCGGCAACGCCTGATTTGTTCACCGCAGACACGCTATCACCCCCACCAATGATTGTCGTCGCGTCGGGTAGTTCGGCAAGCGCTTTCGCAATGCCCATGGTGCCCTTTGAAAAGCGTTCAAATTCAAAGACCCCTAGTGGTCCATTCCAGAAAACGGTCTTCGCACCTTTTATCGCACCGATGAACTTTTCAATGGTCAGCGGCCCAATATCCATGCCCATCCAACCATCATCAATATTGCCTCGGGCAACATGACGAGACTCTGCATCAGGAGAGAATTCGTTCGTTACGACGTGGTCAATGGGTAGATAGATATAAATATGTTTTTCATAAGCGATTTGAAGAATTTCTCGAGCTTTGTCGAGCATATCATCTTCGACAAGGGAGTCGCCGATAGCGAGCCCCTTCGCTTTTAAGAACGTATAGGCCATTCCGCCGCCGACGATAAGACGATCGACCTTAAGAAGGAGATTCTCAAGGACGGCAATTTTTGAAGAGACCTTTGCTCCGCCAATGATGGCAACAAAAGGACGATCAGGATCTTCCATGACTTTGCCTAGGTATTGGATCTCTTTTTCCATTAAAAGACCGGCAACAGCGGGTAGAAAATGGGCAACGGCTTCGGTTGAGGCGTGAGCTCGATGAGCGGTACCAAAGGCATCGTTCACAAAAAGATCGGCGTATTCGGCCAGTGCTTTGCCCATCTTTTCACGTTCGGCAGCATCTTTTGAGGTTTCTTCGGTGTGAAAACGAGTGTTCTCTAACATCAAAATGTCGCCTTCGATCAAATGGTTTACGATGGCTAGGGTTGGAGCGCCTATCGCTGCTGGAGCAAGTTTAACCGAACGCTTTAGTAATTGGCCAAGGTGCGCTGCAATGGGAGCCATGCGGTGCTTGCTATTCAGGTATTTTTCTTCATCAAACGTAACGCCAGCTTGAAGCGCTTTTTCCTTGGCTTTTTGGGTGTCTTTTTTTGGATCACCTAAGTGAGACATAAGGATGAGCGTTTTGGGTTGTTGAGCGAGGATGTACTCAAGTGTCGGAAGAGCCGCTTGGATGCGAGTATCATCTTGAATGACGCCATCCTTCATCGGTACATTGAAGTCGACGCGAACGAGGATGCGTTTTCCATTAATGTCAGACACAGGGATATCTTTTATTGATTTTTTTGAGAACATGTCTTGCCTCCTAAGTAGTGCTATTGAACGCTATGAATTATAGGGCACTAGGCTCGTTTTGAAAATGAGCGAAAAAAAACCCTCCATGACGGAGGGTTTTTAAGAACACAAAAAACAAAAAGAAGTTTACTTCAAAGACGCTGCTTTAATGGCGAGCTCAACGACGCGGTTTGAGTATCCCCATTCATTGTCGTACCAAGAGAAAACTTTGATCATATTGCCCATGACCATAGTGCTTTTTGCATCATAAATGGATGAGTGTGGGTTGTGAACGATATCGATTGAAACGATCTCATCTTCCGTATATTCGAGGATCCCTTTCATGGGGCCTTCGGCGGCTTTCTTCATAGCGGCGTTGATCTCTTCTACCGTTGCTGGCTTTTTGAGTGTTGCAACGAGATCAACTAAAGAGCCGGTTGGGGTGGGAACACGAACGGAGGTACCGTCGAGTTTGCCCTTTAGCTCAGGAAGGATCTTGCCGACAGCTTTAGCCGCGCCCGTTGTTGTTGGGATTTGGCTTAGTGCTGCTGAACGGGCACGTCGAAGATCACTATGCGGTGCATCCAAAACGACTTGGTCGTTCGTATAAGAATGAATCGTGGTCATAAACCCTTGTTCGATCCCGAAATTGTCATTAAGAACCTTCGCGATGGGCGCTAGGCAGTTAGTGGTGCAGCTCGCATTTGAAATGCAAAGATCGCTGGCTTTTAAGACCTCATCATTAACACCCAAAACGATCATGTTGTCGATCGCGTCCTTCGAAGGAACGGTTAAAATGACTTTCTTTGCAGGCCACTTTGTATTTTTGAGATGATCGCCGTAGCCACCTTTTGGGCTTTCTTTGCTAGTGAAAACGCCGGTTGATTCGATGGCGATATCGACGGGAGCGCCCCAGTCGATGTTGAGAGGGCTACGTTCTGCGGTAACTTTGTAGGACTTGCCATTGACGATCAAACTTTGTTCGTCAAAGGAGACGGTTCCGTTAAAGCGCCCTTGCGTGGAGTCATACTTTAACAAATGAGCCAAGGTTTTTGTGTTGGTCAAATCGTTAATAGCAACGACATCTACCCCTGGCGTTTCAAGTGCGATCTTAAATACATTACGACCTATGCGGCCAAATCCGTTTATTGCGATACTTACCATACTGCTGCCTCCTGAAAAATGAGATTGGTTTACCGGCGCAAACTATAGCATTGCAACCTATAATTGACAAGGGTTTGCCCCGTGCCTACACTGCCATTATGCATATTTTTGTTGAGGATGTTTCAGGAGATAGTGTATGGGTTTTAGGTGACGACGCCCACCACCTTGTGGCTGTTCGACGTGTTCGATGTGGTGAGGTACTTCCACTAATCGAAGCGTCAGGTGAGCACTGGGCATTAGGTCGTATCTCCCGAGTATTAAAACATGAGGTTGAGTTCATTGTTGAATCAAGACAAACAAAGCCGAAGCCGACAACCCCAAGACTAAGGTTAGTCCCCTCCATCCTTAAACGAGCCGCCATGGAAACCGTGCTTCAACGCTCGGTGGAGTTGGGGGTTCATTCGATTGTTCCGCTAAGGGCGAGTCGCTCGATCCCGGATACGGTCAATGAAAAACGATGGGGGTCTATCGTAAAGGAAGCGTCAATGCAAAGTCATCGTTATCAGATCCCCTCTATTGAGAAACCTCGCTCGTTGCCGGAACTGGTTGCTAGCGATGAGGCTTCGATGATTGTTTTGACGACACAAACAACGAGCCTTGATTTGAAAACGTGGGTGGATTCGCAAGAAAATCGCCCTTCATCCATTGGGATTCTTGTCGGTCCCGAGGGTGGTTGGACTTCTGCAGAAGAAGCACTTTTTCTTCAGAAGGGGTGGGGGCTTGTTTCTTTTGGGGCGAGTATTATGAGGGCGGACACGGCAAGCCTGAGTGTGCTTTCAGCTTTACGCTATGCCTATCACACGGTATCATAAACAGTAAGATGGCTGTCGATAACATCATTTTGTTTGAAGATGGACGAGTGGCGCCATTTTTCCCGCTTCTTTATCCGCGTGCCGTTTTTGAGCTTAAAGTAGGGATGATGTCAGCCCTTGAGCGGACACACGTGTTCTTTCCGGATGCTAAATATAATTTGATGACTCGCGAAACGCTAAAACCCCTTCTTAGCCAACGATATCCTAAATATTTTATCAACAACCCCAACGTGGGACTAAAGGCCCTCGTCCTTAATGGTCGAGCGCTTCTTTCAGAGGCGTTGGTTTCAGTGTTGCAAGCCCCGTCTGATGATCAGATCGTTATCGTTCACGACCAAGAGTGGGTGGCAGGGCAGCTTCAGGGCGAGACCTTGATCCAATTTCTGAAGGTTGCAAACGAGACCACGTATGATGCCGAGGCGCTCTTTGAGTTTATTCGAAAACGTCCAGAGATTCGCATCGTTGATCATCCCACGCTTTGCTTTAAGTCGTTGGGTGAAATGATCAAACGAAATGGCGAGGTCATTAACTCAGACTTTACGCTGATGAACAAAGGGGGGCTCATTTTGGGTGAACTCTCACGCCTTGTAGAAATGACGAATGAAGCCCGTATCCATGTTGGCAAAAGAACACACATCGGTCCTTTTGTTCATATCGATGCGTCGAAAGGGGCTGTTTATATTGGAGAAGATGTGGTCATTAAGGCCAATGTCGTTATTGAAGGCCCAGTGTTTATTGACGACCATGTGATCATTCAACCTGCATTTGTAAGAGGCAACTCGTCGATTGGTCATCATTGTCGCGTGGGGGGTGAGATTGAGGGCACGATCATGCTGCCGTATTCAAATAAATATCATGCGGGGTTTGTGGGGCATTCCTATCTGGGTGAATGGGTTAATCTGGGAGCGATGACAACCACTAGCGACCTAAAAAATACGTACGGAACGATTCAACTGCAAATGGGTCGGAGTCGTATTGATACGCAGCAACAATTTCTGGGCAGCTTTATCGGGGATCATGTAAAAACGGGGATCGGAACCCTTTTGTCGACGGGTTCGGTGGTTGGGTTCGGCGCGATGTTGGCTACGGGCGGATTGGTTTCTTCGTGGACGCCTTCGTTTAGTTGGTTAACATCAAATAAATTTGAACGATATGACCTCAATAAGTTCCTTGAAACAACTGCTCGGGTTTGGCTCAGACGGGGCCGCACTTTGCTGCCGCACGATAGGGCTTTTCTAGAAGCCCTTTATCGACAAACCGAAGCAGAATTCACTTAACTATTTTTCGGAGGCGACCAAGCTTTCAAGCTTAGCTAGAAAACGCTCGAGATCAACCTTCTCTGTCTTTTTTGGGCCAAGACTCATGGCTAGCATCCAGTCAGCTTTTGCTTGTTCATATTGGCCGAGCATATAATAACCGGACCCTCTACGAATCCACGAGAGCGTATTCTTTGGGGCAACCTTAATAACGGAATTACATTCTTCAATGGTAAGCCAATACTTCGCCTCATAAAAGTAGACTAAGGCGAGATTGAGGTGACGAGAAATGTAGTCCATGGTTCCACCTGACAATTCCTCAGATACGGTTGGTTTCTTCTCGGTCGCCATTTTTTCAAGCATGTCATTCATTTTCTTTCGGGCAGAATCTTCCTTTTTCTGAATAACATATTCCATTTCATCGGCAGCCGTCGGGTTATCATCGACAAACTTCTTCAGCGATTCAATCAGCATCCGTTGGTCATCAATACCGGTAATCTCTGCTCCCACAGGGGTGGTTTCGCTCATCCCCATAGAACCCAAACATAGGGCGACTAATATTCCAATGACTAATGGTGACTTCTTTATCATGACGATCCTCCGTATTTTTTATTTAGCCTTCTCTGGATGGTTAATGAGCTCCATCAAGTGAAGGACGTTCGTGTTGTCGACGAACCGTGCAAGGAGCGGTTTGATCTCGATGGCAGCTTTATCGGTCTCGCCTCGCACAACCATGGCTTTGATCCGAGAATAGTCGGGCCATATGGCTCTCTCGGCTTCAAGACTGAGTCCGAGTTTGTCGCTTAATTGTTCAAGCTTCTTGAGCTTGGCTATCTTTTTTACGACGTCTTCGTCATTGGGATTTAGGATATAGGCTTTTTTCATGTCTTCAAGGGCGAGCAGGAAGAACCCTTCTCGGTATTTTTCTATGCCCGTTGCATGCCAATCGGAGGCCACATTTTGTTGAAGGTCATTGATGATCTGCCCAATTCCGAGATTAATCGAAAATCGATTGTTGGCACCGAGCTCACTATTGGAGTAAGCATAATCAAAACGAAGCCCAGCGAGTTCACTGCTAAAGCCAAAATTAGTGGACTCATAGTTTAACCCCCCGCGGATCGTAAGCAACGGGTGAAGTTGATATTCTGCGCCCAAAAACCACGTGTTGGCGTCGTTCTCCAGATCATAAGAGAGGCAAAAGCCTTTATCCCGAAAGGCGACACCGCCACGAATAACGGGGGTAAACTTGTCCGTGGAAAATTTATCCATTTGATAATCAAGGATATTTTGAACCGTGCCTGCGATGGTCAGAAAGGATAAGGGCCGAAACATGACACCCAAATCGCCCACAATCCGAGCATCCGTATTCGTGTATAACGTGCGGGTTACATACTTTACAGAGGTGCCAATAGAGAGGTTCGGCAATAATATGGGTTGGGCATACGAAAGTCCCATCGAGGTCTTTGAGTCATAAAACGTCCCCTGAGCGACGTTATATTGATCACGAAGTTCCATGGGTGAAGATTGAAGCGATACATACGAAAAACCGATATGATTATCCACCATAGGAATGACACAGTTAAATGCGGTAAGCTGATACTCGCCGAATAAGTCGGATTGAAAAAAACTTCCTTCGATATTTCCGATCTGTAACATTCCGGCCGGATTGCTGTATACCGCAGACGAATCGTTTGCCACAGCGACAAAGGCACTGCCCATCCCAATGCTTCGAGCACTGGCACCGTAACTCAGAAAGGCACTGGGTTGTCCCCCGTTAAGGCTAAAGCCAAACGAGAAAAGAAAAGCACTGAAAATACATAATTTAATTTTTGTGTTCAACATGTTCCCCCCACGGTCACGTTTTTGTTTTACTCTCAGATACGAGTATTCCCTCTGAAAAATTTCTTAAACATATTTTTATAAAATAGTTGAAATAGCAGAAAGATCCCTAAAAAGGAGGGTGAAAGATTAAGGGTTATTTTCCGAAAAGAGGTTTATCGAAGCAGCGTATCAAAGGCCTCGCCATCAAGAACTTCTTTCTCAATGAGAATGGCTTCGATCTTAACAAGTTTCGCTTTATTGGTTTTGATAATGGCTAAAGCGGCTTGATAGGCATCATCAAGAAGAGTGGATATTTTGTTGTCGATCTTTTCAGCACTTGATTCGCTGTAATCTTTGGCATGATCGTACATATCGCGTCCCATGAAGACGTTTTCTTGGTTTCGGCCAAAGGTTCGGTTGCCGAGATCCGTCATGCCATACTCACACACGATCTGATGCGCAATTTTGGTGGCTCGTTGGATGTCATTGCTCGCACCGGTTGTGATCTCATCGAAGAAGGTTTCCTCGGCACATCGACCGCCCATTAATATCGTAATCTCGTTTAAGAGTTCGTTTTTGGAGACAAGATATTTATCCTTTTCGGGTAATTGCAGCGTATATCCGAGTGCAAGCCCTCGAGGAAGAATCGAGATCTTATGAACAGGGTCGGTTCCTTTTAACATTTTGGCGACAATTGCATGGCCTAGTTCGTGGTAAGCCACGATATGTTTTTCTTGTTCGCTCATGACTTTGCTCTTTTTCTCCGGGCCGGCAATAACTCGGTCGATCGATTCTCCGATTTCACTGTTCCCAATGGTCTTTTTGTTGCGTCGAGCAGACAACAGTGCCGCCTCATTGATCAGATTGGCGAGGTCGGCACCCGAAAACCCTGCCGTTCGGCGTGCGATCACGTCGAGATCAACGTCTTTGGCTAGTTTTTTCTTGTCTTTATGAATGGCTAAGATTTGTTGGCGACCAATAAGGTCCGGTTTATCAATCACAATTTGACGATCGAAACGCCCCGGTCGAAGTAAGGCTTTGTCTAAAATATCAGGACGATTGGTGGCTGCGATAACAATGACACTTGATTTGTCATCAAACCCATCCAGCTCAACCAGGAGTTGATTTAAGGTCTGTTCCCGCTCGTCATGGCCCCCGCCCACACCGGATCCTCGGTGACGACCCACGGCATCCATTTCGTCGATAAAGATGATGGAAGGCTGAGTTTTCTTGGCTTGAACAAATAGATCCCGAACCCGACTCGCGCCCACGCCCACGAACATTTCAACGAATTCGGAGGCGCTTATACTATAAAAGGCAACATTCGCCTCACCCGCTATCGCTTTTGCAAGCAATGTTTTACCGGTTCCTGGTGGCCCCATCAGCAAGACGCCGCGTGGGATCTTGGCGCCGATCTTTAGGAATTTATCGGGCGTTTTGAGAAAGTCGACGATTTCCTGAAGTTCCTCGACAGCTTCTCCAATGCCGCCCACATCCTTGAAGGTTGTCTTTTTGTTTTCGTCTTTTTTCCATGTTTTGGCTCGGCTTCGACCAAAGGACATCGCTTGGCTGTTGGCGCCTTGGGCCTGCCGGAAGATAAAAAACCAGATACCGATAATGATAACAAACGGTATCACTTGAATGAGAATATTGATGAGCAGGCTGTTATCTTCGTGTCGAATCGTGACCCGAACCCCGTTGATCCGAAGCCGTTCAAGTAGCCCTGAATCCATGACGATATTGGTGCGAAACTTGACGCCATTTAGGTAGGTACCTGTCGCGGAAGACGAGGCATTGTTTATAGAGACATCTTTGATCTGCTTGGCGTCAATGGCATTAATGAGGTCGGAATAGATGACTTCTTTAAGGTCGGCTGTTTTGTTTTTCATCGGGGCAAAGAGCGACAGGACAAACAGAAAAAGAATAAGCGCTAAGAAGAAATTCCGAAAGTTAAAGGACTTTTGTAAGGAGGGCGTGTTTTTCTTTTTTTGTTTGTCGGTGGGTTCGGTCTTTTTAGGTGCCTTCGGCATGGTCAATGGCGTCCTCTCCGTTAATTTCTTTTAAGTACACTGATATGGTATCACGTGATCGTGTTTTTAGGATATGGCCAGTGTAATTAGCACAGAACGGAAGCTCTCGATGTCCTCGGTCGACGAGAACGGCCAGTTCGATGTGTTGGGGGCGGCCATAGTCAAGGATGTGGTCTATAGCGGCACGAACAGTTCGGCCATGAAAAAGAACATCATCAACCAAGATAATAGTCTTGTCATCGATAGAATCAGGAAGCCATGTTGCTTGAATTTCACGTGTAGACCCACTTAGGTTCAGGTCGTCGCGATAAAGCGTAATATCAAGTTTGCCCAGAGAAACGAGCGAGTTGGTTTGGGTTTTAATATATTTTTGTAATCGCTCCGCAATGGGTACGCCGCCCGACATAATGCCCACCAAGACCAATGAATCAAGGTTGTTGTGGGTCGCCATAATTTGTTCCCCAATATTTTCGATCAGGGTGTCTATAGAAAGGGCAAGGCGAGTCATGAGGGCGAGACTATAGAATCCCTTTGGTAGAGGGAATGCCTGTTTCGCGAGGATTAAGGGAAACGGCTGAAGCGAGGGCCTTGGCGAGGCCTTTAAAGATCGCTTCGATAATATGGTGGGCGTTGTCGCCGCTGAGCATCTTAATGTGAAGAGTAATCCCTGCATGATTAACAAAAGCGGCGAAGAATTCTTTGATGAGGGCGACATCAAACTGATGAAGGCCATGTTCGAAAACAACCTCATATTCGAGGTGGGCACGATTGCTGATATCGAGCGCGATGAGGACGAGTGCTTCGTCCATGGGGGTAAGGTGCGACCCATAACGGGTAATCCCCTTTTTGTCACCCAAGGCTTCGGCGAAAGCCTGCCCCAGAACAATGCCGAGGTCTTCAGCAAGATGATGCCCGTCAACGTCCGTATCGCCGGTCGCCACCACCGTCAAATCGAAATAGCCATGACGAGCGAACAACTCGAGCATATGACTCAAAAAAGGAAGGCTTGTTTGGATCGAATGGATCCCCGTGCCATCTAATTCGAGAGTGGTGGTGATAGTTGTTTCTTTGGTTTGACGACGAATAGTTGATGGTCTCATGGGTTTCATTTTACGGGGTGGGAGCGAGGTCGTCAAATAGTCTCGGTGATTCGGCCGTTGGAGGACGATGCGTATATTTCTTTCCAAGGTGCTTATAGGCGTTGGCTGTGGCGACGCGGCCTCGAGAGGTTCGGTCGATGAGGCCGAGTTGCAATAAGTAGGGCTCAAATACATCTTCGATGGTGTTCGCATCCTCGGAGGTGGCGGCGGCGAGGGTGTCTAAGCCAACGGGCCCCCCATTAAACTTTTCGATAAGGGTTAGCATAAAGCGACGGTCTGCTTCATCAAGCCCCATGCTGTCGACCCCTAGGGCTGCCAAGGTTTCATCGACGATGGCGATTGAGATATGACTCAACTTTTGAACTTGAGCCCAGTCGCGAACCCGCTTTAATAGGCGAATCGTAATGCGAGGGGTTCCACGGCTGCGGCGGGCAAGGGCAAGACCGGCTTCTTTTTCGAGGGTAAACCCAAGGGTAAGGGCCGAATGATGAAGGATTTGCCATAACTCGTCATCGGTATAAAAGTTCAACTTGGCGACATAACCGAAACGATCTCGAAGCGGACTCGAGAGCATTCCTGCTTTGGTTGTCGCGCCGATAAGGGTAAACGGTGGGACATCGAGGCGAATAGAGCGCGCAGACGGCCCTTTGCCAATGATGATGTCGAGCTTAAAGTCTTCCATCGACGGATATAAGATCTCCTCAACACTTCGATTGAGTCGATGGATCTCGTCGATAAAAAGAATATCGTGTTCTTGAAGATTCGTCAGGATGGCCGCCAAATCGCCCGGCTTCTCGATCGCGGGTCCAGAGGTGGTTTTGACGTGAACCCCCATTTCGTGGGCGATGATGTTGGCGAGGGTGGTTTTGCCCAGCCCCGGTGGGCCATAAAACAGGCAATGGTCGATGGTTTCGCCCCGTTCCTTTGCGGCTTGGATAAGAATTTGTAGGTTGTTCTTGATACCGTCTTGCCCGATATACTGGGCAAAGGTCTTGGGTCGAAGGGAGGTCTCGACGATAGGGTCTTCGGCGGTCTCGGAGGGGGTGGTAATGAGGTCGTTGTTGGTCATGGTTAATTATTGTATCACAGACATTGTAGCTTCCGCATGATACGAACTTCTCACCAAAGGCCCCGCGATAACCTTTAACCCCAAGGATTCGCCCAGTTTTTTGTAATGTTCATATTCGCTGGGGTCGACGATGCGATCGACGGGGTAGGATTTTTTTGAGGGGGCCAAATATTGTCCGATGGTCAGAATCTGAACCGGAAGGCTAGCGACCTCACGAATGAGCACCTCGACCTCGTCGGGGTTTTCCCCGAGTCCCACCATAATGCCCGTTTTCAATATTTGATGAGGAGCCCGTGTAGAGACGTGTTTCAACAGGTTGCTTGACCGCACATAATCCCCTTCAGGTCGGATCATCGGAAATAATCGGGGCACCATTTCGAGGTTATGATTAAACACGGTGGGCTGTGCATCAACAACGACAGAAATAGCGTTTTCCTCACCCTTAAAATCGGGCACAAGAACCTCGATCTTTACCGTGGGATGAGCGTGACGAATAGCGGTCATGACGGCAACAAAGTGACCCGCACCGCCGTCAGGCAAATCATCACGGGTGACAGACGTTAAGACCACGTATTGTAAGTTGAAGTGGGCGATGGTTTCTAGGATCGCCTCGATCTCATCATCGGGAGTCTCGCCCTGAGAGCCATGATTTACCGCGCAAAACTTGCAATGTCGGGTACAGGTGTCGCCGAGCAGCAGAAAGGTAACGGTTTTCTGACTAAAACATTCGCCGCGATTGGGACACTTAGCCGATTCGCACACGGTATTCACGGGGCGGGGTAAGTCGCCAAGTTGGAAACGATGCTTTCGAATGGGGTTAATAAGGAAGGCAGGGAGGGTCATTTGATAGTCTTTACTAGGTTTCGCAATCCGTTCCAGTTGACGATGACACACTCTTTATAGCTGAAATGTTCTTTCTCGCCACCATATACAACGATTTTATTGGCCTGTTCGCCGTATAATTTTTCAAAATAATGAATTCCCGCTAGAAACTTATCGTTGAAGGTCGCAGAGGTTTTTACTTCAATAAGATCAACACCATTTGATTTCTCAAGAACAAAGTCGACTTCATTGCCTTGATGGTCACGAAAGAAATAAATATTGTCTGGAATGGATTGATTGTAATGTTGTTTTAAGAGCTCTGAATAGACAAATGTTTCATAAACTGCCCCCCGCAATGGGTGAGAGGTGAGCTGGTCGACACTATAGATGTTGAGCAGAAAACAGAGAAGTCCGGTGTCTAAAAAGTATATTTTCGGGTTCTTAATAACCCGCTTGTTGATGTTTTTATAATAGGGTCGTACGGTTTTAAGAATGTAGCTAGCCTCTAAAACAGAAATCCAACTTTTAATCGTATTATGACTAGTGCCACATTCGTTTCCCAGTGTTGTCGTGTTCAAGATTTGTCCGCTTCTGCCGGCGATAAGTTTCAAGAAAACTTCAAACTGGGACATATCTTTGATATTAATGAGTTGTCGTACGTCCCGTTCGATGTAGGTGTTTACATAAAAACGCATCGTTTCTGTTGGGTTTAGTCCTTGGTCATAAATCCTTGGATAAAACCCAGTGAAAAGGAGGTCATTTATCGTTTTGAACGGATGTGTTTTAAATATTTCGCTATATTGAAAGGGGAGCAGGGTTATCATGGCGGTTCTACCTGCCAAGGACTGTGATAGTTGTTGCAGCATCTCGAATTGCTGGCTCCCTGTTAAGATAAACATCCCGTTGATTCTTTTTTTGTCGACTATCGTTTGGATATATGAAAACAAGTCGGGGCATTTTTGTACTTCATCAAGAATGGCTCCGTCAGGAAATTGGGCCAGAAATCCACGCGGGTCATCGGTTGCATAGCGTCTGGTTTCAATATCTTCCAAAGAAACGTATGGCTTTGATTTAAATAGTTGTTGGCATAATGTTGTTTTTCCGGATTGCCTTGGCCCCGTAACGGTCAAAACAGGATATTGCGTTGCCAACCGAGCGGCGATGGGGGATATTTCTCGAGCAAGCATCGTATTGTTTATTATGGTTGTTTTTTAAAAAAAGTCAATCCAACTTACAAACTTTAAATAAATATATCAGTGGCAGCACGTTCTATGGCTAACTTTAAAATTTCACCATAAGAGGGATGGGGGGCAACCAGTGACGCAAGTGTCGACAGCGGAAACTTTTCCTGAATGGCAACCTGCATCAAGGGCACAAGGTCTTCGATAACAACCCCAAACCCGTGAAATCCGAGCAAGCGATCATTTTGATGGATCAGACGAACCCACCCCTCACTGGATTCTTCCATCTGAGCTTTCCCGAGGACATTATAGGAGGTGTTGGTGATGATAGCGCCTTTAGGTGTTTCGTTTGACTTAACCCCCACCGAGGCGACGGCTGGCAGGGAGTAGACCACATTTGGGATAGGTTTTTCGATGGGTTGTTTGTCATGAAGAAAGAAGTCAGCCAATTGAGCGGCTTGGTCGTTGGCGGCGTGAGCGAGGAGTGACCGTCCATTAATATCGCCAATGGCATACCAATTAGGTTGGCTGGTTTGATAGGTCGCGCCGGTCTTGATGAAGCCGTTCTGGGTTAAATCGAGCGGCAGCATCTGGGCAGGCAATCGAGGCTTTCGACCTGTTGCGACAAGTACAGCATCGGCCAGAAAGAGTTCATCGGTCAGCGTTGCGCCTTCTATTACGGCTACTCGACTCAGCTTGAGTTGTCGTTTCACCTCTTTTGATAAATCGGCTTCGAGATTGCCTAAGATTGAAGGGGCGACTTCGACAAGGGTGACCTTACTTCCCAGTGCGCTAAAAATGAAGGCAAACTCAACCCCAATGGCGCCACCGCCAATAATGGTGATCGTTTTTGGGGTGGTGGTCAGAGAAAAAATGGTTTCATTGGTGAAGAGATTATGTTGTGCGGAATAGGCTTGCAGGGCGGGCGGTATCCATGGTGTTGTGCCGGTGGCAAGTACGCCCCGATCATAAGGGATCGTCATGCCTCCTGCGAGTGTGATGGAGGAGTTGTCAATCGAAACAACCGTATCGTTGATAACAGTGACGCCAACGCGTTGTAGGTCTTGTTCCATGGCGACTCGGAGTCGGCCGATCGTGCGAAAGGTTGCGGCTTGAATGGCCTCGAGCGTTAAGCTAGGGATAGACCCGACATCAAGCTTTAAGCCTTTTAAAGTTTTGGCGAGCTTGGCTTTTGCCAAATAAGCTTTGGTCGGGATACATCCAACATTTAAACAGGTCCCTCCCATGTGATTTGATTCGATAAGCGTGACAGATTGACCGTGCTTTCCTAAGCGGAGGGCAAGCTCGTGACCGGCTGGACCGCCACCAATGATGACGGTTTGATCAGCCAACTTTAGTCTTCCTTTGCGTCGGGCTTGGTTTTTAAGTGAGGAAAAAGAAGCACATCACGAATGGTTTGCGAATTGGTAAGCAACATCACCACACGGTCGATCCCAATGCCAAGTCCACCGGTGGGCGGCATGCCTTGTTCAAGGGCTTCTACAAAATCGTCATCCATGCCGTGAGCTTCTTCGTCGCCGGCTTCTTTTTGTTTGAGCTGATCTTCAAACCGTTCGCGTTGATCAACGGGATCGTTCAACTCTGAAAAAGCATTGGCGATCTCGAGCGTATTAACGATCAATTCAAAGCGTTCAACAAGACCGGCTTTGCTGCGATGTTTTTTAGCGAGGGGTGAGGTCTCGATGGGGTAGTCGATAATATACGTGGGTTGAATAAGGTGATCTTCAACAAATTCGTCATAGAGATACATAATGAGCTGTCCTCGAGAGGTGTGGGTGGGGTCGAGCGGGATCTTTTTTTCCTTCATGGCGACTTGAAGAGCCTTGAAATCTTTACCCTCAATATTGATGCCTGCGTAGGTGTTGATCGCCTCAGCCATTGGCCAACGCTTAAAGGGTGGCGTGAAGTCGATGGCAACATCCCCATAGGGCACCACATAGCTGCCGGTGATTTTTTTAGCGGCTTCGCTAAGGAGCGATTCCATCAACTCCATCATATCGTTGACATCGGCGTAGGCCTGATACAATTCGAGTAGCGTGTACTCGGGGTTGTGTTTATAGGAAATGCCCTCGTTTCGGAAGACGCGACCGATCTCGAAAACCTTTTCAAACCCACCCACGATGAGTCGTTTTAAATGAAGCTCTAAGGCAATGCGAAGGAACTGCTTCATATCTAAGGCGTTGTGATGCGTAATGAAGGGCTTTGCTGCGGCGCCACCGGCCATCGTGTGAAGAACAGGGGTCTCAACCTCCATAAATCCCTTATTTTCGAGGAAGTGACGAATAAACGAGACAATCAAACTCCGTTTTCGAAACACATCCATCACGTCAGGGTTGGCGATCAGGTCGACATATCGTTTTCGGTATCGAAGTTCTCGGTCTGACAGTCCGTGGAACTTTTCAGGAAGCGGGTTGAGTGCCTTTGACAGCAAGGTAAAGGACTGGACTTTGAGGGTGAGTTCTCCGGTGTGGGTAATAAAGGCAACGCCAGAGACGCCTACAATGTCGCCAACATCGAGGGTTCGGTATAAAGCGTAGAGGTCTTCACCGACCACATCAAGCTTCGTATAAATTTGCAGTTGGCCCGTTTCGTCTTGTAAATGGCCAAAGGACGCTTTTCCGTGACCGCGCTTCGTGATGAGACGCCCCGCTGTAACGAGGACGACGGTGGATTCTTTGTCGGATTCAAGGGTTGCATATTTTTGACGAATATCCGAAAGCGACCATTCTTTCTTATAGTAAACCGGATAAGGGTTTATGCCTTGGTCAATTAAGGTTTGTCGTTTCTCGCGTCGGATTGAAAACTCGTCTAAAGGTGATGTGTTCATGGGAGGGCATTATACTGGGTCTTGGGGGTTTACGCCAAGTCGGGGTATACTTTACTTATATGACTGACTATGAAGACCGAGAGGAAATGATCGATATCCCAACGCCCAGAAGGCGTAAGCCTAATTTCACCAAGAAAACGTGGCTCATTATCGGGGGCATAATTGTGAGCGGTTTGCTCCTAGGTCTGCTTTATTCTCAGTTTATGTTTTTCGTTACGGGCATCCCCGAGACCAAAGTTCCCAATGTCGTCGGGATGGAAGAAGATGAGGCCGTCGCCGTTCTTCGTGAATTTAAATTGGAGTCTTTTTTGATCGGCAAACGATTCTCGGATGAGGTTTCCATGAATCGTGTGGTGGTGACAAATCCCGAAATTGGCAGCAAAGTCAAAGCCGGACGAAAGATCGGCTATATCCTCAGCATGGGTCCCGACTCAGGGGAGGTTCCCGATTTTCGAGGGAAAACGGTTGAGGAAGTCATGGAGCTATTAAAAGAGAAACCCTATCAGATCCAAAAGGCAGGTGAGATCTACTCTTCAGACTTTGCAGAGGGTAAAATTGTTTCACAAGATCCCCAAGCAGGGTCTTATTTTCAAGAAAATACCGTGATCCGACTTTGGTTCTCGAAGGGATACCCTGTTTCGATCACGCTGAGTCCGGTTGGTCCAGAAAGCCCGAAGGTCTTGGCGAAGATCGACCTCAAGGTGATCGATCCAACCAACAAAACGCAAGTGAAGATCATCTCTATTCGGGGGGCGGATCGTGAGGTTCTTTATAATGAGTTGGTCGTTCCCGGCAAAGAATTGTACTTTGAGATCGAACAAATTGTGGGGTCTCGACTTGAGATTTATTACAATAATGAGCTCGCAGCGGGTCAAGACCTTCTCTTGTAGCCTTTGAATACTCAAACCGGAACCGTTCTTCGGGTTTTTAACACACTCTTTGACGTTGCTTTTCCCGATTCGGCCCACCCCGTGGTTTGTCATAAGAAAAAGTCGGTGAAGGTTCTCTTTCCCGGAGACCGTGTTCTTGTTGAGCGAGACGAGCATCAAGCTCAGATTACAGAGATTATCCCTCGCAAGAACCTCATTCCCCACCCGCGCATTGCTAATGTCGACGGCATTCTCTATATGGTGGCAGCAAAAGAGCCTCAGCCCGATGGCTGGATCATCGACCAATTTCTTCATTATTGGCAAATCAATGGGGTTCCGGTAACCATGTTGGTGAACAAAACTGATCTCATGGACGAGTCGTCCGCACGCCTCTTTAACCACTATGAGCGATTAGATGTTTCCATCCTTTATTTGGAGGCACTTCGGATCTCCGAAAAGGGGCTTTTGTCCGTTCTTGAACGGATTCAGAATAAAACCGTGATGCTTGCAGGACAATCTGGGGTGGGTAAGTCTACGCTACTTCGATCGCTTGTTCCAGAAAGCGATGCTTTAACCGGATATGTCTCTAAAAAGAATCAACGAGGACGTCAAACCACCAAGCAAGCTAGCCTACATTATTGTCATCAAGCATCCGCGCAAGTCGTTGATACGCCTGGGTTTTCGATGGTTGATCCGACCGTGTTCACCCTTCAGTCAACGCAGCAATATTATTATGATGTTTTGCAGGTCTCAGGGCAGTGCCGGTTCCCCAATTGTCGCCATATTCATGAGCCGGATTGTGCGGTAAAACAGTCCTTGGAACGGGGAGAGATCTTTGATTTTCGGTATCAAAACTATTTGAAGACCCTTCGCTTGCTTGAAAAGAACCAAAAATGGTGAGATTATAAAATCATGATCAAAGTTGCCCCCTCGTTATTGTCAGCCGATTTTAATGACTTAGCCGGTACCGTAAAGGCGCTCGAAAACGCGGGTGCGGATTATCTTCATGTTGATGTGATGGATGGTCGTTTTGTTCCAAACATTACATTTGGCCCTGTTGTTTTTAAGTATATTCGAAAGATGACGACATGTTTGCTTGATGTTCATCTCATGATCCTAGAGCCCGAAAAATATATCCCTGATTGGATCGAGATCGGAGCCAATATTGTTTCGGTTCATGTCGAATCGACGGTTCATTTAGATCGAGCCCTGAGTTTGGTTCGACATTTAGGGGCGAAACCCTCTGTTGTCGTCAATCCTGCGACACCTATTGAAGCCGTCTTTCCTGTGCTTTCGATCGTTGACCAAGTCTTGGTCATGAGCGTTAATCCTGGGTTCGGTGGGCAGCGATTTATTCCGTACACCCTCGACAAGATCCGTTCGCTTCGACAAGAAATAGACCGTCGTCAGCTAGAGGTAGACATTCAAATCGATGGTGGGGTCACCGAAATGAACGCCAAGTCGCTCTTAGAGGCCGGCGTTAACGTCTTGGTTGCCGGTTCTGCTATTTTTCAAAGCCATAATATGGCCGCCACAATAAAGGCTTTAAAATCCCCACTATGATCGACGCTCATCACGATGAGCAGTGGATGAGATTGGCACTTCGCCTCGCACGACGAGCACAAGGCAACGTTGCGCCCAATCCTCTTGTGGGGGCTGTGATCGTTAAGGATGGACGCTTGATCTCGACGGGGTATCACAAAAAACAAGGAACGGCGCATGCTGAAGTGGTCGCGATTGTCGAAGCCGGCGAACGAGCACAAGGTGCAACGATTTATGTGACCCTTGAGCCTTGCTGTCATTGGGGTTCAACCCCTCCCTGTACAAAGTCCATTATTGATGCTGGTCTTTCGAGGGTGGTTTTTGCTCAAACAGATCCCAATCCAAAGGTGAGACAATGTGATTCAAAAAAAATTCTAATGGATGCAGGTATTCTTGTTCACTCGGGCGTTCTTTCTGCTCAGGCAGAGGAGATGAATCGTTTTTTTAATACGAGTATTTTGACGGGGATTCCTTATGTCACCCTGAAACTGGGGTTGACCCTAGATGGAATGATCGCCGATCGGTACGGGGCGAGTAAGTGGATAACGAGTGAGCGTTCTCGACACTATGTTCAACGCCTTCGTCGACAGCATGATGCCATATTAGTCGGAATTGGGACGGTGTTGGCCGATGATCCTGAGTTGACGGTGCGCGATCGCAAAACAAAACAGCCGATCCGCGTCGTGCTTGATCCCCAGCTTGATATTCCTCTCAAGGCCAAGTTACTCAAGGCTTCCGGTCAAACGATCTTGGTTGTACAAAAATTGTGCGAAGACAGTGAGAAAGCGAAGAATCTTCGAAATCGAGGGGTCGTCGTTTTGGGTCTTGACCTTACCAATAAACAATTTTCTATCGAGGAATTATTGGTTTCGCTCTCAAAGCAAGGTGTTTGGAGTGTTTTGGTCGAAGGTGGGGGGGGGGTCGCTCAGGCTTTTGAGCAATCAGGCCGGATCAATCGGTATGTCTTTTTTCAAGCCCCTAAAATTATGGCGGATAATTTAGCGAAACATGGGTTTTCTGGGAACTGGGATCATCCGCTGTCTTGCGTCTCAGCATTAACGTTGCTCGATGTGCGTCGATTTGGAGAGGATGTCATGCTCGTATACGAACCCAAAAAAGTGAGCTAAGATTAATCTATGCTTAGAGGAATACGTGGGGCTATTTCTGTTGAACACAACACACGGGAGGATATCCTTGTCCGAACGGAAGAGTTGCTTCGGGAAATGCTTCAACGCAACGACCTCGATCTGACGCGGATCGCCAGTGTATTTTTTACCCTAACCGCCGACCTAAATGCTGAATTTCCGGCCGTAGCGGCGAGGTTGATGGGCTGGACGACCATTCCCTTGATGTGTGTCAAAGAAATTGATGTCCCTGGGGCGTTGCCACGATGTATCCGCGTTTTGATCCATTATAATGCCGAAGATAATCAGGCGTTGACCCCTGTTTATCTGGGTCAGGCACTTCAACTTAGAAAAGATTTGCTGCCCGACGTGGGAGTGTTAGGGTGAAGGTCTGTATTGTCGGGTTGGGTTTGATCGGAGCTTCTTTAGCTTGGCAGCTTAAAGCAAAGGGACACACCGTTACTGGTATTGCAAGGCGGCAAGAAACACTCGATTTGGCCATTAGTCGAAAGGTGATCGATAAGGGATATGTGGAGGTTTGTCCTTCAGCCCTTCAGGTTGATCTTGTTATCGTTGCCTTACCCCTTGAATTAATCGTTTCAACTATTCTTCAGATTGAGGGTTGCTTATCAGCGCCCACAATCGTCATCGATGTCGGAAGCGTAAAAACTCAAATCATGAAGGACCTCGAAACGAGAAACCTCAATAAAACAATCTTTGTGGGGGGCCATCCCATGGCAGGGTCTGAAAAGACGGGCATCGATAACTTTCAAAAAGAGCTGTTTAAGAACAAACCCTTTATCGTTTGTTATCCAAGTATACCCGTACGTTTAAAAGCAACCAAGATCATAATGGAGTTGGTTCGAGAGCTTGAAGCCCGATATCTCGAACTTTCAGCCGAGGAACATGATCGACAGGTCGCCATTATTTCGCATTTACCCTATCTCATGGCGAATATATTGTTTAATCTTTATTTGAAAGATGAAAAGACACTCAAACAAGTCGCCTCGACAGGGTTTATGGATACGACCCGAGTGGCTCACTCTGATCCTTTGTGGGGCGCGATGGTCGTTTTAATGAACAAGCAATCGTTGATCCCTCAAATCGATGCGGTGATTTCATCGCTTCAGTCCTTAAAGGCGGATATATTAACCATTGACCCAAAGGCGCTCTTTAAGCGATTTAATGTTGATCATGTTAACGAAGATCCTGCAAAGATAGAGCTTATAAAAAAATGGATACAGGAATATCCCAAGGCTTAAACTTTTTCTTGTAAAAACGACCATAGGTCGATATGATTGCTAAACATTCAGCCAATTCTATGAATGTCTTGTTTTGGAGGGTTACCCAAGAGGCTGAAGGGGCGGGTTTGCTAAACCTGTAGGGTGGTTATACCGCCGCGAGAGTTCGAATCTCTCACCCTCCGCCAGTTAATGAATACGAAAGTTGAGTGCTCAAATTAACGACCATTCATTATTTCTTTATGCCCTGAGTACTTGTGGATGGTGCAAAAAAACAAAACAACTCCTTTCCGAATTATCCTTAGCCTACGATTTCATCGATGTGGACTTGTTGTCAGGTGATGAACAAGATGTCATCATCGCTGACCTGGAGCGATGGAATCCGGACGGATCTTTTCCCACCTTGGTCGTTGATAATCGTTTTAGCATTAATGGCTATCAACCCGAGCAGATCTCTGAGTTAAAGCAATCACGCTAATGGCGGCTATCTCAAAACAAAACGCCGTGATGATGAATCCTAACGAAACTCTAACCCATGAATTGCTTGAAGGGCTAGCTATTAATCAACGTCGATATGGCTATCGCGCTTGTCCCTGTCGATTGGCAAAAGGGACGATCGAGAGTGACCGTGATATCGTTTGTCCCTGCAACTATCGCGATCAAGACGTTGCCGAATTTGGGTCGTGCTACTGCGGCCTTTTTGTGAGCCCGCGCTTCATCGAGAGTGGGCTACCCTTAAAGTCTATTCCTGAAAGACGAAAGAACCATGGACCACATTAATACTGATATTCTCATTATTGGTTCCGGTATAGCGGGCTTATATTGTGCGCTGAGTTGCCCTAAACATCTGTCCGTCACCATCGTGACAAAATCGCGCCTCCAAGGCGGAAACAGCTACTATGCGCAAGGCGGTATCGCCATGGCTGTTGCCAAAGAAGATAATGCAGAAATGCATAAACAGGACACCTTGAAGACGGGGTGTCGATTGTCCGACGAGGCGGCTGTCGATATTCTGGTGAGTGAAGGCCCCGTTTTACTGGAACATTTGCTTGAGTTGGGGGTTCCGTTTACGCGCTTAACCTCTGGCGGATTGGAATTGCTTAAAGAAGGGGCCCATTCTCGTCGTCGCGTCCTTCATATTCAAGACGAAACAGGCCGTTTTCTAGAGCAAAACCTGATCCATCACGTTCGTCGTCAAAACAATATCACGGTGCTTGAGAATCATCACCTGTCTTCGTTGATGATTCAGGATGGCGTCTGCTTGGGTGCCTATATATTGAGCGAAAAGGAGCGCATACTCTGTATTCAAGCCCAATCAACGGTTCTTGCAACGGGTGGGGCCTCTGCCGTTTACGCAAAAAGCACGAATTGGAGTGGGGCGATAGGGGATGGCGTGGTGGCCGCCTTTGATGCTGGGGC
This sequence comes from uncultured Candidatus Marinamargulisbacteria bacterium, assembly GCA_903910705.1. GTDB lineage: Bacteria > Margulisbacteria > Riflemargulisbacteria > GWF2-35-9 > GWF2-35-9 > CAIWAN01. The sequence continues at coordinate 61,289 of CAIWAN010000104.1, forward strand.
AGACGTGCGCGACATGGAGTTTATTCAGTTCCACCCGACGGCGGTCGATTTCGGTCGAGGGAAAAGACGGTATTTTCTGATCTCTGAATCCGTTCGTGGCGAAGGGGCCTTTGTCGTGGATGAAACAGGGAATCGTTTCTTGTTTGACTATGACTCGCGAGGTGAGTTAGCTTCACGAGATGAAGTGGCCAGAGCTTTGGCATCTCATGCGGCAAAGGGACATGCCATCTTCTTGGATTGTCGCCCGATCGGCCCTCAATTTCCGGTCAGATTCCCCGGAATCTATACAACCTGTTTAGAGAAAGGCCTTGATGCGACGGTTGATCTGATCCCGATCGGCCCAGTCGCGCATTACATGATCGGGGGGATCTCGACCACACCCGAGGGACAAACTTCTATTCCAAGTTTATATGCCTGTGGGGAGGTTGCCTCGACAGGCATCCATGGCGCCAATCGACTGGCGAGCAATTCACTGTTGGAGTGTTTGGTTTTTGGTCATCGTGTTGCGCGCGACATTGCGGATCAACCACTGATAAAAAAGGCGTTCAAAAAGACGGTCGTTCCCGTGATTTCGGATATCTCAACCTTAGGAAGAACCGCTAGGCAAGCAAAACGGATAAAACAAATGATGTATGAGCAGGTTGGCATTGTTCGGGAAGAGCAAAGTCTCATAAAAACGTTAAGCTATATTGAGGCAACGTTGGCTCCGTTCAACACATTAAAGGCAACGATATTGAGCCTCAATGCCGCGAACATCAGAAACCAGTTAATGGTGTCAAGATTGATCGTTCAGGCAGCCTTATCGCGAAAAGAAAGTCGTGGGACGCATTTCAGGAGCGACTATTCCGAAACGAATGCTGATTTAGACTATATCCATACCCTTAGCGCGAAACCGGTAGTTCAATAAAGAACGTCGAGCCTTGACCCTGCTTGCTTTCGACCCATATGCGGCCATCATGAAGGGCGATCAAGTCTCTCGAAATAGATAGGCCGAGTCCAAGTCCCGAACGGAATCCGGCTTTTCCATCGGCATCCAGTTGAATAAAACGCTCGAAGATCTTGTCGACATTCGTCGCCTCAATGCCGATGCCGGTGTCTGAGATCTGGGTGATGATCTTATTCTTTTCAGTAGTGAACTTAATCGTCACATTCCCTTTTTCGGTAAAATGAATGGCATTATGAATGACGTTTAAAAAGGCACGGTGAATTTTTTCTCGGTCGGCTTGAATGCTCGGAAGATTGGTTGAGTTGTCGAAAAAAAGATCAATGTTTTTTATCGCCGCTTGGGGCCTAAAGCTTTCGAGGATTTCCCCGACCAACGATTTGAGGCTGACCTCTTCAAATTGAATGGAGATCTTGTTGGCGGTAATGAGCGTGAACTCCAACAGGTCGTTGATAAGGCGACTCAGGTGAAGCCCCTCATCTAAAATGATCTTTATGTAATTTTTTTGGTCATCATTGAGGCTTCCTCGGCGTTCGTTGGAGAGCGTCTCGGTAAAGCCGAGAATGGTTGTAAGGGGTGTTTTAAGCTCATGTGAAATGGTTCGCATGAAGCCTGATTTTAGGTTTTCCAGCTCTTTTTCTTTCGTAATGTCTCGGATCAAGGTGATGATCCCAATGATGTTGCCTTTGGAGTCGGTGGAGAGCGAACTCCTTAAGTGAAGGTAATTGGACTGACGATCGGGATGGGTGAGCGTGAGTTCTTTGCTGATGAAACGAACTTTTTTAAGAATAATATGATGGATATCTTGAATATAGGATTTATCTAACAGAACATCGAACAAGGAGGCGCCAATGACACTCTTTTCGATCCCTAAAAGGGTTTTAGCGCTAGTATTGATCATCAGAACGGTGTGACTAATATTGCTGACGAGAATACCTTCTTCAAGGTTTTCGATCAGCGCATTGAGTTTTTCTTTTTCTTGATGAAGCATATAGTTTGAGTGAAAAAGTTCTTTATTGCTTGTGTAAAGCTCTTCGGTTCGCGATTTTATTTTCTCTTCGAGTTGGTCGTTTAGCCCCTCCACTTCATGGGTTGTCGAAGAAAGTTCGTGGATGATCGCATCAAAGATATAGATCTCGATAAGCAAGTAGCCCAAAATGAGCAGAAGGTTGTACACCATAATGAATCGGATCAAAAAGGGGAAAAGGATCGAAAGGCTTTGAAACGTATTGGCAACCCAAAGACTAGCAATGGCTGATTTTAAATACGGGTCTGCTTTCTTTCGGCTAATAACGAAGAAAACGCCGGTCAAGATGAGGCTTGCGATATAGCCTCCCAATTGAGCCCAATTTGTGTCCAACAGCCATCGTTCGGCTAGTGGAGAGGTCCAAGGGAGTGCCATGAAGAGAATCACGAGCAGGATGTAGCCGCCAAGAACCATGAAAAGGGTGTTAACAATTCGACGAACGATAGCGTGATGGGTAACCGCGATGATCAAGGTGGCCGCAAGGATCGTTTGAGCGGTGACTTCGATGACTCGGATAATGAAACTGAATACAGGCAACCATCGAGTCGGCAGAAAAACGCTACGTTTCGCAAGATAGAGGAAGATAAAAAATAGCCCCACATTGAGGATAATGGTGATAAACCCCACAAACAACACATAGAAGCGATCTTTAATATGAGGACTTGCGGGTAACTTCTTTAGACTAAAATAGGTTGAGAAGAGGATGAGCACAGAAAGAAGCGCCACAATAAAGAATTGGTAAAGCTGACCGATCGAAACGGCGGTCAAGGAGAGATAGGTAAATAAATCGATCATGCTTTTGGTAGTGTAATGATGAAGCGAGTTCCCTTTCCGAGTTCACTTTCGACAGTGACACTACCATTATGCAAACCAATAATCGATTTGACAATACTGAGTCCGAGGCCAAGACCATCGGCATTGTTCTTATAATTGTGAAGTCGAGAGTATTTATCGAAAATAAAGGGGATCTTTTCTTTCGGAATACCGGGACCATTATCGTCGACATAAATGAGAATGTTGTCATTTTCTTTTTTAGCATGGAGCCTGACCTGTATGCCGGTTCCGAGCTTTATGGCGTTTCCGATCAGATTCATGAAAACTTGCTTGAGCCGGTAAAAGTCGGCCGTGATCAAAAGGTCTTCAGGTTCGACACTGCACGTGATCGTGATGTTTTTATCGCTAATGGAGGGGGTGAAGAACATTTCAAGTTCATAGAAGAAATCGCCCAGGGGAAAGAGGAATTTGTTGAGCTGGATCTTATTGGATTCGAGCCGAACGAGGTCGGACAAGTCGGCGATCATCCGTTGAAGATCTTCACTAGAGTGAAGGGCAAAGTTTAGGAGCTTTCGATGACGCTCGCCAAGGGCGTCGTTTTCTGGGCCATGAAGAACCAGATCAAGAAAGCCTAAAATGCTGGCAAGAGGATTCTTTAGATCGTGAGAAATAGCGTTAAAGAAATCGTTTCGAAACTGGTCGATTTGCTTGACGGCCGTAATATCTTCAATGAGATAGATAATGAGGTCAAAGGAAGTTTTTTTGTCTTGAACAAAGGCGGCTTTGATGGCCAAATAATAATCTTTTCCTTTGGAGGCAAATTGAACATCACGAACCAAGTGAAACGGGGTCTTTTTTATTTCGTTCAAAATAGTTTTGATGGAGGTTTTCAACTCATCAAAGGCAAGGACATCAAGGATGGATCCTAAGTATCCATTCGCTTTATTGATATGAAGCAGGTTTTTAGCATTATTATTCATTTGAATAATGTTGCCAAGGGGGTCGGTGACGAGCATCCCTTCGACAATATTATCAATGATGAGGCGACTTTTGATGGTTTCACGTTGAAGCTCTCTGGAGCGTTCTTGAAGCTCTTTGGTTCGACCACTGACGGTTTCTTCAAGTGTTGAACTGTAGTGTTTGCTGCGTTGATAGTGGAACTGGATCGAGGATAGTAAATGGTTCAAAAAGATCTTCAGTTTTTCGGTTTCCTCTCGTTCGCGGGAGATGAACACGACACAATCGAAACATGGAATGGTCATCGGGTTTCTTTTTTCTAACGATTTAATGTTGAAATACTTCTCCCAACAATTGGTTTGGTTGGCCTTGTAATACGTGCAGGGGATGTTATCGATGTGCTTTATTTTTTTCTTGGAAATTATTTTTTTAAGAGGAAGCGGTCGAATATTTAGTGGATTTTCATGGGTATATTGTTCGAGATAGTTAATCACTTCGATGATGGGTTGGATGATCCGCCGCGCCAAGAAATAGGAGGCAAGAATGAGCGGAAAACAGAGGATCCAATAGATAAATATAAACGATCGATCGGCCTTTTCCCCTAGGATCACAAAGGCAATAATGAAGACAAAGAGAGTAATGGCCGCAAAAATTAGCGGAATTTTTAACTTTATACTAACCGAAGACATATATATTCATAATCACGGACGTGCGAACCCCTCTTCTAATGAGGTATTGTACAACATCAACAATGATTGCTAGAATACATTTCGTAATTTGGAGATTCCCCGGTAGCTCAGTCGGTAGAGCAGCTGGCTGTGAATGAGAAAATTGGAGTTTTATCACGACGGATAAACGCAAGTACTCGGATCGAAGGGACTATCTAATTCAAGCTGTTAAAGCAAGAAGAAAGAGAGTACGACAGTTAGCGATTGAGTATTTGGGCGGAAAGTGTTGTGCTTGTGGATATCATAAGTGTGATGATGCTTTAGAGTTTCATCATCTTGATCGTTCTAAAAAGGACTTTGGAATATCTAGTAAGGGATACACTCGAAGCTGGCAAAAAGTGAAAGAAGAGTTGGATAAATGTCTTCTTCTTTGTGCGAATTGTCATCGTGAAGAACATACAAAGTTGCAGCCCATTCGTGAAAGCGAGTGTGGAAAAATCGGGTGAACTCATGGAACCCCTAACGTAAAGACGAGGGCAATCATGAGCCAAGCTCATCGAAGGCTAAAGAGTAGATGAGAAGGTGCAGAGACTAAGGGATGAGAAAGCCAATCAATAAGCCCTACTAGCGCCCGACGCCTAAATCAGTAGACGTTTACATCCAGATGTAAAGCTGACAGGGTGATGATATAGTCCAATCTTAGGTGAAAGCTTAAGGCAATTGTAACCAGCGGGTCCGTGGTTCGAGTCCGCGCCGGGGAGCCAAATTTACGTTTATTACCGATATAAAAAGCCTTCACAATCGTGAGGGCTTTTTGTTTATTAAGGTGCAAGATTTCTTCTCTGACTCGGATCTCGAACCACAGGGAAAAGGAGTGGGGCCCCTTCAGGGGCGAGGGAAAACGGGAGTTTTCTCTCGGGGGTGACAGCGAGCATTGAGCGAAGTCGAAATGGAGCGCCAGAGGGGCGAAGCCCTCATGGGGAGCCCTTGGGGGCGACGGTTTGATGTCCGCGCCGGGGAGCCCCGCGTAAATGAATTCAATCTAATATTTGTGAAGACGCAACAACAGACTTCGTATCGTTATCGTTCATGGTACAAGATAGGATAAGGTTTGATAGGATAGGGATATTACAGTCGAAGGAGAAAGCCTAGTGAAAAATGAAATCGAAATTGACGAAAAGGCCATTCTGATTCGGATTAACCAATTGTATTCAGACTCAATGAGTGATCTAGCATTATACGAGGCAACTCGAGGAGTCTGGAAAGTTGGGGACAGGAAGAATAAGGCTGAACTTGCTTTTGCAGTATATGGCGGTCAGGTAAAAGAGATCTTTAAAATAGGGAAATGGTTAAAGGCAGGGACACAACAATATCTAACCATTCCCCAAGAGCATAAGATGATTGCAGGGAGATGGGAATTTGAAGGTGTTGTTGCTAATGAAGCTATCAGGCAAAAATACATGGGGAAATCTGTAAAGGCATATTTTCCCAAAGGAGCCGCAAACCCAGTAATGTATGTGAATTGTTAGGATTTAAATATGAATATATTTAAAAAGTCAGCTATTCAGAATAATTTGGAGAAAACTTAATGGACTCGTTAGGGTTTGAAAAATTCTTAATCGCACATGATCGTATTGAGTCAAAGAATAAGGCGGTTGTCTCTCGATTAACTAAAGCTGCGTGGATAGAAAACAACCTCAAGATCGATTTGGATATGATTATTTCCAACCCAAGGGCAGTGCTTTCTCTCAGAGCGGATATTTATAGGAAAGCCCCCACCCCAAGGTATGCGGGAAATATCTACAATGCTTTACGTTGGTATTTTTATAACACTTACCAGAAAACCCCAGTCTTTTAAGACTGGGGATGAATGGTAGCCATTAAAGGTTTGCTTGCAAACCGTTGTATTGAGGGGGGATAATCCGGTGGATGAGCAAAGAATACTGGAGCGGAGCGCACACAA
>CAIWAN010000105.1 GCA_903910705.1 uncultured Candidatus Marinamargulisbacteria bacterium
AGAGAAAGTATCGGCGATTATGCGAAAGGAGTATGGATAAAAATAGGGGCAGAAACGTGCATAACAATGACGGTTTTTGCCGCTACAAAATAGGGAATTCTAATTGACGCTGAGGGGAAATAATAATTGACGCTGAACAGACAAAGTCCGTATTTCGACAACTCCGATCCTAGATTGACAGAAATTTGTTGATTAAGGAGTATGTATATCAATAAGTTTTGATCTCATATTAAATATATCGGTGGATACGATATATTAAACCACTCTATGATCAGCCGTAATATAATCTTAATATGTTTTGAGTCTTCGTCGATCCGGTGACTACCATTTAGGGAGAGTGACCCAGAAGCGCGTTCTTGAGGCTTAGTTACCCAACCTTGAGTTTCAGTTTTTGAATGTCTTTGCTTTGAATGCCAATGAGCTCGGTTAGTTTATTTTCAACATTACCGATGTCAGCTATTATTTCTTGGTGAAACTCGACCATATCTTTTCGAATGTCGGTTCTTAATGTTTCAATCCTTGAGTCAATTTGAGAAAACTTTGAGTCAATATAATCTTTTTGAAGTTCAAACTTGCTTTCAAACTTTGAGTCAATATAGTCTTTTTGAAGCTCAAGCTTTGAGTCTATATAGCCTTTTTGAAGTTCAAACTTGTCTTCAAGTTTTGCGTCAATTAGCTTGCCGATTTCGATTAACAGTTCTTTGGATTCCATTTCCATACTATATCACTTTTTCAAATACTTATTCAACTGCTTTGGGCTGGGGACGAATGACCTATGAATTCAATGTTCAAATTATGAGTAGTAGGGTATCAGAGTTAAATAAAATAATGATAGACTATTAACCGGACATTTGAAGGGAGCAAATCATGCACAAAAAGATCATTATTATCGGAGCTGGCCCTACAGGCTTAGGCGCGGCTCATCGTTTGAAGGAAAAAGGGATCACGGATTTCGTCGTTTTAGAACGTAACGATCATGTTGCGGGGCTTTCTGCTAGTTTCCAGCGACAGGGCTACACGGTTGATATTGGCGGTCATGTGCTATTTTCTCACTATGCCTATTTTGATGAGGTCATCGAAAAAGCGTTGGGGGGGCAATACCTACAACATCAACGCGAAGCGTGGGTTTGGATACTGAATCGTTTTGTTCCTTATCCCTTTCAAAACAATATCAAAGACTTGCCACCCGAGGTAATGTGGGAATGTGTCGAAGGGTTACTGGATGCTGACCCGACAATGCCTACGAATAACTTTGACGAATGGATCACTGCTGTTTTTGGTGCGGGTATCGCCAAGCATTTTATGCGTCCCTATAACTTTAAAGTTTGGGCTCAGCCTCTAAAAGATATGGCCAAATCATGGATCGCCGAGCGAGTCAGCGTTATCGATACCCGACGAGTGCTTCGTAATATTATTTTGAATCAAAGTGACTCCAGTTGGGGGCCAAATAATATGTTTAAGTTCCCTTTATTCGGCGGGACTGGAGGTATTTTCGAGGGTATTTCGAAGGGGGTTAACGACTTTATTCGACTTAATGTGTCCGTGACGCAAACGCATACGGCCACAAAAACCCTGACCCTTTCGACAGGAGAAACCTTAACCTATGACCAGTTGATTAACACCTCGCCCCTAGACCAATTGGTTCTAAACAGTGATCTGGATGGCGTAGGCAAAGACGCCACCAAAGACCTCGTTCATAGTGGGGGCTATAGTGTGGGGCTCGGATTTAATCGTCAACTCGAAGCGGATAAACGCACAAAGTGTTGGAATTATTTCCCCGAGACCAACTCGCCCTTCTATCGTGTCACCTATTTGTCGAATTACTCACCCAACATGGTGCCGGATATTGCAAAACAGTTTTTGCTGATGTGTGAAACGTCTTATTCTGAGCATAAACAACATAGTGCCTCGACTATCATCGATGAAACGATACAAGGCCTTGTCAATAGTCAGTTCATTAAGCCCGAAGATGTGCCTCTTATTGAGTTTAAGGATCTGATCGATATCCCTTACTCGTATCCCGTCCCATCCCTTAATCGTGATAAAGCCCTCGAAACATTGATGCCTCTGCTTCAGTCTCACAGCATTTTTAGTCGCGGTCGTTTTGGCCAATGGCGCTACGAGGCCGGTAATATGGACCATAGCTTTATGCAAGGCGTAGAAGTGGTCGATTATCTTCTTGACGAAAAACCCGAGGAAACAAGGTTTAAGAATTAGTTTGGCTGTGATAAAATAGTTGCTATGGTAGAGATTGGTGCTTCGGAATTTCATCATATTCCAAATACCAAACCCATCCAACCCGCCAAGCCGTATCAGAATGCGTTTTATTCTGGGGAGTTGTCGGTTCGGTGTGAGGATTGTCCTTCGTCCAAAATATGCAAGAAAATTGGTAATTTTCGTAAATCATGTGATCCGGGAATTACCACGTCTAGTCCGAACGATGTGAATATGTCAAAGTGCGTGGCCGGAACCAATATGCTTCTAGCACGTCTCTTGGAGCGTATGGAAAGAGGTTAGCCTTATGTGTGGAATTTTCGCTTATGTAGGGATGCGTCCTGCGGTTAATGTTATTGTCACGGGGTTAAAAAAACTCGAATATCGCGGTTATGACAGTATTGGGATCTCCACGATCAACCAAACCCTTCACACGTTTAAATGTGTCGGCAAGGTCTCTGAGCTTGAAGAAAAAATATCCGACGAGAAAATGTCGGGGAAGCTAGGGATCGGTCATACTCGATGGGCGACCCATGGTGAACCCAACGAACTCAACGCTCATCCCCACCTCGATCAAGACAATAAGATCGCCTTGGTTCACAATGGGATCATCGAGAATTATAAAGAATTGCGTGCCGAACTTCAAAAAGAAGGGTTCGTTTTTCGTTCTCAGACCGATTCCGAAGTTATCATTCACTTGGTCGCAAAGTATTATGCCGCGTCCAATAATATGGAAGAGGCTTTCGTCGCTGCGATTCAACATCTTGAAGGCACGTATGCTATTTGTTTGGTCAGTGAGTTCGATCCCAAAAAGATCTACGCAACCCGAAAGGGAAGCCCCTTAATCGTCGGTGTCGGGGTCAAAGAGTCGATCGTTTCCTCAGATATTGCCCCCATTTTGAAATATACAAAAAACATCATCTACCTCGATGAAGATGAATACGCCATCATTACGGATACCCAAACGGTGGTCAAAGATTTTAAAGGAAAAGTGCGTCCCAAAGAGATCGTAAAAAGCTCGATCAATGTCGAGGACGTTGAAAAAGGTCAATACGACTTCTACATGATGAAAGAGATCCACGAACAGCCTGTTTCGATCATCCAAACCATCCAAGATCGATGTGATGTCGAGTCAGGAACCGTAACACTTAAATATTTAAACATCAGCCCCGGACAAATGTTGGGGATGAACCGCATTGTTATTACCGCTTGTGGCACCTCGCTTCATGCGGGTTTGGTGGGTGAGTTCTATCTTGAAAAGTTCGCCCAAATGCCGGTTGAGATCGAGTATGCCGCGGAATTTAGATATCGCAATCCGATCATCGATAGCAAGACCCTTGTTATCGCCATTAGTCAGTCAGGTGAAACAGCGGATACGTTAGCGGCCGTTGCTGAGGCCAAAAGCAAAGGCGCCAAGGTCATTGCGATCTGTAATGTCGCCGGAAGCACGATCACCCGAGAAGCGGATGGCGTCATATATACCAAGGCAGGGCTAGAGATTGGTGTTGCGTCGACAAAAGCGTTTACCGCCCAAGTGACAGGGTTGTACATGTTCTCGATTTACTTGGCCCGACTTAAATACTTGATGAGCAAGGATACGGCCTCCCACTATTTAAAGCAAATCTTCGAACTACCCGCCCTGATCAAAGAGGTGTTTGTAGACGAAGATCACATCTTTCATATCGCCAACAAATATTATAAATCCGATCACTTCCTATATTTAGGTCGCGGCATCGGTTTCCCCGTTGCGCTAGAGGGTGCACTTAAGATGAAGGAGATCTCATATATTCACGCAGAGGGGTATTCCGCCGCCGAGATGAAGCATGGCCCCATTGCCTTGATCGATGAAAACTTGCCCGTTGTGGTTATTGCCCTCAAAGGCAGAAGCTATGAGAAAATATTGAGCAATATTTCCGAGGTTAAAGCCCGAAAAGGAATGGTTATTGCCATTGCGACAAAAGGGGACCACGCCATCGCTCAATTGGTCGATGATGTGATCTATATTCCCGATACCGAAGAAGAGCTGACCGGTATCTTGTCGGTCATTCCCCTTCAATTATTAGCCTACTATGCAGCGGTGTTACGGGGTTGTCATGTGGATCAACCTCGCAATCTCGCTAAAAGTGTCACGGTGGAGTAGGTTGTGATCGACCTTAAAAGCAAGCAACGGATCACTATCAAAATCGGGTCTAATATTCTGACGGATGATCGACGTCAACTGGATTTAAACCAACTCCGCCATTTGGTGAACCAGATCTCCTTTCTTCGTGATGAAGGAAAAGAGATCATTCTCGTGACCTCGGGGGCCATCGTTTGTGGTGCCGAAGCGTTGGGTATCGAGCCCCGTTCGATTGAAGAAAAACAAGCCTCTGCCGCAGTTGGTCAAGTTATTCTGATGGACAACTATCAGTTATTCTTCGAAAAGGCCGGCTATAAAGTGGCGCAGATCCTTTTAACGCGTGACGCGCTAGAAGATGCTCAGCGTGCCCAGCATGCTCAAAACACCTTTACCACCTTGTTGAAATTGGGTGTGATTCCGGTTGTGAATGAAAACGATACGGTAGCTGTGGATGAAATTAAGTTCTCGGATAATGACACGCTGTCCTCGATGGTGTCGATGCTCGTCAAGTCTGACGTTTTGATCATTTTGACCGACATCGATGGCGTTTATGATCAAGACCCCAATCTGCATCCCGATGCGGTTCTCTTAAAAACGTTGCATCATATTCCTCAAACCATGCTTGAGAGCATGAGCTCATCCAGCCCGTCGGGTAAGGGGCGTGGGGGAATGCGTTCCAAAGTTGAAGCGGCTAACCGATTGCTTCAAGCAGGGATCGATGTCATTATTGCTAATGGGCGAAGAACCAACATCTTGCTTGATCTATATGCAGGCGATGCACCCGCCACATTTTGCTCAAAGGGGGCTTGAAAATGTCTGACGTATTACCCAAAGCCAAAGCCGCCAAAGCGATCTCTCTTTTTATGTCTACCGTTTCAACGAATCAAAAAGATCTGGGTTTAGAGGCCATGGCTAAAGCCTTGATCGACCATCAAGCGATTCTCTTGGCTGCCAACGAAAAAGATATCGTCGCGGGACGAAAAGCAGGGATGAGCGAAGCCCTGATTGATCGTCTATCGCTATCGACTGATCGTATAAAAAGTATGGCCGAAGGATTGCAAGTCGTTATCGATCTTCCCGATCCGGTGGGGGATGTGATCGAGGGGTGGACCCCGAAAAATGGGCTCAATATTCTTAAGAAACGAGTCCCCATCGGCGTTATTGCGATTATTTACGAAGCGCGTCCAAATGTGACGGTCGACGCCGCGGGCTTAACACTGAAGTCATCGAATGCGGTTATCTTACGCGGTTCATCCTCGGCGATCGAGTCGAATAGGGCGGTTGTAAAGGTTCTCAATGAGGCCTTATTGTCGGTGGGTTTTCCTGCAAACATGATACAACTGATCGAAGACACCTCCCGCGAAACCGTTAAAGAACTCGTTACCTGTAAATCGTTTGTCGATCTGGTTATTCCTCGGGGCGGGGCGGGGCTTATTCAAACCGTGGTCGACACGGCTACCGTTCCCACGATCGAAACCGGTATCGGGAATTGCCATGTCTATATCGACAAGGATGCTGATCCCTCCATCGTTGAACCCATTGTTATCAATGCCAAAGTTCAACGACCGAGTGTTTGCAATGCTGCCGAGAGCTTGCTTATCCATGCCGATGTGGCGCAGCAATATTTGCCCAAACTTATATCAGCATTAAAGTCCAATCAAGTTGTAATTGTTGGATGTAAAACCACACAGCAATATGATCAAACGATAACACTTGCGACGGACGAGGATTATGCGACAGAGTTCCTTGATTACAAAATCGCCATCAAAGTCGTGAAAGATGTTGACGAGGCTATTGCTCATATCGCACGATTTGGCACGCGTCATACCGAGGCCATTTTGTCGGATAATATCAAAGCCATCGAGGCGTTCGAGTCTCAGGTTGATGCAGCGGCTATTATGGTGAATGCCTCGACACGATTTACCGATGGGTTTGAGTTTGGGTTTGGTGCAGAGATCGGTATTAGCACGCAAAAAATCCATGCCCGTGGTCCCATGGGGCTTCGAGAGTTGACCACGTATAAATATATCGTCAGAGGTAAGGGACAGATAAGAAAATAAAAAGCAACCCTTCCGTCCCGATGGGACACCTTCCCTTAGTAAGGGAAGGATGTTAATCTCCCCCTTGCTAAGGGGGAGTCCTCCGAAGGAGGGAGGGGGTAAAGGAGAAGGCAATGTATAAAGTAAATATTCATGTGTTATTAAAAGATGATGTTCTCGATCCCCAAGGAAAGACGGTAAATAATGCCCTGCATCATATGGGGTATTCAACCGTTGGGGATGTGCGTATTGGAAAGTTCATTCAGATCGCCTCAAATGAAACGGATGAAGCTAAGCTGAACGAAGACATCAAAGAGATGTGTCAAAAAATGCTGACAAACCCTGTTATTGAGAAATTTGATTTTTCGATTGAGAAGGTGGCTTCATGAAGGTAGGCGTCGTTGTTTTTCCGGGGTCTAACTGTGATATGGATTGTGTCCACGCTGTCCGCGACGAATTGGGTCATGAGGCTCAAACGATTTGGCATGATGAGACAAGTCTTCCCGCCGGACTAGACTTTGTTATATTGCCCGGTGGCTTTTCTTATGGGGATTATCTGCGTTGCGGTGCTATTGCAAAATTCGCTCGTTTGATGCCGGCCATTGTTGATTTTGCAAATGCGGGTGGCTATGTCATCGGGATTTGTAACGGGTTTCAAATACTAACCGAGTCTGGCCTGCTACCAGGGGCACTACTGCGCAACAAAGATCAAAAGTTCATCTGTAAAGACATCGATCTTAAGGTCATCAATAGTTCCACAGCCTTTACGCGGTCTTACAAAAAAGGACAGATCATCACGGTGCCTATCGCGCATGGAGAGGGACGATATCATATCGACCAAATAGGCCTTAAAAAACTCGAAGACAACGATCAGATCGCTTTTACCTATTCGGGCAACAACCCCAATGGCTCGCTGCATTCTATCGCTGGTGTCTTTAATGAAAAAAAGAATGTTTTGGGGTTGATGCCTCATCCAGAACGGTGCAATTTCAGAAGTCGGGATAGTCTTCGAATTTTAGATATTATCTAAATAATGGCCACACCCCACGATGATGTAACCAGCCTCTATCGGTCGGGTGTTTTTCTATTCGAGCAACACAAGTATGAACAAGCAACGATGAATTATTTCCGTCGGGTTATTCGCTTGGCGCCTCGGTTTTCTAGCAAAATTTTGATGATGTATGAAATGGAGTTGCAAAACCCCAATCCGCCCCTTGAACTTCAGGTTTCCATCGCCGAACTTTACCTTGCCGAAGGGAATGAACTGGAGGCCATCGACGAGATGGAAGAAATTATCGAGCGCGATCCGTTCAATATGGACTACTACAAAAAACTGGCGGGGCTGTATTTTAAGACCCAACAATATGATGAGGTCGTTGATCTTTTAGCTCGATTGTATGAACGGGGTATTTTTGACGAAGAGCTCATTAACTATCTCGCTGCGTCGTATCTTGAGATCGGTCAGTTGGAACAAGCCATCGATATATACGAGAAATTGATCATGATGAACGGCGAAAGAGAAGGGTATTACAAAATCCTTTCCGACCTGTATTTTCAAAACCACGAATGGCCCAAGGCCGTGTCTTTTTCGCTGAAACGTCTTGAGCTGAATCGTCAAAGTGCTCCAGATGTCATCGACTTTATCGAAAAATGTTATCAAGAGAACCCTCAAAGCGAGGTGATCAAAGAAGTGCTGATCGATCTGGATATTTCCTATCAACGCCCCGAGCAGGCGGTAGAGTTGTTAAAGTCGTTGCTAACGTCTGAAAATCGTCATGTCAAAGATGTCTTTATTCAGGACAGTCTGCGTCGTTTGGACAAGGACTATCCCGCGTTCCCCCCTACACTTCATTTAAAGGGGGAGTATTTTATTCTCGTTGAGCGCTATGCCGAGGCAGCCGATAGTTATTGGGAATTGGCTCGTAATCCACATTTTGAGAAATTAGCCATTGAAGGACTGAAAAAAATATTAGAGGTTTATCCCGACCAAGTCTCTGTCTTGCAATACCTTGGGGAATACTACAAGGGTCATGGTGAGACGGATATGTCCCTCTATTTCATGCGTCGAATGCTTACCGTCGATTTTAGTAAGTCGATCGCGGTCATATCCCAATGTCGAGATCTTTTAACCGATGATCCGCAGAATGCCGATGCTAAATTAACCATTGCTCAAGCCTATTATAATCGTGATAACCTCGATGGAACGATCGAGATAGCCCGAGATCTTCTTCATCGAGGAGAGAACGAGCTGGAAGCGTCCATCATTTTATTAAAGGCCTATCTAAAAAAGGGCGACTTTACCTCGCTTCGAGATGTTTTCGAAAGTCGACGCCCCGATCTTTTTGAGGACAAGGCATTTTATGACTTTTATCGCCAGGTATTTCCCGTCGAACAGGGCTTGCTTGTTCAACACCGTCGAGATCAATTGGCTGCCGGTTTTACGCTTGAGAAAGGGCTTTGGCTCGTTCGATCGCTTATCGAACAAGAGTCCTATGACGAAGCCCTTATTTACTTACAACAAATGGTCGTTGAACACGTTCATCCTGCCCTTTTTCATCTTCAGTCGTATTGTTATGAGGGGTTGGGTAATCCGGTGACCTCGGCGGCCTATTTGAAAAAGGCGTTAGATTCGATCTCGGTTGAAAATTCTCCCGCCTATCAAGTGCTCCTCGAAGAACTAGCCCGTGTCTATGAGATGATTGGGGATGTCGATAAAAGCCTTGATGGTTATCGTCGACTGCTAGAGATCAATTATCAGCGAGATGATATCAAGGAGCGAGAACATATTCTCAAAAACTGCCCGTATCTCGATGTGACGGGGAAATCGTTGATATTGGTGGCTCGCGATCTAGACTGTACGCGTCTGGTTGCCGTGTTTAATCGTAATCTTCTTCGAAAAAAGCAAAAAGAAAGCCATGATTCATCCATGGGTATTCTCAAGAACAATGAAGCAGTCGAGGATATCTTTCGAGGCAAATTGGCCTCGGCGCATGACCTTATCGATATGGCCATGAAAATGGATCCTGCACATAAAAATATCCTTAATAACAAAGGCGTTATCTATCTCTTACAAAAAGATTTTCAAAGTGGCAGCAAGGTTTTCGAGCGCATCCTTCGGGATAAGACCGCCCTGTCAGCCGGTGGTCTTTACAATATGGCTTTTGCCTTTACCTATGGACTCAACAAGAGAGAAGAAGCCCGTCAACTTCTTGATCAACTTTTTGAGATCGATCCCGAACTCTACGAAGCCTATCTTTTATCTGGCGATCTGGCTTATCATTTAGGGGATATGAAACGCGCCAAAGATCACTGGACACGATATGCTCAACACGGCTTGTTACCGAGTATTGCTCGACGTCGTCTTTTTGATATCGAATTTATTCCCAATATATGAAGCCCATGAACATGATCCTTGCTCTACTAGGTTCGATCGGTTTCGCTCTAGCCTATGAGTTCAATATTTATTGGTTGCCTTTTATTGTTTTGACCTTAACCTTGATCGTGATGGATCGAGCGAAAGAAAAATTCCCCAAGGTCTTGATCCTTCCTGTATTTCTTTTTGTCACGATCCATTCACGATGGCTTTTATCCTTGATGCAATGGGAAGGGGGGTGGCATGGCGTTCTTGTTTATCTGCTCGTCTCCATCCTTGGGTTTATTTGGATGATGGCCTTGGTCTATGCTTTTTGGAGGGTTCGGTCGTTTAAGTTGGCGCCCCTGTATCGAGGGCTTATTGTGATTATTATTGAGCAGCTGATGATGCTCGGCACGTTCGGATATCCGTTGTTTTCGTTATATTATACTCAAGCGTTTTCTCCATTTTTGGGGCTGTCTCGGTTTCCATTTTTGGGGGCAGGGTGGATCAGCTTTTTTATGGTTGTCGTGTCCTCGATGGGTGCGGATATCTTTCTTGGCAAAGGCAATCGGCTCTATAAGGTTTTTATTGTATTTTTTATCGTTTGGTTCACGGTGGCGAGCGGGGGAAATATTTGGCGACCCATACCGGCTCCGCCTCGACAGTTGGATGTTCTGGTTTTGCAGCCCAATATCAAAGAAAGCGATAAATTAAATCCTAGAAAATATGGGGCTCAACTAAATTATTATGCCGATCTCATTAAAAAGATCCAAGATACAGACCGTGATTGGGATGTGCTGGTCATGCCCGAGTCGATCATAGGGGATCTGTGGGAAGAAAAAATATCGAGCACCTTTCGCGACTTAGGATTCGCCCCTAGTCAATTGCTTATCTTTGGGCAACCACTCAAACGAGGCGATGATATTTATAATGCGGTTTGTTACTTTCAGCGTGGGGCTATTCGAGAAACGTATTTTAAACATAAACTCGTTCCCTATTCAGAAACGATCCCCCCGTTTTTAAATTTTTTGGCCAACCCAGAAGTGCATTATTTTCGTTCGGGGCCGCAGCCTAAAACGATAAACTTTAATGGGGTAGGCTATGGGGCAACTGTGTGTTACGAGTCGATGTTTCCGGCTTGCTATCAAGGGCTGAAGGATGCCGATATATTAGTCGTGTTGACCAATGATGCGTGGTTCGATCGTCATTTTCAAGCGCTTCATCTTCGGTCAGCCATGTTTCGGGCCGCAGAGCTGCATAAACCCCTCATTCTAGCGAGCAATACAGGCATATCCGCGATCATTTCCCCCGAAGGCAAGATCCTTCAATGGATCCCCCCCAACAAAGTCGGCTTCATTCAAAGTAATATTTCAATAAAATAAAATGTTTATCAATAAATATATCGGGCATAAGATGAGTATAAAAAGTTGATATTTGGAGGGAGAATAATTATGGTATTAGAAATAAAAAGCTCAGCATTTAGTCCTAGAATAAGGGAAATTATATGTGATAAAGAAATTGATTTAGACCGAACGGGCACTATTAACAACCGAACTGAAGCGAAGACTGCAATTGATGCTATCGAAAGTAACCTATATTCCTATGAGGGGCAAGATAAGAATAAAGCTATTAAAGTATTAACTAATTACCTGATGCAATTAGGTCTTACGCCAACAAATGAAGATAAGTTGCGTAATTTATTATCCGAATTCAGAAAGCTAAATGTTCCTGAAAATGGTTGGCTTATAAATGGTGCTCCATCTTTACAACAAAATTCCCCTACCGAGAATCAATCTAAAATTCCTGAAAAAATATATAAAATGATTGTAAATCTTCTTAAACAAGAAGGGTTTGAAAACCTCACCGATGATTCAATAGTTGCGAACTCATTACTAGCCTATCTACATGTAAATGGTGCTAATTTTTATGATTATAAATTTACATTTGATAAAGAAGTTCGCAATACAATTGTCAAAGCATTAGAAAATAAAGTTCAGCACCCAAGTAAAAACTAGTCCTTGACGCTTTTGGGATAATTTCCGGTCGATCAAATTCCATTGTGCGAAGAGTAGACCATTGTTATGTATTATTGATATGATAACTCTATTATGCTTGATACAGACTTATTGAAAATTCTTGAGCTTGCGCGTTTATACGAGGTCTCGAAGGTATTTTTATTTGGTAGTATGCAAACAAATCCATCGACCGCCAAAGATGTTGATTTAGGTATTGTTGGGGCTAGTGGTCTAAATTATTTGCGACTAGCCTTCGATCTTAATGTCTCACTCAGTAAACCTGTCGATGTTGTGAATCTAGAGGAAAATGATTACTTTTCTCAACTTGTTCAACGAGATGGAGAGCTCCTTTATGCCAAGCCTTAGCGAGAAACTAATGGCTGAAAAACTTCAGATGGGAAAGACATTATCTCTGATCCATGATGGACTTGATCGAGAACCTCAAGACATAATATGGATTTCTGGCATGGCAGCACTTGTTGCATCACTTTAAGGGGTCAGCTCACGAAACGGAAAAAATCGTACGTTAAGGGTTTTCAAAGTTTCGTAGTGATCTGAAATTGCCAAGATTGATTTTTTTGTTTTGCTTCCAAACATAATCCCCAATCAGATTAATATGTTCCCAAGCAAGTGGCGATAAATTCTGAATATGCTCATCATTAACAGGATAACCATGTGCTTTCAAAGATTGAATTGCCCTTTCAAGATAGACCGTATTCCATAACACAATGGCCGCTACGATTAAATTCAAACCGGAAGCGCGGTATTGTTGATTCTCAAAATTCCGATCACGCATTTCCCCTAATCGATTGAAGAACACAGCCCGCGAAAGTGCATTTTTTGCTTCGCCTTTATTCAGCCCCACTTGCACCCTTCGGCGCAAGTCAACATTTTGAATCCAATCTAAAGCAAACAATGTGCGTTCAATTCGCCCTAATTCGCGTAAAGCCACAGCTAATCCGTTTTGCCGAGGGTAACTCCCAAGTTTTCTCAGCATCAGAGAAGCCGTAACTGTGCCCTGCTTGATTGATGAACTCAGTCTTAATATTTCGTCCCAATGAGTGCGAATTGTTTTTTCACTGATATTACCCCCAATCATACTTGTAAGGGCTGAATAATTATTTTGACCGTTTGTGATATAGAGCTTCTTTTCCTTTAAGTCACGAATACGCGGTGCAAATTTGAAACCAAGAAGATGAGTAAGGCCAAACACATGATCGGTAAAACCAGCTGTATCCGTATAATGCTCCTCAATTATCAAATCTGATTCATGATATAACAACCCATCTAAAACGTAGGTCGAATCTCGAACCGGCGCATTTATTACCTTGGTATAAAAGGGAGTGTATTGGTCTGAAATATGCGTATAGAATGTTACCCCCGGATCACTGCCATACTTGGCATTAAAGTGACTTGAGCCTTGTGCCGTTCCACCAGACCGAAACCACTGTCCGTCTGACGATGAAGTAGAGCCGTCTCCCCACCATGAAGCGAATGGTTGTTTGAACTGAGCGTTCGTAATTTCTGCTAATGCAGCCGAATAAGTCTCATCACGGATATGCCAAGCTTGTATCCATGAAAGCCTTGCATAGGTAGTTCCCGGACAAGACTCAGCCATTTTGGATAATCCATAATTGATACCATCAGCGAGAATAGCTGTTAAAAGGACTTGCTTATCGCTGGCTGCTTTGTTGCTCTTAAGATGCGTAAAATGGCGAGTAAAATCCGTCCAGCGATCTACCTCCAACAATAGTTCAGTAATCTTCAGGTGAGGCATCAATGCATAGGCTTGACGCATTAATTCTTCGGCTTCATCTGGGACAGTATTGGCAAGAGGCGTAATTTTTAAGCCATTCTCAGTTATCACAGCATCAGGAAGCTCGTTTTGTCTGGCAAGTTTATCAACTTTTGCCAATTCTTGCTCAAGCAAGGCAAGCCTATTACCAAGATAGTTTTCACAGTCAGTATCAACCGCCAAGCCAAGCTCATTGAGATTCCGTTGTTCTGAAAACCGTGTTGATGGCAATAAATACTCATCAAAATCTTTAAATTGACGGGAACCCTGCACCCAAATATCCCCAGACCGAAGGGCGTTTTTTAGCTCAGAAAGAACACATAATTCATAGAAGCGACGATCAATTCCATCTGGAGCATTCACAACGCTTTCCCATCGTTTACGAACAAAGCTGATTGGCGCATCATCAGGAACCTTTCGTAACTGTAGATTATTCATGCTTCTGAGTATTTCTACCCCTTTGAAAATATCTTCTGCTGACGGGGATGCCTTAAGGTTAAGTATTTCAAGAAAGGCCGGAGTATAACGGCGAAGCTGAGTAAACCCTTCACCAACCAATGGCAAAAAATCAAAGTCAGCCGTTTGAGAAAGGTTTTCGGCTTCTGTCACGCTCTCAGTAAACGTATCCCAAGAAATTATCTTCTCTATAGCAGTGAACGGATTTATCCCAAGTTGTTTGGCTTCTAACAGCGCGCGGCCAATCCGCGAATAGAGCCGCAACTTCTCGTTAATCGCCTTGCCTGATTTCTGAAAACGTTCATCGTGCTTGCGTTTAGCCCGATTAAATAGCATTGCCATGATGCGATCATGCATGTCAATAATCTCATCAATCAATGTTGCTTTGGTATCAAGAACAACGGCGACAAGTGTTGCAAAACGGCGAGTCGCCTCCAGGTCACGAAGATGCTGGGCCGTCATTTGCCCACCTTCGCGAGCAAGTTTGAGTAGACGATTTTGATGAACGGCAAACGAAAGGTCGGCGGGCAATCTTAACGCATGGGCGCATAAAATTTAGTCGGGTAGATGAGTAAAACCGGAGAGCTAAATGGGCTTGAGCGCAGACAAACAACGAGATAAAAGCACTTGACAGCGGGCAAAGGCCCCCAAAATTTTTTAGGGGTAAATCACATACCTCTAA
>CAIWAN010000106.1 GCA_903910705.1 uncultured Candidatus Marinamargulisbacteria bacterium
AGAGAAAGTATCGGCGATTATGCGAAAGGAGTATGGATAAAAATAGGGGCAGAAACGTGCATAACAATGACGGTTTTTGCCGCTACAAAATAGGGAATTCTAATTGACGCTGAGGGGAAATAATAATTGACGCTGAACACTTATTACCACTTCTCATTCAACTTAAAAAAACAGCTTTTTAAATCTATATAATAAACTGATGCAAGCAATAGAAGATGAAGACCTTCCAATAACTGACTTGGTTCTTTCGAGTAATAAATTACCTGACACCATTCCAGAGTTAGTTAAATTCATTTCAGATGGAAATGATGTTATCAAAATGTTTAAAGCTCAATTGTCACGGCTAAAAAACATTAATGGTGCTAATGATTTTTGCGAAAAATGTTTGGTCAATGGACAAATATATGCATGCATACTAATTGATGCCCAAGTTCGACTTGGAGAATATATTTTAAGGCTTCCAGATTTTCATAGTTCTGGCAAAGGAACCATGAAAAGAAAACAACTTCCAGAAGGTATAGAAAAAAAGAAATCACATTATGCACAACAACTTGCAAAACATCCTGAATTGGTGGAAGAAGCTAAAAGAGATGCTGTCGCAAACGGTGATCTTCCACTTCGATCACACGTTATTCAAAAAATTGAAGCGAAAAAGCAATATTCTAATTGGAAAGCTGAATGGCAAGGAATGCCGGAATTTGAACAAGAAGATTTAACTTCATTCAGAAAAATAATAGTTCATTTTCAGACAGAAAATGATGTTGATAATTTTTCAAAACTTATTGGGCAAAAATTATCACCAAAATCAAAAAGTATTTGGTTTCCAGAACAACAAATTAGACATCATGCTAATAAATTATATATTGATGAATCATGAACCCAAAATATCCAGTCTATATAATTTCAAAAGGACGTTGGGATACTAGATTAACAAGTAAGACACTTGAGAAAATGAATGTGCCTTATCATATAGTTATCGAGCCACAAGAATATGATGAGTATGCTAAAGTAATTGATTCAAAAAAGATATTAACACTTCCATTTAATAATTTAGGTCAAGGTTCGATACCAGCAAGGAACTGGGTATGGGAACATTCGATTTCTACTGGTGCAGAAAGACATTGGATACTAGATGACAATATTGGTAGATTTAATAGATTGAACAATAATTATTGTGTTCCGGTATCGTCTGGTACTATTTTTAAAATTGCTGAGGATTTTGTTGACCGATATATCAATGTAGCATTAGCTGGATTTAACTATGATTTTTTCATTATCACTAGAAGAAAATTGCCAGCATTTGTGATTAATACTCGAATCTATTCATGTATACTAATTAAAAACGATTTATATGATAATTATAAATGGCGAGGCAGATATAATGAAGATACGGATTTATCTTTAAGATTATTAAAAGATGGATGGTGTACAATTCTATTTAATTCTTTTACACAAGAAAAAGCTCAAACAATGACTTTAAAAGGTGGAAATACTGATGAACTCTATAAAGATAATGGACGATTAAAGATGGCACAATCGTTACAAGAGCAACACCCTGATATAGTAAAAATTAAATGGAAGTTTGGTCGATGGCAACATCATGTCAATTATGCTCCAATGAAGAAAAATGAGTTAATTAAAAAGAGCGGTATAGTTATCCCAAAAGGCATCAATAATTATGGATTAAAACTTGAGGCGGCAACAAAAAAATGAGCAAATATGTTGCTGAAAAGGGAAAAGCAAAAAAACAAAAGAATGAATTAGATATAGACTTAAATATTAATAAGATTGCAACTTTTTGCCGAACATATAAACTTCCAAGCAAATCAGATGATATTTTAATAGCGATCTTAAAATTAGTTAAAAACAATCAATTTATTTCAACGAAAACAACTATTGATAAAATATGTAAGGCTACTGACAAAAGCCCAAACACAGTCAATAAATATTGGGGACTTTTAATAGCATTGAAATTCTTTACACAAATCCACCGAGGATTTTACTCTGTTTCAAATCCTTTTCTTGAGGCAATTACTAACGGCAAAAAAGATTTTGATCTTATTGTTTTACATGATGAACAGAATAACCCCAAAATTGATATAGTTCTTCAACATTCTTCAACACTTCCAGCAACAATACCGGAAGCACAAAAGATAAAAGTTGAGCTAGAAACTTATCTTGAAGTTGCCAAAGCTACATTAAAAGCCATTGATAAGTTGGATGTTGCAGCAGATTTACGGATTCAAGTTCTCAACCAAGCTCAGGCTATTGCTGAGGCATTACTTGATGTGGAAACTAGAATTGGTGAATTAATATTACAAGATGAAGATTTTAAAAGAGGTCGAAGAAAAAAAGGTAATCCCAGCGTTACCTTTTTAGAAAAATACAATATTACCAAAAATCAATCATCCTTTTTTCAAAAGTTAGCATTACACAAGCCATTGATAACGCAACTAAAGGAAGACGCTCGAAAAACTGGGAATATTGTATTTCGTAAAAACATTATGCGGATGTTGAAACAGGGAAAACCATCGGTAGAAAAGGATGATAAAGCCATCTTAGACATTGCTTTAGCACAAATTAAGAAGATGTGTATTAAACATCCAGAATGGGTTGAGTATGTGAAAGAAAACATCCTATAAACTACAAATTAACGTTAAATATTTTTTAATAGCATATATATATGTTATATGAGTCTATTACGTGTCGTTATATTTGTAGCTACTCTTGGATTATCCTTTGGTTTTATGGATATTTATGTTGGTGATGCTTCCACAAAAAATTATACTAAAAAGCCAAGTGTGTTAAATATCGGTATTGGCACAAAATATATTGATCTACAACGTGAAGGTTCAATCATTCAATCACAATCTAATATGATAGCCGATGGTATCACTATTGCTCTAAATACCAGCAACTACTCAAAATTTGGGATATCATTTTATTGTGGACGAAATATTAATGCCTCATTGGTTAATGCCAATATAGATTTTACTGTTAAAGATCCGGTGATTTTTTTTGATTTTATTTGGGGAATTGATATTGGAGTCACTGGTATAGATAAAAATGGATTAAAGGATTTTTATAACGTCATAGAGCCAAAAGCTGGGATTGGATTTAATATCTCAAATTCTTTTGAGGTTGATGGTTTGGCATCATATCAATACTACACGCTATTCCAGTCGCAAAGTAAGAATCCAAAAAATGAAGCGGGAAATGTTGCATATTCATTAATTTTTAAGTTGTCGATGCTATGATTTGAAAACGCTACTTGCGTTTATCATATTTCAGCCCCATACACTCTAATATTCGACTTTAAGGCTGATTGATATAACAACGCATCACTTACTATTAACTGGAAACAAAAGGCTCAAATGGCTGCCATATCTGGACTGGCTTGTTTTGATATAAAATATATTATTATAAGACATTCACAATCTTTATTATTAGTTTTTAAGTTTATTGGCATATTTTCATTATTAACATAAAAACGCTGGATGCCTTATAAACAGGACGTTTCATTAAACCACATACTGATATGTTAAATTACTAGAAAAATATTACATACGCTACAACTTGTGTAGTAATTGATTGCTTGGTGATATTACTACACAATTGATTGATCTTTATTAGTAAAATACTGTTTTCCCAACATATTTCTCGCGATAAACTGCATAAGATCACCAATTATCCCAGTAAACACAGGCAATTCAGCGATTATTTAAGATTATTTTAGCACTTCGTGAAAAATCGTTTTTTTTCTATATACAATAATTTATGTGAGGAAAATTACACGAAGGAGAAAATAAATGAATAATTCTGAAAATTTAGCATATATAGATAATATGCCTGACATTTTAACAGTAACAAGTTTAGTGAAGCATTTAAAAGACCATTCTGGCGGTGTGACCATAATGAGCAAGAAGGAAATCTTGAAGCAAGTGAATTGTGGTGCATTAAAGACTAGGAAGTGTGGGAACAAATACACCATTGATAAGCCTGATTTTATAGAGTTTTGGAATAACACTATTAATAGCAAGGCACTCAAAACTGAAAATTCATATACACAGGATATTGTTATTGACGATGCTATTTGTGAGGCATTGGGGTTGTAATAAAGTGACAACAAGAAGCAATATGCCCTTTGTTAAAGAAACTTCCAACAAATCTCCATTGGGGAAGAAACTATGGACAACAAGGATAAATACACCAGAGGGTGTTTTAAGAACTTTTACCGTTGAAGGGGCTACTGAACTTGAAGCAAAACGTAATGCTGACAAAATTAAACGCTCAATGTTGGATGCAAAGTATTATCAGGAGAATCGACATCTATTTAATCCACCACCTAAAATACCAACAGCTAATGCAATAGGAATGATAGCAACAAAGATTAAGGAACTTGGGATTTATAAAAACAATACTTTTGAGGACAAACTCAAACCACTTTTGAGAAATGAATGTCGATTATATTTAAGCCAGAAATATAACTACCTATGTGATATTGATAAGGACCAATTCTTTCAAAGAGGTTTAGAAGTATGGATAAAACAGCGTCATTTTGGAGTTGTCCCTAAACTACTATTTACTAGGTACGTAACAGAAGTTCAATCAATTAGAATTTGGGAATATTTGAAGGTTCAATGTTTTCTCAATGTGGATAACAAGGTTACAGATAAAATATTAACTGCTGGGGATAGGTTTGTATGTTGGGTTAATGATAATATCTCTACAAGTGTTGAAGATATTGGAAATGAGATTAAAAAAGTATTGGTCCACGAATATAAAAAACAAAACCGAGATGAAATTAAAATATCAACGATGAACAACAAGATTAAGGGTATCAGACTTATATTGGAAACTGGGGTAAAGATGAACCTCTTATCAAAATGTCCCGCTTTAAAGACAAAGGGTGAAGGTGAGATTTCACCGAGGAAGCCTATTAACGAAGAAATGTTTCAAAACCTTATGAAAAATGCTGATACATATCTACGATTTATTCTTATGATTTTATGGTTTACAGGTATGCGTAGAAATGAAGTATTTAGCTTACAACTAAGAGATATTGACTTGGACAATATGGAGATTAAGGTTAGACCAGAAAACTCAAAGACAGGCGAGATTAGAATTGTTCTCATTCAAGATAATGAAACCTTCTTACTTCTGTTAAGGAAATTTATGATTGAATATTACGACACTAAATTAAAAGTATTTGTTAAAAGAGAAAACCAAACTGAGAAAGAGTTTCTATTTCGTGATGCAACTGGGGCAAGAGTTAAAGGTGCTAGAACAGCCTTAATGAATCTTGTAAAGAAATGTGGTTATAAAAACATATCACCTCATATTTTTAGGCATACCTACGTGACTGAACAAGTGAACAAGGGATGTAATCCAAAAGAAACAGCTACTCTTGTTGGTCATAAAACTGTAAGGTCCACGATGCGTTATCTTTATGGTGGAGTTGTTCGAGATTTAAGACCCAAATTTGCAAAGAGCAATATTGACCTATCAGCGTTCAATATTGCTGTATAAAACGATAAAGCACACAACCTTGAATTTTTTCATTCTCTTTTCATTCACAAACCAACATCCAATTTCATTAGTAAACACAAGGCTTTCAGGGAAGTTCGGGTAAGAACAAATACCTTTGGCTATTCACTTTTTATTCCTTTATCTTCAAAATCCAGAGATTTTTCCATATTTATTATTCCTAAATATCAAGGTATAATGGGGTTTGTAAGAAAAACAAGCGGGAATAGCTCAGTTGGTAGAGCACGACCTTGCCAAGGTCGGGGTCGACGGTTCGAACCCGTTTTCCCGCTCCAAGTAAACACAAGAAAGCAGGGATTTCCCACATGAAATTTAATCTGTTAGACTTTTTTCTGCCCAGAGAGACGCGATTTTTCTCATATATGCTCGATCAAGCCCAGTGCTTTGTTGATGCAGCTCACATCTTTAAAGACTTAGTGACCAACCTTGATACCCTTCCAGAGGATCAAAAGAAGCTCAAACTGCTGGCCATTAAAGAACTTGAACAAAACGCTGACACCATTGAAAAAAAGATCATCGATCAACTCAATCAAACCTTTATCACCCCCATCGATCGCGAAGACATCCATGATCTGGCTGTCAAGATCGATCGAACCATCGATATCCTCAACAATCTTGCCAAGAAATTTGACATCTACAAGATCAAAAAACTCCCCGAAAAGGTCAACAAATTTACCGACATTATCCTCACGATCGGGCAGTTGATGGTTCAATTAATGAAGGAGTTTGACCACTCAAAAAATGTCGAAACGATCCAATCCCAAATGCACATTCTCGAAAATGAAGCCGACGATCTGTTCTCGAACTGCATCGCCGAACTCTTTGACTCAAAAGTTGACCCTATCGATGTCATTCGCTTTAAAGATATCTATGAAAGCATGGAAAACATCGTGGATTCGGTTGACTATGTTGGCAAGATCGTACGTGGTATTAAAGTAAAGCAGGCTTAGCCCCCTATGACAATTGTCATTACCATCGTTTTCTTCGCGCTTATCTTTGACTTCATTAATGGATTCCATGATGCCGCGAACGCTATCTCGACCGTGGTGGTATCAAAGACATTGAAACCGCTCCAAGCCGTCATCTTAGCAGCCTTCGCCAATTTTGTAGGCTATTTCACCTTCGGTACCGCTGTTGCAAAAATGATCGGAAAAGGCGTCGTGCATATTGAGTTCATCTCTCTTGAGATCATCCTCGCAACCCTGATCGGCGCCATCATCTGGAACTTGATCACATGGGTTCTGGGGCTCCCCACATCTTCAAGCCATGCCCTTATCGGCGCCCTTATCGGGGCGGGGTTAGCCTCAACAGGGCCCAGCATCATCATGATCCCTGGCTTGCTTAAGATCATTTCATTTATCGTCATCGCCCCCCTACTCGGCCTTGTGGGCGCCATGATCTTCACGACGTTCATCATGAGGATCTTTCGCAATGCCAACCCCCACAAATCGAAGAAGACCTTCCGTTACCTACAACTTGTTTCAGCCACGTTCTACAGTATCGGACATGGAACGAATGACGCTCAAAAGACAATGGGCATCATCGCCCTCGCGCTCTATACCGCTCATATCAATGCGTCATTTGTTATTGATGGATGGGTTATTATCTCCGCTTATTCGGCGATCAGTTTAGGAACGGTTTTTGGTGGATGGCGAATTGTTAAAACAATGGGTACCAATATTACAAAAATTCGTCAAATGGAAGGGTTCTGTGCTGAGTCCGCTGCCGCACTGGTTCTGATCGGTACCGCTCACGCAGGGATCCCCGTCAGCACGACGCATGTTATCGCAGGATCGATCATGGGGGTCGGCACTGTCGAGAGGGCGGGCAACGTCCGTTGGGGCACGGCACGAACGATTATGGGGGCATGGATCATCACACTTCCTATGGCCGCCATGTTTTCTGGGGTTTCTTACCTCATCATCAATCTCATTAAATAAAGATCAGGAAATGCCCGCCACATTGGGAGCAAACACCGACAGTCCAAAAAAGTAGAGGCTTGCGATAATGATCAGAACCCCGATCCAAAAAGAAATGGTGCTAATGGTAGATTCACCCTCAGAAAGATTAATGAGCATCGTTCCGATCCCAATGGCTATCAGGTTGAGCAGTCCGATAAGAATCAGCATTGATCGTTAGTTAATATCGACGCGGGACGCTAGATTTTTAACCATGAGAACTTCCGTCCCATCTTCAGGAGTAGAGCGATGTTCGACATGATCCATAAGGCTTCGCATAAATACAATGCCTAGCCCAAGACCCATTTTGTCAGGATCGTTCATCGCCGCTTGAGAATCAACAGGTGCCGTTGAGTCAAACCCTTTGCCCTGATCTTTCACCCGAATCTCAAGTGCGTTTTCTAGTAGCGTAAACACCAGCGTAATATCACCCATTGAGTCACCATACGCATATTGAACCGCATTGGTGCAGGCCTCTGAAACCGCTATTTTGATATCTTCAATATCTTCATGGGTAAACTTCATGCGACTGGCTATTCCTGAAGCCGTTAGGCGGGCAACGCCCACATAATCAGACAGACTCGGGATCGTTAAGGTAATTTGAATGGGTTGAGTCATCGGGGCTCCTCCTAGCCTTGTGGCTGAATTCGGCTCATCGCCGCATCTTCGTTATCATACAGTGCAAAATTTGTGGACATCAGGCCTGAAACATCAAATATCTTTCGGATTTGTGGTGTGGCGTTGATGATGGAGATGACCCCACTCGATAAACGAGCAATTTGATTGGCTCCGTTGGCGATAACCCCCAAACCGGTACTATCGATATAACGGACATTGCCGAGATTGATAATAATGTCTTTCGTGGTAGGATATTTTTCGAAAATAAGTTTAAGTGAGTCGCTTAACTTAGGGTAGGTATAAACGTCGATTTCACCTTCCAAATCAATGACTGGAATATTGTTTCTATCGCGAATCGATACATTTAGATCAAGAACCATGTTTGTCCACCCCTTCTTGTTTTATGCGGATAGCACATTACAGTTCTACCTCGGAATGAACTTGAAGGTCAAGCCAAATTTGACCATTTCTGCATCATAAGCCTGATCATCAAGCCGGCAGTATTGTCGACTATATTCGGAAAACAGCGACATGTCGGGGGTCAAGCCAAAGATAACTCCAGAAAACCATTGATATCCCACCCCCATCTTTGACCCGACATCTTGGATCACGATCACCCCAAGACCCGCCCCCGAATAGGCATCAATACGGGCCTGCAAAGGATAGCCGATCAACAGATTCATCATGAGCGGAATCGTCTTAATGGAGGTACCGCCCCCATCTCTATTCGTAAAATATCCGGCATCAATGCGGGTGCTTATTCCCTGCGGCCGCACATACCCAAAGTGAAAAATAATCCCCCCATCTTGATTGACATAGCTGGCCATGGGATGACTCGCTAGGGTGAGATCAAAAAAAGCAAAGTCACTAGGACGAGGCTGTTGGCGAGGTTCTTGGATTATCTGGGTTTTATTTTTAGTCAGCTGGCTAGGGTGAACAAACGCGGTTGAGCAAACAGGCAATCCCAGAAGAAAAATAAGCAACAGGATCTGGACTCGCCGTGATGATCGGATCATCTTTTAGATAATATCATGATTTTCAGCCCCAAAGTTATCTTGTAGAAAAAAAACGCGTTTTAGATGATAATGCATGGTGATATACGGAGAGGTCGCATAGCTGGTCTAGTGCGCACGCCTGGAAAGTGTGTAAACCGCAAGGTTTCGAGGGTTCGAATCCCTCCCTCTCCGCCAGTCACCCATAGCCTGCGATACAGATAGCAGTAGGCTTGTATCGATATTTTCATTCCTAAAATCAATCAAAAGTTCGAACACGTTGAGGGTTTCCATGGGCTTATGGTGAGTCCTCCAAGGGGATCGTGATGGGCCATGGCAAGGCTTTGAATTGTAGCTCTAATTGGGTTTTGTGAAAGATGATCTGGCTCAGGTGTTTGGAAAGAAACGCTTTGTGTTCTGAAACAGAGAATTTTTCTTGATCAGATCGATAGTTGATGAGCATTTGCTTGAAATGACTGGTATCGATTGCGTCATCCTGTTTCTGGCCGAGGTCAAAGGTCAGCTTAGCGATGAGGCCTTTTTGTTGCTTTTCCTTGATTTCCATATCGTTGATCTGTTCTTGGATTTTCTCGCGTTCTTTGGCGTTAAACTCGCCCGAAATAAGGCTGTCAAAGAACTTGTCTTTGCGGGCTTCGATCTGTTTGAGTTGGGCTTCTTGCAGATGCAGGCTTTCTTGGATCGCTTGGCTTTCTTTTTCCACCGTCAGATTGTGTTTGAGGATCTGATTTTCAATAGGGAAAAAGCCTTGTTCATGGGTCAGGCTTCGCAGGCTTTGGGTTAAGGCTTGATCGAGCTTTTTCTGGTTGATGTATTTCACGGAGCAAGGGCTTGTCCCTTTTTCAGCGTTTTGGGTGCTGGTACATCGATAGTAAAAGTATTTGATCTTGTGTTTGTTGAGCGAATGGCTGGGCGTCATGGGGGCATGGCAATCCCCGCAACGGAGCAGGCGCTGAGCGAGGGCTTGTGTCACGCTGCCAATGGGGTGTTGCTTTTCTTTGAAAATGAGCTGAGCCGTTTTGAAGTGTTTTTCAGAAACAATGGCTTGATGAATGCCTTGATAGCATTGATCATTCCACCGGACTTGGCCGGTATACACTGGATTTTGGAGAATCTTTTGGACTTGCCGTTTATCCCAGAGACGTCCCTTGCGGTCGCGGCAGCCGATTTCGTTTAAGGCTTTGGCGGTCAACGTGGTCGAGCGATTGTCCAAGAATTTATCAAAGATAAATTGTAAGCCCTTCACAGTTCGTGGGAGCCATAGCGAATGATTGAATTTAAGCCGAAGAGACGGCTGGATGATTTTGTGAAATCAAGTCGGCCAAGCTGGTCATTGCATATGAGCCTGACAACCGATCCAAAATATAGGCCATA
>CAIWAN010000107.1 GCA_903910705.1 uncultured Candidatus Marinamargulisbacteria bacterium
GAAACTATCCGGAATGCACTGGGGTTCGGAGAATGTTCAATCCATGGTCAGTCTACGAGCAAGGGTTCTATCGGGTCAGAGCGATGATATCGTTTCAAAATTCGGCCGTGCTGCTTGAACCCGACCATTTCTTATGCGCCCAACTTAAGTGATATTTTAATTGACTTTCTTGTTTAAGTTGTTGACGTAAAATAAACTCCGCATATCACGTTGACCAATTTGGGTGAGGCCAATAAAATAGGGAAATGAATTCCTTTCTTCCCCTCGAGGTCATTACGTCGAAGATCCTCCTCATTCGCAAACAACGGGTTATGCTAGATAGGGACTTGGCGGCCTTGTATGGTGTCGGAACCAAAGTCCTTAACCAAGCGGTAAAGCGGAACCTGAATCGTTTTCCAACCGATTTTATGTTTCAGTTGAGCGAAGAAGAATTTAAGAATTGGAAGTCACAATTTGTGACCTCCAATTCCGACAAAATGGGATTACGAAAGAGTCCGTTTGCCTTTACCGAACACGGCATATTGATGCTTTCAAGTGTGCTTCGAAGCGAAAAAGCAGTAGACGTAAATATTTTAATTATGAGGGTCTTTGTCCGGCTGCGAAACTTGCTAGCCACCCACGAATCACTCCAAAAACAAGTCACCGAGCTAGACCATAAACAAAAGAAGACAAACGAAGATGTTCAGATGCTAATGGCTGCCGTAAATATGCTGTTGGATCCCCCTGTGGAGGAGTCACAAAAACGAATCGGATTTTACAAAGAATAATTACGGCAATTCAATGTCGCCGTCTCAACAGGCATCTTGGTATACGAGTGGGTGAAGCAAGTTGTTGACGTAAAATAAACTACACATATTATGTTGACCAATTTGGGCGAGGCCAATAAAATAGGGAAATGGATTCCTTTCTTCCCATCGAGGTCATTACGTCGAAGATCCTCCTCATTCGCAAACAACGGGTTATGCTAGATAGGGACTTGGCGGCCTTGTATGGTGTCGGAACCAAAGTACTTAACCAAGCGGTAAAGCGGAACCTGAATCGTTTTCCAGCCGATTTTATGTTTCAGTTATTACAAGTTGAGAAAGAGCAACTGGTCACAAAATGTGACCGGTTCAGATCGCTTAAACACTCTTCATCATTGCCATATGCTTTTACTGAACAAGGTGTCGCCATGCTTTCGAGTGTTTTATCAAGTGAAAAGGCTATCGAGCTGAACATATTAATTATTCAGGTCTTTGTCCGGCTGCGAAACTTGCTTGCCACCCACGAATCACTCCAAAAACAAGTAACCGAGCTAGACCATAAACAAAAGAAGACAGACGAAGATGTTCAGATGCTAATGGCTGCTGTAAATATACTGTTGAATCCCCCTGTGGAGGAATCGCAAAAACGAATCGGGTTTTACAAAGAATAATTACGGCAATTCAATGTCGCCGTGTCGATGGGGATCTTGGTGTACGAGTGGTCGAAGCAAGTTGTTGACGTAAAATAAACTCCACATATTATGTTGACCAATTTGGGTGAGGTCAATAAAATAGGGAAATGGATTCCTTTCTTCCCCTCGAGCAAATTTCCTCAAAGATATATTTCATTCGTGGCCAAAAAATCATGCTTGACCGAGATTTAGCGAAACTCTATGGCGTAGAGACGAGACGATTGAACGAGCAAGTGAGAAGAAATCTGTCTCGATTTCCGAAAGATTTTATGTTTCAACTAACCCATAACGAAAAGGACAACTTGATATCGCAATTTGCGACATCAAGTTGGGGCGGAGCCAGAAAGCTGCCGTTAGCGTTTACAGAACATGGAATCCTTATGCTTTCATCCGTATTAAGCAGCGAGAAAGCCGTCCAAGTCAATATTCAAATAACTCGAACATTTGTAAAACTCCGCCAGTTTCTTGCAACTCACGAGGAGATTAAAACCCTCCTAGAGGATCATGATTCAAAAATTAACTCGCTTATTGAAGCGGTAAATCACTTATTACAACCCCTCGTGGAAGAGTCACAAAAACGAATCGGATTTTACAAAGATCCTTCGAATAGTAAACCTGCCTTCATCTCGCTTGCTTTGCTTGGTTTGCTACTGCTGCTTGGCAGTATGTTTATGTTTCGCCTCGAGATGCTCAATATCGCCCGAAAAGAAAACGCCCTTCTCCGCGTCCAGATCCAAAACGAAGTCGCCCGGTTTAACGCCAAGGCCTCGTATTAACTTCTGATTTTCCGAGAAAAGTATTCTTGTATTTTAGCAACACACACCCCGAATTCTGTCGGACATTCAATCCATGTTTGCCTCTGCCTTGGGTGTTTAAGGTCTGGGTATTGGTTATATTGGTATAAGTTCCATTGAGTCCCAGAGGCTGTAATTCTTTAATAGAGAAGGACTTTGCGTGTTCTGAGGTGTTTAAAAAAACAGCAACAGACGTTGAGCTATTTTCTATCGTTAGAAAATAGTGACCGTCTTTTTTATCGGTAACCGTTATATCAAATGACGGGGAGCTAAGATAAAGTAGTTTTTGCTTGTCGGTATGGGCTAAGGATAGTAGCCCCGCAATGAGTTCTTCGCATAATTGTATGAAGGATTGCCCCCCGATCTCAACCGAAGATAATAGTTTATTGAATCGCTCTAAGATGTATTCTTTGCGAGGACAGGCTTCGACTTCAGCGTTTAAACTAACGATTTTCCAATACATATCTTGTTCATTCCCGATATTGCGAGGGATGAAACATGCAAGGCGTTTGATGTTAAACGCCTACCCGAGCAAATAGTCAAAATCCTCTCGGCTAATGGCGCCGGCCTTTGACGTGGTGTTCCCGTCCATAATTTGGTCGACGAGTTTTTGCTTGTTTGCCTTCAGCAGCATGATCTTTTCTTCAACGGTGTTCGTCATAATGAGCCGAAACACATGAACCGTCTGCGTTTGGCCGATCCGATGGGCGCGATCCGACGCTTGATTCTCGACGGACGGATTCCACCACGGGTCGATATGAATGACATAACTGGCGCGGGTCAGATTGAGCCCTACGCCGCCGGTTTTGAGGCTGACCAAGAAAAACGGCGCACTTTTGCCTGATTGATAGTCTTTAACGAGTTCGCGTCGCTTTGCCATGGGGGTTTCGCCATCCATCCGCAGATGGTCAATCCCCGCGGTCTGCAGCGCTGCCGAGAACAGGTCGAGACACTTCCGAAACTGCGAAAAGATCAGCGCACTATGCCCTTCCTGTGCGAGTTCTGTCAGCTTGTCGATAAGATACTCAAATTTAGGCGAGAGTTCTTTTTCATCAGCAACCACCAACTGAGGGGCGACGCAGATCTGTCGAAGGCGAAGCAGGGCCGTCAAGGCCACGATACCCGCTTGTTGTTGAGGCTGATACTTAAAGGCTTTCGCGACGGTCTCACGCACCTCGGCGACCACCCGAATATACAACGCTTTTTGTCGGTCGCTCAGCTCTAGGTAAATATCGGATTCGATCTTGTCAGGCAGCTCTTTTAAGATCTCTTTCTTGGTACGACGCAGGACGAACGGTTTAACCCGTTCCAAATATTTCAAGAGTTCGACTTCATTCTTGGCATCTTTCATGAAATGTTTATGTTCACCAAAGATCCCACTGACCGCTAGATCAAGGATCGAAAAATACTCACCTACATGGTTTTCGACAGGTGTTCCTGTCAAACAGAGCTTAAAAGCCCCCTTCAATTGCCGAACAGCCGCCGTTCGTTGAGCTGAAATATTCTTAATAGCTTGCGCTTCATCAAAAATGATCACGTCATAGTGAATGGCCTTGAACTCGTCAAGGTCGCGTCGGGCAATATCATACGAGGAAATAGTGACGACACTTCGCGAAAGAGCCGCTTTATCACGGCCAAGGCCGATATATTCAAGGACGTGAACGCTCGGCAAAAAACGATCGAACTCATGTTTCCAATTAAAGACCAAGGTCGGGGGTACGATAATAAGAATAGGTTTTTTTCGGGTTGGTTTTAGCAGAGCGATAAAGGCAATGGCTTGTACGGTCTTTCCCAACCCCATGTCATCGGCAAGGACGGCCCCAAATCGATGCTCATATAAAAACAACAGCCAGTTCACGCCTTGATGTTGATAGGGGCGAAGGTCGGCCGTCAAGGTCTTGGGTAGGGTCTGTTCAGGGATATGGGTAAAGTTGAGAAGGCTTTCAAAAATAGCTTCGGTCGCAGCGTTCAATTTGACCTCGATGCCACTCTTGCGCAGGGCGATCCAGTCGAGGATGGCGAGTCGAGACACGGGCACGATCTCGGTTGTTTTGGCTTTTTTCTTGGGCATTACATTCATCAAATGGCGAAGTCGCTCCAGTGATGACGCATCAAGCAGGGTAATGCCCTCGCTGTTTTGATAATAGCCGGTTTCGAGAATGGCTTGCCAATGGTCATCCCCGATACGATTCGCGTGCAAAAAGACATCGGGCCTGACCTCAAACCAATCGATAGCGCCATCCTTGGAGGCATCCACCTCGATCTGAAGCGATTCATGAACAAGCGGCGTGTCACAATTGATAGCGATATGATGCTGTTCACAGAGCGCCTCAAAGGTGGGGTAAAATTTAAAGAAATCATTCAACGAGATCTCCACCTCGTCATAGGAAAAGACCTCAAAGATCGACACAGGATAAGCCTTTGCCAGCACCGCGCGGGCCCAGAACAGGTCGCTATTGCTGGAGCGAAGGAGTGTCCACTGGCGATTGAGCACCAAGATACTGTCCGTATCGTCCTCAAGCGATAGCTCGAAATCCTTGAGGATGTCGCGAACCTGAGTCCGATCCCACGAGTGAAGGAATTTCATTTCTTTAAAGCTTGCTGCAATGATCTGTTTCTTTTCTTTGGGGGTTTCCGCAATGGCCAGATCAAGCAGGAGTTTGGCAAAGAGCTTTTTACGAAACTGGGCCTTCATGCTCGGGCCACCGTAATACTCAATATTATCTAAATAGGGCCGAAGGACACTGGGAACGCAAAAGGTCAGGTCTCCGTGTTGAACGGTGGGCGACAAAATGACGGTAGCCGTACGAACATTGATCTCGACATCGATCACTGTCGATAAGGTGGGTCGCATCAGTTCAGCCGGCTTGCCCTCAACAAAAAACGCACTAAACGCCCTAATAGGATCCATAAAGTCGGCCGAACCCACCAACTTCCCTGTATTAAAGGTTTTGATCGGCATCGTAAAGCTGGGTTGGGTGGCTTGGAATTGAAACAATTTGTCAAAGAGTGTTCGAGCAACGCCTCGTTTATAGGGGGCGACTGCCTTGTTATCGATGTCAATAATAAGACTACTCCAAAAGGCAACGGGTCTGTCTGCGCAAACCGTGCAGCGAACCGTTTGGTTGACGAGGTCAAAATCAAGGGTCTCGTCGATCTTGAGATGCTCAATACATTTTAGATCGTTGTAAGACCCTGTCTGCGCGGTGATCGATAGCGTAAAGTCGGGGAGAACCTTCAGGCTACTTAGGATACTTGGGATAAAATAATGCCCGAAGGGAGCGTTATACTGGGACAATATCCACTTCAAAGGGGTGGGGCAAAGAGGAGAGCGGGACGTAATGGGTTGCCCATCGATCATGCAATGCAGGGTGATGCCCCGAAACTCGATGTTTTCTCTTAGTTCAAGTTGAATACCCTGTGTCATAACGTGTCAGTATAATTTGCTATCAAAAGTTCAACAAGGTAGGGCTTTTGAAGCGGTTTGTGATATCCTTGGTATATGAGGGTGAAGATGCCACTATTGGCGTTTGTTAGCAATAAGAGTAAAGACGCCATTCATGGCGTCTCGATTAGACTCCTCCTCTTTCTCCTCGCCTTTATCTGCCTCTTCGCGCCCGCCTACGGTGCTACTATAACGGTTGTCGCCAATAATGGTGCCGATCTTAAACGCGCCATAGAAACGACCGCCAATGCGGGGGACATCGTCGAGTTGCCGGTAGGTACCTATTTATTATCTTCCCAGATCGCTTGGCCAAATAAGAACAATATCACCTTGCGGGCCGTGTCAGGCGGCAATCCGACCAATGTCATTATCTCGGCCAGTGCAACCAACCAGAACCGCTTCGCCTTGCTGAACTTCGTTGTTAGCTTGTCTATCCAAAACCTGACCCTACAGAACTTTGGGGGTGCAAATTGGCAAAACGATGGTGGGGTGTTTTATTTCAACGCGAACGTGACATTAAATATTCAGAATTGTGTGTTGTCAGGTAATGCAGTGAATGTTTCGGGTGGGTGTTTTTATAAGGCCGATAATGGGGGATATGTGAATGCCCAAGGGGTTCTGTTCCAAGGCAATCAAGCTAACAATGGTGGTGTAGCGTATATGGGGACGCATGTATGGACGAATTGTGTAATGGTGAGCAATAGCACTACCTCAATTGGTGGGGTAGCTTATTTCGGGACATATACATGGACGAACTGCGTGGTGGTGAACAATAATGCCTCTGCTGGTGCTGTAGGGGCATTTGGGGATTATTCATGGACAAACTGCAGTATATCTGGCAACAACTCAACGACAGAACTGATAAATTCGGCCATCAAGGTAACCGCCAAAAACACGATACTCGCTGGAAAACTATTGGCCGGTGGGGTCTATCCCTTTGCCTTCCGCAACTGCCTGATTCAAGGTGACTCGGTCAGTAATTACACTGTGTTGTCGGTGGATGTGGGGAATATCAACTCCTCGAATGCCCTTTTCACCGATTCGATGTTGCATGTCGGGCCGAATTCACCGGCGATCGACGGGGGCTCGCTCGCCTTGTGGAACGCCAACTCGGGTAATGTGACGACGGATATAGAGGGTAATCCACGAACGATACAAAACTGTATCGATATGGGTGCCTACCAAACCAATTTCGCCGTGACATCCATGAACGGACAGATATATGGTTCTATTTCTCGACCCTTAAATATCGCGAGTGATGGGAGCCTAATCGAGGTCATTACGTCGAGTGTTTTAGTGAGTCACCAGATCGAATGGCCAAATATAAATAACATTACGTTACGGGCTGGGGCAGGTTATAACGCTTCGAACTGTATAATCTCCGCGTCGGCCATAAACCAAACACGTTTTGCCTCGTTAAACTATGCCGTCAGTTTGTCTATCCAAAACCTGACCCTACAGAACTTTGGGGGTGCAAATTGGCAAAACGATGGTGGGGTGTTTTATTTCAACGCGAACGTGACATTAAATATTCAGAATTGTGTGTTGTCAGGTAATGCAGTGAATGGTGAAGACCCTGTGAATTTATTGGCAGGCAATTCGGGTGGGTGTTTTTATAAGGCCGATAATGGGGGATATGTGAATGCCCAAGGGGTTCTGTTCCAAGGCAATCAAGCTCACAAGGGTGGTGTAGCGTATATGGGGACGCATGTATGGACGAATTGTGTAATGGTGAGCAATATCGTTATTCCAGGTATTTTGCAGCTTGGGGGCGGCGCTGTTGAATATTATGGGATGCATACGTGGACGAACTGCAGTGTATCGGGTAACGACGCGACGACAGGCTTGATCTACAACGATATGAGCATCTATAAAGCTACCGTGAACAACACCATCCTAGCGGGCAAGCTCCTTGCGGGAAATATCTTCAATATGTATAACGGCGTTGTCTTTCGAAACTGTCTTATCCAAGGCGACACGGTACTCAACTACACGATTGGAGCAGGGAGTGGGGCCAATATGAATAATAGTATGGCCGGGTTTGCAGACGCAGTCTTGCATATTAAGGCAAGTTCCCCCGCGATCGATGGGGGCTCGCTGGCCTTGTGGAACCAGAACTCGAGCAATGTAACGACGGATATCGAGGGGAATCCTCGAACGTACGCCAACTTGATCGACATGGGAGCCTATCAAACGAATTTCCCCGTGACGTCCATGAACGGACAGATCTTTGGGTCACTTGCTCGACCGTTGAATATCGCGAGTAATGGCAGCGTTATCGAGGTCATCACGGGGAGTGTATTGCTCAGCCGCCAACTCGAATGGCCCAATGTAAATA
The DNA here is from genome assembly GCA_903910705.1 of uncultured Candidatus Marinamargulisbacteria bacterium. GTDB lineage: Bacteria > Margulisbacteria > Riflemargulisbacteria > GWF2-35-9 > GWF2-35-9 > CAIWAN01. Next base: position 8,013 of record CAIWAN010000107.1, read on the forward strand.
ATATCACCTTGCGGGCGGGAACGAGTTATAACGCTTTGAGCTGTATCATTTCGGCCTCGGAAACGAACGTGACCCGTTTCGCAAGTCTAAACTATGCTGTTAGTTTGTCCATCCAAAACCTGACCATTCAAAACTTTGGAGGCACGACGTGGGCTAACAATGGGGGCGTATTTTATTTTAACGCGAACGTGACATTAAATATTCAGAATTGCGCGTTTCTAGGAAACGCGGTGCAGACGAATGCCAGGTCTGGGGGTTGTTTCTATAAAACAGACAATGGGGGGCTGGTGAATGCTAAAAATGTTGTCTTTCAAGGCAATCAAGCCTTAAATGGTGGGGTGGCCTATAAAGGGGCGCATGTGTGGAACAATTGTAGCCTCTCTGGGAATAACACAACGACAGAGTTGATCTTTTCCAGTCACAATGTAACGGCCAACAATACCATATTCTCAGGAAAACTATTAGCTGGTGGCATGTATCCCCTTGCCTTCCAGAACTGCCTTATTCAAGGGGATTCAGTTAGCAATTACACGGTATCTCAAGATGTTAATAATATCGGTTCGTCGAATGCCATGTTTACCGATTCGATGTTACATATAGGGCCGAATTCACCGGCGATCGACAGGGGCTCGCTAGCGTTGTGGAACGCGAACTCAGGCAACGTGACAAGTGACCTTGAAGGCAACCCTCGAACGTACGCCAACTTGATCGACATGGGAGCGTACGAAACGAATTACGGGGTTACATCGATGAATGGGCAAACGTTTGGGTCGCTTGCTCGACCGTTGAATATCGCGAGTAATGGCAGCGTTATCGAGGTCATCACGGGGAGTGTATTGCTCAGCCGCCAACTCGAATGGCCCAACGTTAATAGCATCACCCTGCGTGCCGGAGCCGGCTACAACAGCAGCAATTGTATCATTTCCGCCTCGGCGACCAACCTAACCCGCTTCGCTTCGCTGAATTATGCCGTCAGCCTTTCCGTCCAAAACCTGACGTTGCAAAACTTCGGCGGCACGGCATGGAACAATGACGGCGGTGTGTTTTACTTCAACGCCAATGCGACCCTGAATCTACTAAGATGCGTGTTGTCAGGGAATGCCGTATCCTTTTCGAACAACAAATGGGGCGGGTGTTTTTATAAATCAGATACGGGCGGCCTCGTGAATGCCCAAGGTGTTCGGTTCCAAGGGAATAGTGCCTATATGGGAGGGGTTTCAGTTGGTGGGTCACATGCATGGAAAAATTGTTCGGTAATAAGTAATAGTGCTGCCTCGTCGGGTGGTGTGGCGGTTGCGGGAATGCATGTGTGGACGAATTGCAGTATCTCTGGGAACAATATGACAACGCCGTTAATCTATAACAATATTAGTACGTTTAAATTGACAGCCAACAACACGATACTCGCTGGCAAACTATTAGCCGGTGGGGTCTACCCCTTTGCCTTCCGAAACTGCCTCATCCAAGGGGACTCGGTGAGCAATTACGCGGTGTCGGTGAATGTGGGCAATATCAACTCCGCCAACGCGATGTTCATGGATGATAGTCTTATCGTTTCTCAAAATTCCCCCGCTGTTAATGCCGGCTCTAACGATTTATGGAGCGCCAATTCGGGCAATGTCACCTCGGATTATCGGGGTTACCCTCGCATCCTAAAGACGACGATCGACATCGGTGCTTACGAGATCGATATCCCCTCTGCGATCACCTTTAGCAAGCGCCTGCTCTCTTACTCGCCGATCAAACCCACCTTTACATGGTCTGCGCCCGACAGCTATACGCCGATAACCGGCTATCAGGTGTATTTCGGGCCGAGCGCCCAAGGCACCAGTGAAAACTCGACAGGCTTAGCCATGACATATACACCGCCTGCCCTTGTCAAAGGCGCTTACTATTTTCGGGTTAGCGCCCAGAATGCCGATCATAATTCGGGCCCATGGAACACAGTCTACATTTACAACCGCCCCGCCTATCGAGTCAGGATAGAATAGAGGGTTGGGTAAAGTGGTTATTCTCGGTATAATCTCAATCCTATGCGTATCGACATTAACCAGATTTTACAAGCCGTAGGCGACACCCAATCGGTCAATTTTGAAGAAACCCTCCCCGCAGACTTCGATGAGGATATGCATGTCCTTGAGCCGGTCAAGGTTTCTGTTACGCTCGCCAATAGCGGCCTAGGGATTATGGTCTCGGGTCAGGTGCAGGCTCAAGCTGAGTTGATCTGTGGGGTTTGCCTGCGCCCCTTCGAAACGTCGTTGTCGATCGACTTCGAGGAACGATTCGTCCCGAGCACTGCCGCGCTTGACGAGGGCCTCGACTACACCTACCATGATTATGAGATCGATTTAGCTGAGATGCTTCGCGATGTGTTGATTTTGAGTTTGCCAATCGCCCCCAAATGTGATATAAATTGCTCGGTCAAAACCAACGATCAAGAAATAACTATCGACCCGAGACTTCAAATTCTCGCGCGATTGAAAGATGGAGGATAATCCATGGCGACTCAGAAAAAGAAACGCACAAGAATGAAACGTGACCAACGTCGGGCTCACTGGAAAGTCGAGATTCCCGAAGTCTCGTCCTGTCCCAGTTGTGGCGCGTCGGTTCAACCCTATCATGTCTGTACCGCTTGCGGTCAGTACAAAGGGCGACAAGTTCTTAAGCTAGCCACCGAAACTACCGCGAAGTAATCCACATATGAGGATTGCGATCGATGCAATGGGCGGAGATTTTGCTCCGGAGCATGAAGTCTTAGGTGCGATAGAAGCCTTAAAAAAAGACCCTGAGATCGAGATCGTTTTAGTCGGCCGTCGGCCCGATCTTGAGCGAGAACTGTCAAAACATCCTGCAACAAGCCGTATCCATATCGAGCACGCCCAAGAGATTGTCACGATGAATGACTCGCCCACCCAAGCGATGAGAGAGAAAAAAGATTCCTCGCTGAGCGTTGCGACTCGCCTCCTTAAAGAGGGAAGCGTTGAGGCGCTTGTTTCGGCGGGGAATACCGGCGCGGTTTTGGCTCATGCTATTTTTGGAGTGGGCCGGATAAAAAATGTCGAACGTCCCGCTATTGTGGCCGTATTCCCGACGCTTCGTAAACCGATGGTTATTCTCGACATCGGGGCGAATGTCGACTGCAAACCCAAACACCTCGTCCAATTTGCGAAGATGGGCTCAATTTTTGCCCAAACCATCCTCAATATCAAGTCGCCCGAAGTCCGATTGCTCAATATCGGCGAAGAGCCCGAGAAGGGCAATGAACTCACCATCGAAACCTATCAATTGCTCAAAGCGCAAACGGATATCAACTTTGTGGGCAATATCGAGCCGAAGCATTTACTTGACGGCGAGGTGGATGTGGTGGTTTGTGACGGATTTGTCGGTAATGTCATCCTTAAATTTGGTGAAGGGGCGACCTCAACCATCTTCAAAATGATCAAAGATCAGGTGCGCAAACATTTATTCGCCACGATTGGGGCGATTTTTATGCTGCCGACATTCAAAGCACTGAAGCGAAAAGTCGATTATGACGAATTCGGCGGCACCCTTTTACTCGGTGTAAAAAAAGGCGTTATTATCACGCATGGCTCGGCCAGTCCGAAAGCCTTTTGTAATGGGATCCTCGAAGCCGCTAAAGTCATTCGCGAAGGCGTGATCGATAAGATCGAGGACATTCTTAGTAAGGAGTAATTCATGGCGAGATCAATTGGCATATTAGGTACAGGAAAAGCTGTGCCCAAAAAAGCGTTCAAAAACGATGATTTTATCAAACATGGTCTTGATACCAGTGATGAATGGATCATGGATCGCACCGGTATTCGTCAGCGCTACATCGTCGAGGATGAAACCACCTCGTCATTGTGTATCGAAGCGTCCGAGCACGCTATCAAAAGTGCCGGTATCGACCGAGAGACGATCGATGCGGTGATCGTGGCGACAACAACGCCCGATTATCCGGTATTCCCCTCCGTTGCGTGTTTGGTTCAAGCAGGGCTTGGCCTGCGAGAGGTTGCGGCCTTCGATCTAAGCGCGGCCTGTTCGGGCTTTATCTATGCCGTCGAAGTGGCGACCCAGATGCTTAAAGGGGGCAACTATCGAAACATTCTTGTTCTCGGTGCCGATACCCTGAGTCAAGTCTGCGACTGGAAAGATCGCTCAACCGTGGTCCTCTTTGGAGATGGCGCAGGGGCGGTTATCCTCGGTGATGTCAAAAAGGGACATGGTGTTTTATCAACCAAGCTGGGTTCTCGTGGGAAAGATTTTGACAAGTTGATCATTCCTATCGGAGGGACCAAAACGCCCATCACTGCCGAGAATGTTAATTCACCCGATCGTTATATCAAAATGGACGGAAAAGCCGTCTACAAGTTTGCTGTGAATATCATTATCGGGATCATCGAAGAGGCGCTCGAATTGGCCCATTTAAAGAAAGAGGACATTACGTTTTTTGTGCCTCATCAAGCCAATAAACGCATTATCGAATATGCCCGAGAGAAGCTCGGATTGTCGGTCGACCAGGTCTATGTTAATATTGACCGCTATGGAAATACCTCAGCGGCATCCATTCCCATTGCCCTTAGTGAGGCCAGTGATAAAGGACTTTTAAAGTCTGGGGATGTGGTTGTGACCGTCGGGTTTGGAGCAGGGCTCACCTACGGAACGAGTATTATTAAGTGGGCATAATAGCCTAATTTTATTAAGGAGGAATAGGACGTGGACCATTTTTTGAGCGATGAGCAGAAGATGATCGTGGAACTTGCACGAAAGATTACTGTAGAGGAGATCATTCCGAATCGAGCTCGACTTGATGAAGAAGAGATTTTTCCTGCCGAGATCCTAAAAAAGATCGCTGAAGCTGATTTATATGGTCTATACATCCCTGAAGCCTATGGTGGCTACGGCGGTGGCGTTATGGATTTTGTTCTCGCAGTAGAACAATTCAGCCGAGGGTGTATCGGGGTGTCGGTTTCTTTCGCCGCGAATGCACTGGGTTCCTTTCCTATTCTCGCCTTTGGTACCGAAGAACAAAAACAAAAATATATGCCCGATATCGCCGCCGGTACAAAACAAGCCGCCTTCGGTTTGACCGAGGCGAACGCCGGTTCAGATGCTGCGGGGATTCAAACCACCGCTGTCAAAGACAAAACGGGCGACTTCTACATCCTTAACGGGACCAAACAATGGATCACCAACGGTGGTGAAGCCGAGACCTATACCGTTATTGCAACAACCGACAAGAGCAAGGGTGCTCGAGGTTCCTCTGCCTTCATCCTCGAAAAAGGAATGCCTGGGTTTACCTTTGGTAAAAAAGAAAAGAAACTCGGTATTCGTGCCTCAGCAACACGTGAGCTTATATTCCAAGATGTCAAAGTGCCTGCCGCCAATTTGCTTGGCAAAGAGGGCATGGGTTTTATCGTCGCTATGAAAAACCTCGACCATAGTCGTCCGGGTATTGCAGCCCAAGGTGTGGGTCTTGCCCAAGGGGCTGTTGATGCAGCCGCTCAGTATGCCCGTGAACGGGTTCAATTCGGAAAGCCGATCGCGGCCCTTCAAACCATTCAGCACATGTTAGCGGATATGGCGACCGAGACCGAAGCTTCCCGTGCGTTGTTATATGCAACCTCACGCTTCATCGACAGCGGGGCCAAAGACATCTCTAAAATGTCCGCCATGGCCAAACTTTATGCGACCGATACCGCCATGAAGGTCGCCAATGATGCGCTTCAAATATTTGGTGGCTATGGCTACATGCGCGAATATCCGATCGAAAAGATGTTCCGTGATGCCAAGATTCTTCAAATTTATGAAGGAACCAACCAAATCCAACGCAACGTTATCGGCTTGGAACTCATCAAAGAGAGCGCCGGTCGTAAATAAAGGGAGTCGTTTATGAATATAGTTGTCTGCGTCAAACAAGTGCCGGATACCAACGATGTCAAAATTAACCCCGAAACGAACACCTTAATTCGTTCCGGTGTTCCCTCGATCGTTAATCCTTTCGATGAGAACGCCATCGAAGAAGGCCTCCGTCTTCGGGATCAATTGGGGGGTAAGGTCACGGTTGTTAGTATGGGGCCCCCTCAAGTGGAAACCATGCTTCGTGAGATCCTTGCTCTGGGCGTAGACGATGTGATGTTAGTCACCGACCGTGCTTTTGCGGGGTCAGATACCTTGGCAACGTCCTATACCTTAGGCCGAACGATCGAAAAGTTTCTTCCCGATACCGACTTGGTTATTTTTGGAAAGCAAGCGATCGATGGTGACACGGCGCAAGTCGGCCCCGGTGTCGCCGAATATTTAAATATCCCTCAAATGATCTATGTCGTTAAAGTTGATGGTATCGACGCCGGCGTTATCACCGTTCGTCGCGAGCTCGAGGATGGCTATGAAGTCATTAAAGCCAAACTCCCTGTTGCTATCACGGTCCTTAAAAGTATCAATACACTTCGCATGCCCTCCTTAAAGGGTAAGATGAAGGCCAAAGCCGCAACGATTCGCCAGATCACGGTTGCCGATCTAGACTCTGATCCAAATCGTTTAGGTTTAAAAGGTTCGCCCACATGGGTCAGCAAGATCTTTACCCCTCCGGTTAAAGGGAATCGTCAAATCATTCAGGACGACCAAGGTTCAGCGGGGCAATCAATATTTGATATTTTGAAGAATTTGAAGGTGGTGTGATCATGGGAAAAACAATTGCCATTCTGAATGACAAATGCCGAGGTTGCACCCTCTGTGTTAAGGGTTGTGGTTATGGCGCGATTTCGATGGAGGGGAAATTGGCCGTTATCGATATGGCCAAATGTACATTGTGTGGGGCTTGCGAAACAACGTGTAAATTTAACGCGATCGAGTTTATTGTTGATGATATCGATCGGACAGGGTTTGAAGCCTATCGTGATGTGTGGGTCTATGGTGAGAACCGAGACGGACATATCGCCGAGGTTGTGATTGAACTCATTGGTGAAGGTAGAAAATTAGCCGATAAGCGAGGTCAAAAACTGGCGGTTCTTCTTATTGGCGCGGGGACGAAGAAAATAGTGGATTCCTTCTTTGATTATCCCGTCGATAAGGTCTATGTCTACGACAACCCATTACTTAAACATTATGATACCGATTCGTTTACCAAGGTGATTGAAGAGGCCATCAAAACACATCAGCCCGAAAGTATTCTCTATGGTGCTACCTCCGAAGGTCGTTCCATCGCTCCTCGTGTTGCCGCGCGAATTCAAACAGGATTAACCGCTGATTGTACAGGTCTTGATATCAACGCTGCGGGTGATTTGGCTCAGACACGTCCAGCCTTTGGTGGCAACATTATGGCCACGATCCTTTGCCGGACTCGTCCGCAAATGTCCACGGTGCGTCCGCATGTTATGCACAAAGCCGCCAAGTTGGCTACGCCTAAGAAGGGCGACGATATCGACCTCAAAACGGTGCTTAAAGCCGACGAGATCACCACGACCGTTATCGACTTCATCCGAGAGACCAAAGAAAACGTCAATCTCACCGAGGCAGATGTGATCGTTTCGGTGGGTCGGGGTATTCAAAGCCAAGATAATATCGAGATATTTAAACAATTAGCTGATGCCCTGGGCGGCGTTTTAGGCGCAAGCCGAGCGGTCGTCGATGCGGGGTGGATCGATCATTTCCATCAAGTCGGCCAAACGGGCAAGACCGTTCACCCCAAGATCTATATCGCGTGTGGGATATCAGGAGCCATCCAACATGTTGCGGGCATGAGCTCGTCCGATGTGGTCATCGCCATTAACAAAGACCCTGATGCGACCATTTTCAGTATCGCCGATTTTGGAATTGTCGGGGATGTTTTTAAAGTCGTTCCGGCCCTACTCAGAGAGCTTCGAAAATAATGAGCAAGATCGCTTTTGTTTTCCCGGGCCAAGGCTCACAGGCATTAGGGATGGGGAAAGAGTGGTTCGACCAGTTCCCGACCGAGCTATCGTCATTAAAGTCAGCCGTTCTGTCGGTGTTTGGGGACGCACTTTTTAACGTCATGTGGGGCGAGTCAGATCCCGACCTCGGCGTCACAACCAACACCCAGCCGGCGCTTTTTGTTGCGTCTGCGGCCATTTTCACCCTCTTGCAGTCAAAGGGCTACGCCCCCGATTTCGTGGCGGGACATAGCCTTGGCGAGTACAGTGCTTTATTCGCAGCGGGTGCCTTCGATTTTGCGTCGGGTCTTCATCTGGTCAAGCATCGATCCCAGTTGATGGAAAAGGCGATGCCTGCCGGAACGGGAACGATGGCCGCTATCATGGGGCTTGCGCCTGAGCAGATCAAAGCCCTGTGCGAGTCCACCTCTGGCATTGTCGAGGTGGCGAATTATAATAACGACAATCAAACGATTATCAGTGGCGAGAAGTCAGCCGTTTTGGCGGCCATGGTCGCGATCAAAGCAGCGGGCGCCAAACGAGCGATCGAGCTTAATGTCAGCGGCCCGTTCCATAGTTCATTAATGAAGCCGGCTGCAGAAGCCTTTCGTCAGGTGTTGGATGACACGGTTATTGTGGACGCGACGATCCCCGTGATCGCCAATTGCACCGCAAAACCTGAAATATCGCCTAAGGAGATCCGAGACAATCTCGTTTCACAGCTGTCACATTCTGTTTATTGGTTGCAATCCATTCAATATATGGTTGCCCAAGGCGTAACTTGCTTTGTAGAATGTGGTTCGGGAAAAGTGCTTTCTGGGATTATCAAACGGATCGCTCCCGAGGCCACGATCCTTTCCTGCGAGAAAGTATCCGATTTGCCGGCAGTGGATGCCATCATGGTTCGATCATAAGGAGGATGTTATGAGTTTAAAAGGTAAAACCGCACTTGTCACCGGAGGCGCTCGAGGGATCGGCAAAGCCATTGTCCTAAAATTAGCCAAGCAAGGGGCCAATATCGCCATTCTTGATATGGCCGTTGCCCCGGATACCGTCAAAGAAGTTGAAGCGCTCGGTGTTAAAGCCATCAGTGTAGAGGCCAATGTCACCAAGCTCGAATCCGTAGAAGCCGCTGTCGAACAGGTCTTAAGTACCTTTGGCAGTGTGGATTTGGTGGTTAATAATGCAGGGATTACCAAGGACAACCTATTCTTGCGCATGAAGCCAGAGGAATGGGACCTTGTTCTCTCGGTCAACTTGACAGGGGCTTTCAATGTTTGCAAAGCCGTCAACAAACAGATGTTCAAGCAACGAGCCGGTAAGATCGTCAATATCGCTTCGGTCGTCGGTCAAATGGGCAATGTGGGGCAGGCCAACTATGCCGCATCAAAAGCAGGTTTGATCGGTTTAACCAAGACCTTAGCTCGTGAGTTTGCTGCCCGAAATATTCAGGTCAATGCCGTCGCTCCAGGGTTTATCAATACCGAAATGACGGCAAAACTCCCTGAAGACGTGAAACAGTATTTTATCAAAAATATCCCTGCGGGTTGTTTTGGCAGTGCAGAGAATGTCGCGGACGCCGTTGCTTTTCTATGCAGCGCCGACGCGAATTATGTAACCGGTCAAGTCATCAATGTTGATGGCGGAATGATCATGTCTTAATGTTAGTAATTAATAAGGAGGTGACAATATGACCGAGCAAGAAGTTTATGAGAAGATTAAGGCCGTCGTTGTTGAACAACTAGGCGTTAGTGAGAGCGAAGTTACGAAAGAAGCATCTTTCGTAGAAGATTTGGGCGCGGATTCACTCGATAGCGTAGAGCTTTTAATGGCTCTCGAAGAGGAATTCGGCACAGAGATCTCCGATGAAGATTCAGAGAAACTGAAGACCATCGCTGATACGATTACTTACATTAGTGGTAAGTTAAACTAATAATAGTTAAGCCCAGAGGACCATATTCGTTCTCTGGGCCTGGGAAGGGTTTGTTAATATGGGTAAACGAGTCGTTGTTACTGGACTAGGTACGGTGAATCCTTTAGGGAATAGCCTCAATGAAAGTTGGGACAATATGTTGGCCGGAAAGAGCGGTATCGCCCGCATCCGTGAAGTCGAGAAGTTTATCGATTTCCCCACAACCATTGCAGGCGAGGTCAAGAACTTTGACCCCGAAAAGCATGGTATCAGCGCCAAAGATGCTCGACGTACGGCTCGTTTTATTCTGTTAGCCATTGCGGCTGCAAAGGAAGCAGTGGCCGATTCAGGGCTTGAGATCGAACCCATCGCCGAACAGGTTGGTGTGATGATTGGATCAGGCGTTGGCGGTATCGATATTCTCGAAGAGCAAGCCAAGACCCTTCTCGAAAAGGGGATTCGACGTGTGTCGCCGTTCACCGTTCCCATGATGATCACCAATATGGCTGCAGGTCTAGTGGCGATCGAAACCAAGGCAAAAGGTCCGAATACCTGTGTGGTAACCGCCTGTGCGTCAGGAACCCATTCCATCGGGGATGCCTTTAAGACGATTCAAGAAGGACGTGTCACGGCGATGATCGCTGGTGGCGCAGAAGCGGCGATCGTTCCGTTAGGTTTGGCCGGATTTGTGGCCGCAAAAGCGTTGTCACAAAATAACGATGATCCTGAGGGGGCAAGTCGACCGTTCGATAAGAATAGGGATGGTTTTGTAATGGGCGAAGGGGCAGGGATTGTTATCCTCGAAGAGTATGAACATGCCAAAGCGCGTGGCGCCAAGATCTATGCCGAAATGGTCGGCTATGGTCTAAGCGGAGATGCCTATCACATGACATCCCCTCCTGAAGGTGGCGAAGGCGCTATCAGAGCCATGAAAATGGCCCTTGATGATGCGGGGATTCGACCTGATCAAGTGGATTATATCAATGCTCACGGCACCTCGACAGAGATCAATGACCGTGAAGAAACGCGTGCGATCAAGGCTCTTTTTGGCGATCATGCAAAAAAATTGATGGTCAGTTCAACAAAGTCCATGATGGGGCACTTACTCGGTGCGGCTGGCGCGGTTGAAGCGGTGATCATTGCAAAGACCCTTGCAACGGGTCTTGTTCTTCCGACGATCAACTACACAACGCCCGATGAAGGGCTTGATTTAGACTACGTTCCCAATCAAATGCGTGAGGCGAAGGTCAACGTGGCTATCTCGAATTCGTTTGGATTCGGCGGTCATAACGGTGTAATTGCCATGAAGGCCATCTAAGACGCGAGACGTTATTCGCATTGCCGGAGTCGATGAGGCAGGACGTGGGGCTCTAGCGGGTCCCGTTGTCGCAGCTGCCGTCGTTTTTCGTCAGGGTCAAGATCGTTCCCTTTATACCGATTCAAAAAAGTTATCCCCTGCTCGTCGAGAGGAACTATTCCCGATCATTTTAGCGTCCTCCATGGCGGTCGGTATTGGCGTGGTTCATCATCAGCATATCGATGAAATCAATATCTTACGCGCAACCTATGTTGCTATGGCTAAGGCCGTTGCACGTTTAGGCCTTGATCCCACCCTCGTGTTGATCGATGGAAATCGTGAGGTGCCTGATTTGCTGTATCCCCAAAAGACGGTTGTTAAGGGCGATTTTCGTGTCCCTGTTATTGGGGCAGCGTCTATTGTTGCCAAAGTCATCCGAGATCGCATCATGCGAGGCTATCATCAGGTCTTTCCCGATTACTGTTTTGATGTCCACAAAGGGTATGGCACGGTCAAACATTATGAAAAGCTGGCAATGAACGGCCCCTGTCGCATCCATCGCCTATCGTTTGAGCTAGGCCTTAATCTGCAACTTTCGTTGTTTAGCCTAAAATGACAAGAGAAATAGGCAATTTAGGTGAAGATGTGGCTAGCGAGTATCTTGCCTCACAAGGGTATGCCATTCTTCAACACCAGTTCCATTCTCGATATGGCGAGATCGATATTGTCGCCAAAAAGAACGATACCGTTGCGTTTGTCGAGGTCAAAGCCTACAAGGCTGGCAGTCTAACCTCACCGTATTATGCGGTTTCGCGAAGCAAACAAGACAAGCTCAAAAAAACGGCTCGATATTATTTAATGACCAAAGGATTACGTGACGATGGGGCTCGGTTTGATGTTATTATTGTTGAGAATGGGGTCGTCAAAGACCACCTCGAGGGCGCCTTTATTTAAGCTGGGGAGAGGGTGAATGGCAAAACCAAGGCGTCGAGTTGGGCCGCGAGTTTATCTAAGTCTTTGATGAAGGTTGTTTTATTCTTGTCAGATTCCTCGTCGATCTGCCCAATAAGGTCACGATAATAAGCGATACCATCAGATAGATTGGTTTTTACTCGCGCAACATACTCAAGCTCCTTCGGAGTTGGGGTCGGCAACATGTCGGCAAATTCCTCTTTGTAATAATCCAAGTAAAGCTTGAGCTCTTTGTTAAACACATGGGGACGGGCAGGGTGATTGATCAAATTGGTCTCACCATAAATATGGCCGACCATTTCTTTCAACGAATAGACCTTATCAAAATAAGCCAAGTTAGGCCCCGCGCAAATAGTAGGCGTCTGAACCCGCTTTGAGGGGATATCATATAATACAAGTGCTGCGGCTGCGAGATCTTCGCATAGACAGGATTTTCGAGTGACGTCGGCTATAGCGGTGACTAAGGCATCACCTGTCAGTGTTTTTTCAAGCTCGGCGATCTTTTTCTTTTGATAGTCCATCGAAGCCGTACAAATCGGTCTTTCGGTAAATTCGGTATTATTGACGAGATATCGTTTAGGGCAAGCACTCCCTGTTTTCCCTGCCGCGATTTTCTTCGCTTTCTCCGTTTCACTGAGCGTATGTTTGGCGAGTTGAAACCGAATACCCAACGGCGATACATGGCTAAGAAACAGATCGTCCTCGCCTGCTTTTCTAAGAATGTCGAGTGAATCTTTGTCTACCGTACTGGCTTCAGGAACCAAGAGGAATGGGGTCGCCCAACCGGTCGCGTGAACGGGATAATATCGTTTCATAAACGATGCCTCTGCATGTGTTCCAATACCGCCCTGAACAGAGACCAATACCTTTTGGTTGATATCATAGGTGTTTTGACCTCGGCTCATTAGTACGGCATTAGCTGTTTCGATGAGTTCTTTGGAGAGGTCGTTGATATTATCTTTAAATTCTTGAAGGATAGGCCCCATGAGGATGCCATCAGCAATAAACGCATGACCGCCACAATTAATGCCTGACTCAACACGGAACTCTGCGGCACGAAGGCCTTTCTTTGCTAAAAACCGACCCTGAATAAGTGCCGATCGAAAATCGGACACCTTGATAATGAGGCGTTTTTTGACGATTCCTTTTTCGTCGGGAGTAAAACATCCCAACTGGTCAGCGTAAGCATAAAGTCGTCGGTTGAACCCAGCTGACAAAACAATAGTGCCCATGATCTTGCTATTCGCAAACCCTCGTAGGCCGGCTTGAGCGTCTGACGAATTATCACCGAGCGGTGTTCCATCGGCCGCAAAGTTATCTTTATCAACCTTGGTCATGATGTTGACTTCGATGTGCCCAGCAACAATGGCATCTCGCAGCGAGGCCTCCATCTGCACGTATTTTGGAGAGGATGTGGGTAGCGTTTTAAAAGTTTCAAATAAGATCTTTTTGGGGTGATCTTTTGGAAGCAGATCAAAATACTTAAAGGCATCTGTCCCCTCGGTAAAGGGTTGTTGACGCATTTCGTTGACTTGTATGTCGATGATCGTTTGCGTCATATCGAGGAATGCGGTTACCCTTTTGGCGCGATGATCATCGATCTTTTTGTCAATGACGGTGTAGGGCAATTGATATTGACCGCAATAGTATTCTCGGATGATCTCGCACAATTCGTCATCGCCAATAGAGGCAGTCGAAACGATACCAAAACGAGCAATTTTGAGAGCGGAGTCGATAGTAAAAGCTGTTCCCATGACGGGGATATAAAAGCTGTGGGTCACGACGCTAATTGTAGTATAGAACCGATGACATCACAAGAATATAAATCCCCAATATTAATTTGTATTTATTCGGCTATCGAGGTTAAAGATCTGCCCTGAAATATTTTGGGTGGTGATGAGAAATCGAATGAATCGGCTGATCTCGCCCAACGTATTCACGTGTCCCAGAACATTGCGAGCGTCATAGTCTGCCCTTATCGAGCTAGGCATCGCAAGGGTTTGTCGCGTTTTCATCCATCCAGGGAAAATGATGTTAACCTTGATCCCTACCTCTGCCCATTCGCGCGCCAATGTTTTCGCGAGCCCCACCATCCCTGCTCGACTCGCGCTGTAGGCCGCTTGTCCGATATTGCCCTCATAGGCAGAACGCGAACTAACGATGACTAAATGGGGATTCTTGCCTTTACACAGTCGAGGATACAACGCTTGGCACAGTTTCATGGTGCCCCCCAAATGGGTATTGAGATGGGTTGCAAAGTCATCCGATGTTTCCTTAAGCATCAATTGATTGCGAATCGAGCCCGCGCATAAGATAGCGGCATCGATGACGTCGGGCCAATCTTGGGTTGGCGACGGATGAGCCAGCTCCGTCGCAACAGGGTGAAGGGCGCTATATTGTTTTTGAAGAAAAAAAAGCGCATCAGGGCGGCTCTGATAGGTCGCAGTGACGTGCGCTTCGTCTCGAAGGCTATCGACCGTCAGTCGAAGTCCCAACCCTGACGAGCCACCAGAAATAAAGAGTTGTCGCATGCTGGAAGTATATCCTAAAACAGATGACAATTAAATTGACGGAAAAAATGGGTGTGAAGTAGAATGACGAAGACATGGATATTGTTGCCTCTTTCCTAGAAAAGTCCAAAAAGTTAACGTCTCGTATCGTTTTACCCGAAACCACCGATGATCGAATTATCGAAGCAGCAAAACGCCTTGCGGCAGATAAAATTGCTCGCATCATTCTTATTGGAAATCCTGTTGCTCTCAAGGCCAAAGGGCTAGTTATTGATGGTGAGTGGCTGCGTGTCGTCGATCCTGCCGATGAAACCGTCCTCAGTCGTCTAACCGAACGTTTCTATGAAAAAAGAAAAGCAAAAGGCATGACTCGAGAATTAGCTCTGTCGACCTTGAAAGAGAAGTCTCACTTTGTGGGGGCCTTACTTGTTGATGAGGGGAATGCGGAGGGCATGGTCTGTGGTGCGGAATGTACTACAGCGGAGACATTGCGTGCCGCTATTCAATGTGTTGGCTTAAATCCTAAAAGTTCTATCGTCAGTAGTTTTTTTGTAATGAAGACGCCAAACCCTCAATTGGGGAACGATGGGGTTCTTTTCTTTGCCGATTGTGGGGTCAATCCCGATCCGAATGCCGATCAACTGGCTAGCATTGCCATTGATACCGCTACATCCTATCAACAGCTCATGCAAGCCGAGCCCCGTGTGGGCCTTTTATCCTTTTCGACCAAAGGGAGTGCGGATCATCCCTTGGTGGATAAGGTTCGCCAAGCCCTTGCTTTTGTCAAAGAACGTGCCCCCGAACTGGCAGCCGATGGCGAGTTCCAATTCGATGCAGCGATTATGCCGGCTGTAGCAAAAAAGAAAGCCCCCAACAGCCCCGTTGCGGGTCGAGTGAATTGTTTGATTTTCCCCGACCTTCAATCAGGTAATATTGGCTATAAGATTGCAGAACGTATCGGCAATGCTGTTGCGATTGGGCCAATTTTACAAGGAACCAAAAAACCCGTTAACGATCTTTCCCGTGGATGCAGTGTTGACGATGTCATCTATGCAACTGCCATTACGGTTCTTCAGGCCAATTCATAATGCTTGTCCTTGTCTTAAATTGTGGTAGCTCTAGCGTTAAGTATGCCCTCTACGATTGGGCAAAGTCCGCAATTCTAACCCAAGGAAATATCGAAAGAATAGGTGCCGAAGGGGGGCCTGTTAATCATAAAATGGCCATTAGTGACATGTTGTCGGGGCTGACAAGTGTTGACACCGGCGTTATTTCCGATATCAAAGATATTGTCGCGGTTGGACATCGTGTTGTTCACGGGGGCGATAAGTTTAATAAATCTGTTCGGGTCACGCCGGATGTGCTCGATACCATTCGAGCGGTGTCGTCCTTAGCGCCCCTTCACAACCCTCCGAATATCGTGGGGATCGAGTCAGCGATGTCGGTTCTGCCCGATGTTCCGCAGATCGCGATATTTGATACGGCGTTTCACCAAACCCTTCCTCCGGTTGCCTACTTATACCCCGTGCCCCATAGCTGGTATGAGGAGTTTGGGGTTCGGAAGTATGGCTTCCATGGTTCCAGTCATTTATATGTGACAAAGCGCGCGGCAAAGCTATTAGGAAAGCCCAGAGACCAAGTCAATCTCATTACGCTACATATTGGGAATGGTGTCAGTTTTTCAGCCATTCGTAACGGGGTTTCCGTGGATACCTCGATGGGACTGACTCCCCTTGAGGGTGCCATGATGGGCACACGTTCGGGCGATATCGATCCGGCTATTGTCGGGTTTATGGCCGAGCGCCTCTCGGTCAGCGCGTCTGAAATTGTGGGTATCCTCAATAAAAAGAGTGGTCATTTGGGTGTGACTGGGGGACGTTTCGTTGACCGTCGCGATATCGAAAAAGCGATGAACGCAGGCGACGAACAAGCCGCGCTCAGTCTTCAGATGGAAATCTATCGGATCAAAAAATATATCGGGGCCTATATGGCGGTTCTGGGGAATGTTGATGCGTTGGTCTTTACGGCTGGGGTGGGCGAGAACAACGCCACCATCCGAGAGGGTGCACTGTCTGGCCTTGAACGGCTAGGGATCATCCTCGATGTCGAAAAGAACAAAACGGTCCGCTCCTCAACGGGTGAGACCCCCATTTCCACCCCCGAATCCCCCGTAAAAGTCCTCGTCATTCCCACCAACGAAGAAGCGGTCCTCGTCGAAGACGTCGTCGCTATCCTCGAAGATCGCTACAACGAACACACCCATTACGTTTATCAATTCGAGGGTTAATTTCTTGGTTCTCTTTCTATAAGAGTAAAAATGCTTTACAAAACCATGCTATATTGTAAAATATAATTACAATTATGACAAAAAAAGAGATTATATTGTTGCCCAATTCAAAAAAGGTGTTATCCCATCTGGGCGAGAATATTCGCTTTGCTCGGTTAAGACGCCGATTAAGTGCCCAGCAGGTCGCAGAGCGTGCGGGAATTAGCCGCCCCACCTTACACTCGATAGAATTGGGCCTCCCCACTGTTAGTATTGGATTGTATTTCCAAGTGTTGCTGGTGTTGGGTCTAGAGAATGATATTTTACAAGTGGCCCAAGATGATATTTTAGGTAGAAAGCTTCAAGATGCTAATTTGATAACCAAAGGACGATCTCCCAAAAGAACAACTCCGCATGAATAGAAAAACTGTCTTTGTCTATGCGCATTGGTTGGGGCTCGACACCCCTCAGCTCATGGGTACCCTTCACGCAGAGAATCTTCGAGGTAAGCAAATATTTTCTTTTGAGTATGACGCTGCTTGGTTAAGAACACCTTCAGCCCATCACATAGACCCCGATTTAGGACTGTTTTCTGGGCCTCAGTATATCCATCATGAACAGAAAAACAATTTCGGTATTTTTCTAGATTCCTCTCCGGACAGGTGGGGGCGTTTACTCATGAAGCGACGAGAAGCCGTTCTTGCTCGAATGGAGAATCGTCCGATCCGAACATTAATGGAGCTTGATTACCTGCTAGGCGTCTATGATGAGTATCGTCTCGGTGGGCTTCGGTTCAAGGAAGACATCAACGGGGCTTTTATTAATGACAATCAAGAATTCGCTGTACCCCCATGGACAAGGATTCGAGAACTCGAAGAAATCAGCTTAAAACTCGAGGAATCGTTAAGCGAGAACCAGCCGGATTATTTAAATTGGATCAATCAGCTTATAGCACCAGGGTCGTCGCTTGGGGGCGCACGTCCAAAAGCAAGTGTACGGGATGCAACGAATCATCTATGGATAGCGAAGTTTCCCAGTCTAAATGACCAAACGAATATGGGTGGCTGGGAGAAAGTGGCCCAAGAACTGGCCGAAATGTCAGGGATAAGGGTTGCGGAGGGCCTTGTTCGAAAATTTTCGAATCAATTTAGCACCTATCTCTCAAAACGATTTGATCGAACAGACAACGGTGAACGGATTCATTTTGCCTCTGCGATGACCTTGCTCGGATATGTGGATGGTCAAGGGTATCGGGAGGGGGCAAGTTATCTTGAGCTGGCTCAGTTTATTATTACCCATGGCGCCAAAACAAAATCAGACCTTGAGGAATTATGGCGACGGATGGTCTTTAACATCTGTATTTCAAATACAGATGACCATCTCAGAAACCACGGTTTTTTACTGTCCGAGCATGGATGGGTTCTATCGCCTGCCTATGACTTAAATCCGAATGAAGAGGGCAATGGCTTGTCTCTCAATATCTCTGAAGAGGATAATTCTCAGGATCTAAACTTAGCGATGGATGTTCATGAATATTTCCGATTGAGCAAACCGCGTGCCTTAACAATACTGAGCGAAATAACGAGTGCTGTTTCAAAATGGAGAGAGGTTGCAATAAAAAACGCACTCCCTTCCCTTGAACAAGACATAAAATCCCCCGCTTTTAGGACCGCCACATGACGAGAATCCCTTAGCACTTTTTCTATATCACTTTTTGTGATATTTCCGACAAGTATTCCTTTACTCGTTTGCCTTATTCCACACCTGTTTCGTTTATCGTGACCTAATCATAAATCGAGCGGCGAATCAACAACCTTATGAATGTTGTTCAGCGTCAATTATTATTTCCCCTCAGCGTCAATTAGAATTCCCTATTTTGTAGCGGCAAAAACCGTCATTGTTATGCACGTTTCTGCCCCTATTTTTATCCATACTCCTTTCGCATAATCGCCGATACTTTCTC
>CAIWAN010000108.1 GCA_903910705.1 uncultured Candidatus Marinamargulisbacteria bacterium
AAGACAAGCTTCGGATTCAGTTTCATGATGTTCCAAGAAAAGAGGTGTTCGACATTCCGAACGAAAAATAATCAAAAAATATCGAACAACCGCTCCGCTAGACACCTAGAAATGATTGGTGTAGAGCGGAATTTTGGTGGAGGTGAGGGGAGTCGAACCCCTGTCCATAAGGCTTCCAAAAAAAGGCACTACGAGCGTAGTCGTTGTTTAGGTGTCCAAAACAAGTCTCCAGCGACAAATACCTGTTTTGTAAGCCATGAAGTGTCGAACGTCGATCATGGCAGTCCGACGAACCAAGTCAGAAAATATCATCGTGGTTGAACTCTGACGGGCCCAACCGGATGCGCTACCTAATTAAATTAAGCAGCTAACGCGAAGTCAGTCGCGAAACTGTTTTTAAAATCATTTGCGTTAGCATTTGTTTTAGTTGTGCCTTTTTACGAGGCCAGGCACCTCCTCGGCTCGCTCCCCCTGATGGAAAAGCAAAATGTCGAAGCCAAATACACCCCCACTTGAGAGGAGTTACAGTATACGTCTTTATCCCTATAAGGTAAATCGCCAGTTGTTCAATAGTCGCCTATATGTTACGATGACTGCGTTTTTTGTGTGTACATTTCAAACAGATAAATGAAGGACGGGTGACTCTGAACATGTTAAAGAAGATTACAATTGAGGCGCAAGAGAGAAAAGAGATCGGCAAAGAGGCTGTTAAAAAGCTTCGCGACCAAGGGTTTCTCATTGGTAATCTTTACGGAAAAGCACAAGAAAGCATTCCTCTTACCATGAATTATATCGAGATCCGTAAGTCTCTTTTTACCGGTAACGGCAAGAATAACCTCTACGAGATCAAACTGGGCGGCAAAAGTTATGACGCCGTTCCCTACGAGTTGCAGCTTCATCCGTTAACCAAAGAGGTCGTTCATATCGACTTCAAAATGGTCAAAGAAGACGAAAAGGTTAAAGTTCGCGTCCCCGTTAAGCCAAGTGGCACCGCCATCGGCACAAAAAAGGGTGGCTCACTCAAGCAATTGGTTAATGTCCTCGTTCTTAATGTGCTTCCTGCCGAGATCCCACACTATATCGAGCCCGATGTTTCAGGGATGGATATTGGTGCCGAGATGAGAATTTCTGACCTTCCACTACCCGCTAGTGCCGAAGTGTTAAAGCTCCCTGCCAATCAAAAAGTATTCGTCATCCAAGGTGGAACCGTTTAAATAATGGTGACCTTGGGGGAGAAGATCAAAGCGGCAGCTTACCTAGAAGGTGAGTTTGTCCTTCGTTCAGGGCAGATCAGTAAATATTATCTCGATAAATATCTCTTTGAGACCAACTACGAGATTCTCGGTGAACTTAGCGATGCCTTCGCCGCCAAGATCACTCAAGATTATCCACACGTCGATCTACTTGCCGCTCCCGAATTGGGTGCGGTCGCTATCGTGGCGGCCATTAGCCCCAAAGCCAAAAAGAACTTCGTTATCGTTCGCAAAGATCAAAAAGATTACGGCACCTCAAAGCGGATCGAAGGACGTGTCGAGGGCGCCAAGAACATTCTTATTGTAGAAGATATCCTCACCACAGGTGGTGCCGCCATTACGGCTGCCAAGGTACTGCGAGAGCTAGGCTATAACGTTGTCGGCATTTTGGGTACGATTGACCGCTTACAAGGCGCGCAGGCCGCTATCGAAGCCGAGGGCCTTAAGTATGACACCCTTCTAACCAAGCACGATCTCGGTATCTGACGTGCCCAAGGCGCTTCTTTCCTTTAAAGATAAATTTTACCGCTCTTTAACCAATAACGACTCAACACTTGTGGTCGGGTTGGACATTGATGAGACCAAGATCCCCAGTTATCTACGCCATGACAAGTATCCCTTACTTTCTTTTGCCAAATATATCATCGATGCGACCTACGACAAAGTGATCGCCTACAAGCCTAACAGCGCCTTCTTCGAAGCCTATGGTCTAAAGGGCATGGACCAGCTCAGTCAGATTATTCACTATATTCCCAAAGATATCCCTGTCATCCTCGATGTTAAGCGGGGCGACATCGGCAATACGGCCGAGCGTTATGCCAAGGCCGCCTATGAAGACCTTAAAGTCGATGCGGTGACCTTAAACGCCTACATGGGCAGCGACGCGGTGGTTCCCTTTTGTGAGTATAAGAATAAATATCAGTTCGTGTTGGTACTGACGTCCAATCCCAGCGCCCAGCAAATTCAAACCCTTCGTCTTGAAAATGGGGAATATGTCTTTGAGCATATGGCCAAAGAAGTGGCCAAACTGAATGACAAATATTCGAATTGTGGTGTCGTTGTTGGGGCGACCCGTCCCGAACATGTGGGGGTCGTGACCAAGGCTACCCCCGATAGTTTCTTGCTGATTCCGGGTATTGGTGCCCAAGGGGGCTCGATCAAGGATGTTTTGAGTGCCTGTACAACCAGCAAGAATCAATGTCTTTTCAACGTGTCTCGCGATATTCTATATGCTAGCAATGACAAGGACTTTGCTAATCTCGCGTCCAAAAAAGCCATCGAGTACCGTCAAGAGATCAATAAATATCGCCATAACTAAAGAGGAGGCTTTCAATCATGATAAAGCATAATCAATATTTCGACGGTCGTGTTCAAAGTTTAGGGTTCAACGCGGATGGACAAGACAAGACACTTGGGGTTGTTCTGCAGGGGGATTATCATTTTGGGACGGCTGTTCGCAAAGAGACCATGCAGGTCATTACGGGTGTTCTTAATATTAATGGACAGTCCTATTTTCCTAATGAAGAGCCTTGTGTTATTCCAGAGGGTGGGGACATTCAGATCTCGACAACCTCGATCTCGTCCTACCTATGTTTGTATAACTAAAAGCGGTTAAAGATGCCCGTGGTCACTGAGGCTCTCGAAGTGAAGGGCAGATAGAGGCGGCATTTCTTAGGGCAGGTCGATACTCATATATTGATGTTTATGGAAGTGGTCTAGTTCACGGCTCGTGACATAGTCAGAGATCAACGTCCGACAGTCTTCACAAATGAAGCATTTTTCGGGATATTGCCGATGTTGCAGCAGTCCCATAAATTTAACATTTTTATGCTGACATTGTTTTCCCATTTGACCCCTCAGTAGCAATCGTTCCCCAATCGTCACCTAAATAAACATCAATAAAATTAAATATATAATGGACTGTTAATATTTTTGAAAATCATTCCAATACAATAAAAGTTCATTTACAATTCAAGAGGATTAGTAATAAAGAAAAGGAGTTAAATAGATGAGAATAAAAAAATGGATTGGTTTAGGGTTGTTGGTTCTTTCAGTAAACGCTTCTTTTGCTATCGAGGGTGTGGTTATCGGTGGTAGAAACTCAGGTCCTAATGCTCTTGTGAATACGGCTAACACTGCGCTTACAGCAAATATCGCCTTGACTGCAAATATCGCGCTTACAGCCAACTATGTTGATTGGCCAAATGTTGGGAATACCGTACAGATCGTAACGAATGACTATCATGGAGACGTCACGATTAATGGCACTCTCTCAGTAAATGGTGTCGTTAATTCGCTTACTCTTAATGCAACCTATCTTAGTTCGGTTGAAATCAACGCTACGACCACCATTAATGCAAGTACCGTTAATGCGACAACTTACCTCGGAAGTGGCGCATTGCTTGATAATGTGAGTCATCCTAAATCTGCAACGTGGCTTGGCGCTGATGACACCAATACTTTATCCATTGTGGATGCGTATGCTACAGCGACCAGTATGATTATTATAAAAATAACCTCGGCGACCCCACCGGTCGGTGTTTGGACGGTAACGCCCACAGGCACTGGTTTTGATATTAAGAGCTACTTAGTCGATGGTACGACTTTAGTTAAAGAGACAGCGGATATTACTTTCGATTACTATATTGTTCGATAGTTTGTAAGAACGTTTAATTAAACCCTTGGGTTACTGTCAAACCCAAGGGTAGTTTGTAGCCTTTATAATGCGAATGAAATTTTACCCATTATTTTTCGCTTTCCTTCTTCTTGTATCTCTGTGTTCTTTTTCAAGTAATATCGAGGGCATTGTTCTCGGTGGGAAAAATACTGGACCCAATGCACAGATCATACAATCAAGTTATTCAGGGACTAGCAATTATGCTTTAACCAGTAATTATACGGAAAGTTGCCCCCCCAACATCCTAACGTCCGATTATTCTTTTTCTGTCACTATTAATAATTCACTCCGAGCGAACACGTTCTCGGTGGATACCATGAACATGGGGGCGGTTATCGTGAAATATAATAATATTTCGACGATTGGAAAGGGGATCCCCTCAGAAGTAGCAGCGGTTGATCTGCTGCTTCAATCGGATACGATCAACGAGACCACCCTTTATGCGGTGCCATCCAATGGGGCAGGGTTGTATCGAGTATCATGGGTAGCTTCGTGCGCTACTGCTGCATCAGATGCTAGCCTTTTAGGTGGAGAATCTGGATTGCAGATACGATATACCGATGCGGATGATAGTAGGGTGAAAACATCCTCCACGGTAGTCAATAGTTCTGCGAACACCACGGGGACTTGTATTAGTGGCGTCGTTACTGCTTATTGCAAAGCCTCTTCAAATATAAATTTTTTGATGGGCTATACCAGTTCCGGAAATCCAGTGATGCAATATAATTTGCATATTCGCTTGGAATCGCTGTAAAAAGCACATTAAGTGCTTGATTAAAGGAAAAATGTTTAAGATTTTGAAAAACGGGGAATCCTTTTCTTGGGGTGGGGGAGTATTATATATAAAGCGCTTTTTTTATTATGGGCTGTTCTCTTTTCAGCCACGTATGCCGAGATTCTCGGAGGGTATACCACTGACTACCTAGACTATGGGGTGGGTGCTCGGTATATGGCGATGGGGGGGGCTGGGCGTTCCATTGCCCATGATGCCAATGCTGGATATTGGAACCCTGCTTTATTGCCCAAAGTAACGGACTTAAATTTTAGTGGCATGACCTCTTCGCTGTTCGGGTTGACCCAGTATAACCAATTGGCCGTCTCGATCCCTCTTTCTGAGGTAGACTCCATCTCCTTTATGTACCTAAGTATGGGCTTAAGTGCCCTAGAACTTCATCTCTCACCTATTCCCAGTTCAACACCTGAAGGATCGTTTGATGTTAATAAAAGTGCCTTGATGCTTAGTTATGGAAGAAAGATAAATGACAATATCAATCTCGGCATGACGGGAAAATATGGGATGAGGAAAGTCTATCAGAAACAAGATTCAGTATTGGCTCTTGATGTGGGGACACTGATCGATCTGGGCGCTCTCCAGTTGGGAGGAACCGTAAAGAATGTCTATACATCGATGATGGGGGATCAAACGGAGGATAAGTATGAAATGGATGTCGATCTTGGTGCAAGCCTAAAATGGGACCCTATGTTGTTTAGTGTTGATGTTGGCCGAATGATGCGAAAAGATTTATCGTATTATGCGGGAGTGGAGTATGATGCTATTTCGATCAAAGATGTGTTCAATCTTAAATGTCGTGGGGGATGGAACTCGAATGAGCTAAGTATGGGGTTGGGTGTATATGCAGCTCCTTTAGTCTTTGATTATGCCTTCTTAATTCGTTCGATGAGCCAAGAACACCTTTTTTCCTTTGGGTTAGTGTTTGATGAGAATATTAAGAAAAAACAAATGCAGAATGCAGAAAAATTATACAATAAAGCCCTTTCTGCTATTGATGCTTATGAATACACTTCAGCAAAAAAGTATGTGACGGTTGGGTTGTCAGAATATAGAGATCTATTTGTTTTGAAAGAATTGGATTCGCGCCTCAATTTTGTTTTGGCTTTCAAGGGGGATGATTCTGTTTTAGGGAATAATGGTCGTCGATTACTTCGTGAGTCACTTAAAGCCTTTTTACAGCAAAGATGGGATGATTCATTAGATACCGCCGAATATTTGGTCGCTAAATATGGGGGGAATGAACTGATTAATTATCAGCGGCTGATCGAGTCGACATCGAGAAAGATTTCCAAGTTCAAGGGAAAAGATATGGTAAAGGCTTATCTTGAAGAAGCGATGGGCGCTTTGATGGTGGATGACTTGAAGACCTCGAATATAAAATTAGAGCAAATTCTCTACTATGAACCAGAAAATGTGTTAGTGTTAAAACGTTTGGGGTCAAACTACTTTGTTTTGGGGGATAAAGACAAAGCGCTCGAGATATGGCGGCGAGTATTGGCGATTAATCCAAATGATAAAGAAATTGCTCGGTTTGTAAAAACACAGGGGGCAGCCCAATAATGCGTCGATTATTTATTATGGCTCTTTTCTTGCTTGCTGTTTGTTCATCGGTCTATGCAGCGACAGCAGATAATTATAAACTCGATATGATACGGTCATCGGGATATTTGACCCTAGCCGAATCACCAACTTACAGCAAGTTCTCCTATTTGTCAGATATGTCCATAGCGGATATCGATCAAACCAGTAGTTATTATAAATACTCGACGTTTGGTTTAATGGAAGTGTCGGCGTTTGCTGTTGGCGATCCTTATGTTGTAACCATGACTGTTTCAAAACGTGTATTGTCTTTAGGGGACAGCGTTACGATCGATCTTGAGGTGAGTGAAGAGCTTGTTGCGTGGGCGACTCAAATCAATCATATTAGCCAGCTCAACATAACTTATAATGCGGGTCACATTCTTATTTCCTTCCAACCCCAAAGTGCGGGTGAACAAACTTACGTTTTAAACGCCGATCTTTGGGATTTGGAGTGGAACCCAGGGAATTCGGTTCTTAGTTTTAATTTATATGTTGATGATGGCGAAGATAAGATCCTGCAAACACTGGTGACCGAAAATATGTTTGGAGAGATACACGTTGGCCGACAAAAAGCCTTTGTCACCATGTTTGATCTTCGGGGCACTAATACTCAAAATATTTGGGACGGTTTGACGATCAATATTACTCAAAAGGATGGACTGTCTTTGTTCGACAAAGCTTATCTTGTCGAATCTCTTTCAGGGCGGGTTATTGCCAGTTCATCGGTTTTGCCGAGCAATCAAGCCATTTATATGTCGACAAATGAGCGAACAACCCTATCCATTCAAAATTCACGCTATGAGCTTCTGTTCGATGTGAAATCCTCCCCACCCACTGGGACAACGTTTAATCTCAGTGTTTCTCAATTTCTATCTCATCAAGTGTCTGGTATTCAAAAGTCATCTCAGACAACAGGGTCGATCATGAGTGGAACGCTTAAGATCGTGCCTCAAAATCAGCCCATTATTATGAAAGCAAAAATTGATCAATATACGCCAGCCCTCGATCGGATCACGCTTGATATTCAGGCCGAGATCCTCCAAGGTTCCGTAACCCAAATTCGCTTCCATCTTACCGATTTAACTTTGGGGTCTCAGTCGGCGATCCAAACAAGACCTTTTAATGCGGTGCTTATTTCCAATGATCGATATGCCATGTCAAATTCAATGCTTGATAGCTTGCAGCTATCGCATAACCACCAATATGTTTTTGTTTTTGAGCTAATCGGTCCAGCAAATAGTTCGATCGTTAGTACTAATTTGTTCTTAGTTGATGCTACTCCGCCCAATAAGCCCAATAGCTTAGCCGTTCAGACGTATGCCTTAAATTCCTATCCAGGATCAATGACCGTGAAGAGCTCTTTAATGGGGCTTCACTTCCTAGTGGATACTCGTTCACTGCTTGATCCAGAGTCGGGGCTTCTTAGATATAAGATCATGAAAAAGGCATCAAGTACGCCCGTCTGGCATGACATCGTGTCCGCTGATGTCACGTCGCTGAATGCGATACAGGTCGACTATATTGAGAATAATAATGCGATCAATGATTACGCCTTAATGGTTCAAAATGGTTCTGGGTTATGGTCGGTCATGAGCGACATAAATGAAGTCGATCTGCGATCAAATGGGGCACTTATCGATACCTTGTTTAATAGTCCGAACCCCTTCGATTCCGCACATCAACGGGTTACGACCATTTATTATTCTTTGAGAACTAATGCGGATGTGGACTTATATCTATATGATATGTACGGTTATTTTATTCGAAAGTGGCATTTTGCTTCTGGGTCGATAGGTGGACAGATGATCAACGCTGTTGATTGGGATGGAACGAATCAAGTGGGGGATAAGGTCTCTATGGGGGGATATATATTGATCCTTAAGGCAACTGATTCAACGGGATCAACGATGCAAAAGAAATATTCAATAGGAGTCATGAGATAATGAAGACTCGACTCATATCACTCATACTCGTGCTCAGTTTTCTTGCGATTTCATTCGCACAAGAGATTGTTGAGACGGGCTTTCTTCGCAATCGTTTAGGTAAACCTCTTACAGGTGTTGTGTCCATGCAGTTTCTTATTTATAACACTGCGGTGGGTGGAACGGCGGTTTGGTCGTCGGGGCCACTTAATGTCAGTGTTAATGCAGGTTTTTATACGGTTTCTCTGGGGAAAAGCCCGCAGACACCCCTAAATGAGACGGTCTTTTCCTCTCCAACGAACTACTATATGGAATACATCGTTGGGGGTGAGACCTTCCAATCAAGGGATTTGATTGCTCATCAGGCTCGGGCCATATTGGCAGACAAATCTACAACGAGCGACTATACCATGACAGCGAACATAGCCTTACATGTGGATTGGAACAATATCATTAATAAACCCCCAAGTGGCGTTGATACAGCAAATTACGCATTAACCGCAAATGTGGCCTTGTCTCTTAAACAAGGTATAAAATCTCTTAATGCGTCGGCGACACTTACCACTCAAGACACCATGGTTCTTGTGAGTGCCTCGGTGATGGTGGATGTTACCCTGCCGGATGCAACGTTAATGCTAGGGCAAACACTGTCGATCATGAAAATAGCGTCTAATCTCAATTGGGTTAATGTGAAAGCCTCTTCGGGGCAGATGATCGAGGAATTTACCCTTACGCCACTTATGGCGCCAGGGGATTCGGTAGCCTTGTTTTCGGATGGATCAACGGTGTGGCGCGTTATTCATCGACGATAAAAGGAGGAAAGTCTTATTTAATAGGCCATAAAGAAGTAAAATAGGAGGTAAGCAAGATGAAGAAAATAGTCAGAAATTTAGGAATAGGGATCGCGTGTTGGGTGCTTGGGGGGCTTTCGCTTGGAGCGACCGTTTATACCCCAGAGGGTTCGATCCAGTTATATACGGCACAGCCTTCTCAGGGGATCGTCATTTCCTATAATGGAAACATAGGACTTGGCACCACTCTGCCCACAGAACGTCTTTCGGTTGTAGGGACAGGGTCGTTTACGGGGACGGTGTCAGCGAATAAGTTTATAGGAAATGGTTGGGGTATAACATCATTAAATTGGGATGCTATTTCTAATCCACCGGCCGTGGTGACAACGGGGATGATTATAGGTTATGCTAACACGGCTAATATTGCATTAACCGCCAATAAATTAGCGACTATGAGTGTTTTACAATTCTCCAATGATGCCCAGTATGTAACTGCGGGACAGTTGGCTGCCGTAGTAGGTGGTGGGCTCCCTGATAACTCTATTCTTGATTCAAAGATTGTTACAATAAATGCAGCAAAGGTCATACAGAATAGAGTGGTAATTACGGGTGTATATTCTGTTGGTGCTACCAATTCGCTTATTTCAGCAAGTAACGCTGGGGCAACGTATTCGGTAACATTACCCAACCCTAACACCATGACGGATCATACGGTAACGATCAAGAAGACGGATGCCAACAATAATTGGATCAATGTGGTTACATCATCCGGTTCATTTGATGGGACAGGCTATTCGTCAACGCCTCTGATGTCTCAAGGTGACAGTGTTACGGTGATGTCAGATGGGACCAATTGGTTGATCGTCGGTCGTCGATAGAATGATGAGTGCATGAAATTTAGAATAAAATTTCTGTTTTTACTGTTGCTGGGTATTACTCAGGCATCCGTCGTCTACCCGCCGGATGGTTCCTTGCAGGTTTATACCGACACGCCGACCCATGGTTTAACGATATCGGTAAATGGCAACGTTGGCATCGGCACGATAGATCCATCAACAAAGCTTGAGGTGTTGGGTACCGTCAGTGCCAATGCGTTTGCGGGTAATGGGGCGCAGCTAACGAGTGTATCGTGGACAAGCCTGACGGGGGTTCCACAGATGGTCACACCGGGAATGGTCGTCGGCACAGCAAACTATGCCTCGACGTCGAATTACGCGGTGAGTGCGAACTATGCAACCAATGCAGGTGATACCATCTTACTGAACGGGCAACCGTCGACCTATTACGCAGCGGCTGGAACGTATATCGTGACGAACAATTACTGGTTAAATGTGAGCGTAAACGGTGTGATTAGTGCGAATGCCTTTATTGGGAATGGCTCCCAGCTAACGAGTGTATCGTGGACAAGCCTAACCGGTGTGCCAGTGATGGTGACACCAGGGATGGTCGTCGGCACAGCGAATTATGCCTCGACTTCGAATTACGCGGCAACGTCGAATTATGCAGTGACATCTAGTATTTCATTAACAAGTAATATTGCCATCTCGATGAATGCTAGAGGCCTAATGGGCGCTATAACAGTTTCGATAAACAACCATGTCGGCATTGGGACAGCCATCCCCTCTACAAAACTTGAGGTTTTAGGAACGGTGAGCGCAAACGCGTTTCTAGGGGATGGTTCGTTATTAACGGGCATTGTCATCGCAGGGACAATAACCAATAACTATAATGGAGGGGTCAGTATCAATGGGACTCTTTCAGCAAACGAGTTTGTAGGGAATGGCACTGGGCTAATCGGTACAGCGACGGGTTTAACGGTGGCAACGGCGAGCGTTGCAATTGATTTGATTTCTGCGGTTACGATTAACGCTAGTTCTGCAACCCTAGCCTTGAGCGACAAAGTCGTTCTCTCAAATGCTTCAGGTGGAAACATTGTTCTAACCTTGCCATCAGTATCCTCTTCAACCGGTCGGGTGTTTCGTGTGATAAAGACCGATAGTTCGATGAATACGATTACGATCTCGGGTGATGGTAATATCTCAGGCGAATCCTCCTTTGTTCTACGTCGACAGTTTGGTAGTGTTTCACTATTGTCCGAGGGTGCTATCTGGATTGTGGTGGAATCGGAGTAAATGAGCCATGGATGAATTAATAAAATTTAATGATCTAGTTGAATCGATGACCCTCGTGCATCGCGTGTTGCGCAACCGTGCAGCGTCGTCTATCAATCTTTATCTCACCGTTCGAAACTGGTTAATGGGGTATTATATCGTTGAATATGAACAAGCGGGCGAAGATCGAGCGGCCTATGGTGAACAATTGCTCGAAAACCTCGCCAAAGAACTGGCTAATCGAAAAATTAAAGGGTGCTCTTATCGAAGCTTAAACATTTTCAGGTCGTTTTATCTTTTGTATCCACAGTTTGTTGAGTTTATCTTTTCTAACAACATTCTGCAGACACTGTCTGCAGAATTGAAGCGCCCATCAGCAAAGGCTCGAATAATACAGGTGGATTCAACGCTTTCCTCAGAACTACTCCTGAATAAGTTTAGCTTCTCACACTTTGTAGAACTTATTCGTCAAAATGAGCCCAATAAACGCGCATTTTATGAGGTAGAAGCACTCAAAGGGAATTGGAGCGTTCGTCAACTCAAACGACAAATGGAAACGTTGCTATATGAGAGAGTCGGGCTTTCAAGGGACAAATCGGTAATGCTTGAAAAACTGAAAGATGCTCGTCTCATTGATATCGATGATACGATCAAAGACCCTTATGTGCTTGAGTTTACAGGTTTTGAAGAAAAAGATGAATACTCTGAAACGGATTTAGAGACTGCATTATTAAATCATATTCAATCTTTTCTTCTAGAGCTTGGCGATGGATTTTGTTTCGAGGCACGACAAAAGCGTCTTTCGATTGGGAACGAACATGATCGAGTTGATTTGGTTTTTTATCACCGAATCCTTAAGTGTCATGTACTGGTTGATTTAAAAGTGCGAAAATTTAATCATACCGATGCGGGGCAAATGAATTACTATTTAAATTATTTCAGGGACAATTTCATGATAGAGACGGATAATCCACCGGTAGGGATTATTTTATGTACCGATAAAGATCAGTCAAAGGTGACGTATGCTTTGGGTGGCCTTGATAATAAAATGTTTGTATCTCGCTATAAACTCTTATTGCCAAACGAGAAGGATTTGGAGTCGTTTATTCAAAGAGATTTTGAGCGATTAAAGGAGCCTATGCAGAATGTGGAATAGATATCTTCTGTTACTTTGCGTTCTAACAACGTTTGCCTTCCCATTAGGGGTTCTAAAACCTAACGGAAGCATTCAGCTATACGCAACGACGGTCAATCAAGGCCTTGTTATCTCACAGAAGGGCAACGTCGGTATTGGCACCGCCAATCCCACAGAGAAACTCGACATCTCCGGCAAGATCGCCCTCGATGGGGTGGTTATCGCCTACCGGCCCACCTCGATGGACGGCACGCTGATCCTTGGTGATGGGGGAAATAGTCTCTCCCATTTGGTTGGGGTAGATGGTTGGTATAATACGTTAGTTGGGTTTGGCGTTGGGAATGCTATCACGACAGGCTTCAATAACACAGCAATGGGGTATGCGGCTCTCTTTTCTAACACGACGGGGCGGGGTAACTCAGCGATGGGTTTTAATGCTGGGTTCAATGTATCTGGTGACTTTAATGTCTTTATTGGCCATCAATCCGATATTCAAGGTGGGCTAACCCTTCAAAATGCAACAGCCATTGGTTATAACGCCAAAGTGGCGACCAGCAACGCCCTTATTCTGGGGGGCTTGGGAGCGAACGCCGTCCGTGTGGGTATCGGCACTGCAACACCCAGTTATAGACTTGAGGTTGTAGGCACGGTTAATGCTAGTGCGTTTATGGGTAATGGTGCTGCCATTACGGGGACCAAGCGTTATTACACCATCGATCTTATCCAACCTTTGTCAGCAACCGTTACAGCCGCTGTTCAGAACATCATCGAAACCGGCAATGTGACGATGGTGCGTGTTTATACCAAGGACGGCTCGTCCGCTACATTGACGTTTGCTGTCGAAAAGTCTTCAACAATACAAGGAACATATTCCAATTTAGCTACCGTCACGTTAGCCGCTCAGCCCAACCTTGATACGTCGCTCTCAGGCCCAGTAAACGGCAATGACTATCTAAAGATCAATATGACCAGCGTCACAACGACCGAAGTTGATATCACGATCATTATTGAAGTGACAAAAAACTAAATCGCGTAGCCGTTGATGACATCCTCTAAGTTAAGTGCCTGCGCATCGCGGGTCTGGCTATTGACCTGTTCATCATACACGAGCTTGGCTTCATTCTGATAGAACAAGCCTAGATAGGGTTGCTCCTCGTGAGCATACTGGAACGCAGCGCCCAAGTTACTGGGTTGATGGTCAATGATCTGGGTTTGCCCTTGATACTTCTCCGGCACCGAAATCCCTTGCTCATGAGTAAGGAACGAAAAGGCATCGAGGCGGCTATGTTCAACATAATCAGGGAAAAAGTGGGGGCAACGCTGCCACACATGGACAAAACTAAACCCCTTATGGGCATGCGCCTTTTTGAGGGTTTCGAGCAGATGAGCGGGCATCCAGTCGGCGGTGCTGGCTACAAAGCTTCCTCCCATCCCGAGCACGAGCTGCATGATATTTAACGGATCGAGCAAACTCCCATAGGGGCTGGTGTTCGTTTTGTGTCCACGGGGTGTCGTGGGTGACGTCTGAGATTTGGTTAATGAATATAATCCATTATCGTACATGATAAACACCACATTGATGTTCTTGTTTACCCCATGAAGCAGATGGTTGCCTCCAATACTAGCCGCATCCCCGTCTCCACTATGAATGATGATGTCGATGTCAGGCCGAGCCAGTTTTAGGCCCGTCGCGATCGGGATCGCGCGTCCATGAATACTGTTGATGCCATAAGTGTTGATATAATGGGGGGCACGGCTCGAACAACCGATACCCGAAATGTTCGCCACATTTTTGGGGTCAAGCTCAAGATCAAGGATCAGTTTTTTGACCCCGTTAATGATCCCAAAGTTACCGCAACCTTCACACCATCGAATTTGATTCGCATTGAGATCTTGCATTGTTAATTGGGTCATGATTGGAGTCCTTTTATTTTTGATTTGACTTCATTTGGCGTCACGGGTCTTCCGGTCGGCTCAGAGATGATCGCTTCTATATCCATCAAGGTTTCGTTTCGCAGTAGCATCGTAATGGGGGAGGGTTTTAACTTATCACCATAGGCGATCTCCACCGTGACGACTTTCTTGAATCGGGAAAAGATCGCTTTGAGTGACAAAGGCAGCGGGTAGACCGTTCGAAGGGATAAGCTCGAGACATGGATGCCTTCTTCTCCCAGTTTGGTGACGGCTTCTTCGATAGCCCCGCGAGTCGTTCCCCAACCGACGATCAAAAAATCACCCTCAAGTGCGCCAAAAATTTCGGGGGCCACAATCGATGCCTGAATATCATGTAGCTTTTGATTGCGGATACGATGGGCGCGTTTTTGGGAAGGCGCTGCTGTGCTGATGAGGCCTTCTTTGTTGGTCACCAAGCCGACGAGTCGCCGCAATTTCCCTTCATCACCGGGAATTGATTGGTTTTCATTGACCATCTCAATGTCATGCGTGAGTCGTTTGATCTGAAAACGCGCCAAGATATCATCGCTGATATCGTCAATCAACTGCATCGGTTTGCTGATGAGTTTGGGAATAACCGACAGACTATTGGACTCAAACCCATCGCTGAGTATCATAACTGGCACTCTTAATTTCTCGGTAATGTAACGTGCAACATGGGGGGCATAAAAGCAGTCGATGATATCCGTGACGCTTAGGATGACACGCACACTATCGCCATGGGTCCCAAACAGACAGGCCAAGAGATCGGATTGCTCGGTACGGGTCGGTAGGCCTGTCGCTGGACCGCCTCGCTGAACGTCTATCAAGACGAGTGGTGTCTCGGTGGCTAGTGCCAAGCCGATAAACTCTTGCTTGAGCGATAATCCAGGCCCTGAGGTGCAAGTTAGCGAAGGGACGCCACCATAATAACCGCCGATGGCCGCGCCGATCGCTGCGATCTCATCTTCGGCTTGATGGATACGTCCCCCGAAATGGGGCATATATTTGGCCAGAACGTGCATGATCGAACTGGCAGGGGTGATCGGATATCCCGCGAAAAACTTAAATCCCGCATCGATGACACCCAGAGCCATAGCCGTATTCCCGTCGATCAGAATTTTGTCTTCGCCTTTTTTAGTTGTTGAGTCAATTTCGATCGTAAAATTAAAATTCGTTTTGGCGAGATGGTAGCCATTCGTAAAGATCGTGATATTTTGCGCTAACCGATCCTCGGATTGTTTGACAAAGGTCTTGCGAATGACAGACAGGACTATATCGAGGTTAATATTGAAAATATAGGTCAAAATGCCTAAGTAATACATGTTGTTCCCTGTGCCACGTCCGGCTTCACGTTTGATGCCGCCCATGAGGTCTTTGGTTGCTTGATCGATTTGAAAAGGGAACACTTCAAGCCCCTTATCTTGTGCTTCTTTGATGGCCGCCGCATAGCTTGCCGGGTTTTTCTCTTGATCGCTCATGTCGAGCAAGACTTTGGCGGGCACATGATATTCATTGTCTTCGAGGCGCCGACTCAGCAGGATCTCGTGAGAGGCAAGGATCACATCCGAATCGTTGCCGATACTGGTGATATCAAAATCCGCGACGCGAATAATCACCCCCGACATCGAGAACTTGGTTCGTCGGGGTGGGCTGATCTCCGAGGGAATGATGGGTTCAGAGAAAACATATTTCCCATCTCGAGCCAAGGCTTTGATCAAAATGTCCCCAGCCTTTTGCGCCCCATCACCGGCATCCATCAAGATCTCAAAGCGAACGAGTCCCGTTTTTACCATGATTGTCCTCCCCTAATGACGTTTCCCATAATATCGGGACGATCTAAGACGCTGACGCCGGCTTCTTCCAAGATTCGGATCTTATCCGCAGCGAGGCCTTTGCCTCCGGAAATAATGGCGCCGGCATGTCCCATGCGTTTGCCTTCAGGGGCTGTTTTCCCTGCGATAAAACTGTAAACCGGCTTGGTGACATGGTCTTTAATATAGGCCGCCGCCGCTTCTTCGTCGCCGCCCCCAATTTCGCCCAAAAGAACGATGGTGTCCGTTCCATCGTCAGCCTGAAAGCGTTTTAATAACTCGATATAGTTGATGCCTTTAACGGGGTCTCCCCCGATCCCTACCACCGTGCTTTGGCCCAGTCCGGCCTGCGTGAGGCTGTTAACGACTTCATACGTCAAAGTGCCGCTTCGGCTAATGACGCCCACGCGCCCTTCTTTGTGAATGTTGCCAGGCATAATACCGATCTTGCATTTTCCAGGGCTAATGACACCAGGGCAATTCCCGCCGATAAGGACCATGTCTTTATGTTGAATATAGTGATACACCGAGAGCATATCCAAAACAGGGATCCCTTCGGTAATGCAGACCACCACACCTACGCCCGCGTCGACAGCTTCATAGATGGCGTCAACCGCGAAGAGGGGAGGGACGTAAATGACCGAGGCATTCGCACTGGTTTGCTTAACGGCATCAAAAACTGTATTGAAAACAGGGATTCCCTCTAGGTCTTGTCCGCCTTTGCCAGGCGTAACGCCCCCAACGATTTGTGTGCCATAGTCACGCATCCCTTTGGCGTGGAACGATCCATCCCGTCCGGTAATGCCTTGAACGATAACCTTGGTATTCTCGTCGATGAGTATGGTCATGCTTGCTCCCCTTTTGCCAGTCTGACCACTTGGGTAACGGCCTCTTCCATGCTTGAGTAAGCAGAGAAGTTAGCCGAGTTAAGGATGGTCCGTGCTTGTTCTTCGTTAGTGCCCGCTAGCCTAATAACGATAGGTACATGAATGTCCATTTGCTTATGGGCTTCGAGTAGACCATTGGCGATATCATCACAACGGGTGATGCCGCCGAAAATATTAATAAATACCGCTTTGATCTTTGGGTTTTTTAGGATAATTTGAAAGGCTTTAACAATTTTATTGGGGTTCGAGCTTCCGCCGACATCAAGGAAGTTCGCGGGTTCACCCCCGAACAGTTTAATGATATCCATCGTCGCCATCGCTAGCCCTGCGCCATTAACGACACAGCCAATTTCTCCGTCCAACTTGATGAAGGTTAAGCCATTGTTGCGCGCTTCGACTTCATCTTCTTCTTCGACGACGTCCATGTCGCGTAAGGCCTCCAGCTCGGGGTGTCGGATCAAGCCGTTATCGTCAAGAACGACCTTTGCATCGAGGGCAAGGAGTCTGCCGGTTTCCGATTCATCATGACGTGTGATGACCAACGGATTGATCTCGGCGAGCGAGCAATCAAGGCTACAAAAGACATGGTAGAGTTTTTCGAAGATGTCCATCGCTTGATGGATATGCTCATTTTGCGTAAACAAAGCATAGGCCATCTGCCTTTTTTGAAAGGGTTGAAGGCCTAAGAGCGGGTCAATATAGACTTTGATGATCGCTTCGGGATGATGAGCGGCAACCTCTTCGATATCAACCCCGCCCGATGCACTGACCAGAAAGACGATTTTCTTAACCGTCAGATCCAGTGTGATCCCTACATAGAACTCTTTAACGATGTTGACGGCTTCGGCCACGAGGACTTTTTTTACGGGCAAGCCCTTGATTTCAAGTCCGAGGATATTTTGAGCAACGGCATAGGTCTCGTCGGCGTTATGGGCAACTTTGACACCACCGGCTTTGCCTCGGCCTCCGACATGAACTTGGGCTTTGACGACAACGGCGCAGCCGAGCGTTTCGGCGATGGCTTTGGCCTCGTGGGCTGATGTCGCCATACTTCCTTTTGTCACAGGGATCCCGTATTGCTCGAAAATGTCTTTTGCTTGGTATTCGTGAATTTTCATCTAGGCCTCCTTTAAGCCGGCACGCAAGAACTCATGGTTCATACGATTGATAGTAGAAACGCTGATGCCCTTAGGGCAGGCCACTTCGCATTCGTAAGCATTCGAACAGTTTCCGAACCCTTCCTTGTCCATCTGAGCGATCATCGACTGAACGCGCTTTTCACGCTCTGGATGTCCTTGTGGGAGGCGAGCAAATTGACTCACTTTGGCTGAAACAAATAACATCGCTGCTGCATTTGGACAGGTGGCGACACACGCCCCACAACCGATACACTCGGCGGCGTCCATGGCTTTTTCAGCGGATTCTTTCCGAATGAGGAGAGTGTTTGCGTCGGGTGCACTACCGGTCCGAACCGAGATATACCCGCCCTGAGCGATCATTCGATCGAGTGCTGAGCGGTCGATAACGAGGTCTTTAATAAGAGGGAGGGCTTTGGCCCGAAACGGTTCAATGAATATCGTGTCATTTTGATCAAACATTCGCATATGAAGTTGGCAAAGGGTCGTCTCTTTCTTAGGGCCATGTGCCTTGCCGTTGACCATCGCGCCACAACTGCCACAAATGCCTTCACGACAATCGCTTTCAAACGCGATTGGTGACTCGCCTGACAAGGTGAGCGATTCATTTAGGATATCAAGCATTTCCACAAACGACGCATCTTGGTCGATTTGAGATAATGTATACTGCACAAATTTTCCTTTGGTTTTGGGGCTATTTTGACGCCATACTTTTAGGGTGATATCAATTTTCTTGGCCACTATTTATAGCTCCTCTCAGACAAGATTACGTCTGAAAACATCAGTTCTTCTTTATGTAAGGTGGGGGTGTTTTGCTCGCCGGTGTACTCCCATGCGGCGACATGGCTAAACTCCGCATCGTTGCGTTTGGCTTCCCCTTCAGGGGTTTGACTTTCGATCCGAAAATGGCCGCCACACGATTCTCTTCGATGCAAAGCGTCCTCTACCAGCAGGGCAGAGAAGTCGATAAAATCCGCAACACGCCACGCTCGTTCGAGGGTTTGGTTTAAGGTGTTTCCTTCACCAACAACGGCAACATTTTGCCAGAATTCATCTCTGATTTTTGAGATATGCGACAGCGCCTCTTTAAGACCGGTCTCATGTCGAGCCATTCCGCACTTTTCCCACATCACATGGCCCAGTTCTTTGTGAAAGTCATTCACAGTCCGCTTGCCTTTAATCGAGAGCAGGGTGTCGATTCGCTCCTTCACTTGAAGGCTAGCGTCTTGGAAAGCCTCGTGCGTTGTGGTGAATTGGCTAGGCGTGATGCTATCAAGGTAATGCCCAATCGTATTCGGAATAATAAAATACCCATCGGCCAAACCTTGCATCAAGGCACTAGCGCCTAAGCGATTGGCGCCATGATCAGAGAAATTGGCCTCCCCAAGAACAAAAAGCCCAGGAAGGTTGCTCATTAGATTATAGTCGACCCACAGGCCGCCCATCGAATAGTGGATAGCAGGGTAGATCTTCATCGGTTGTTGATACGGATTTTCGTCGGTGATCTGTTGATACATGTCAAAGAGATTGCCATATTTTTCGCTGATGTCGGTCTTGCCACAACGTGAGATCGCATCTTTAAAGTCGAGGTAAACCGCAAAGCCGGTTTCGCCCACTCCGCGACCCGCATCGCATTGCTCTTTAGCGTTTCTTGAGGCGATGTCTCGTGGGACCAGATTACCAAAGCGAGGGTATTTATTTTCGAGATAGTAGTCCCGTTCATTTTCTGGAATTTGGTCGGGAGGGCGTGGGTCTTTCTTTTGCTTAGGAACCCAAACGCGGCCATCGTTACGGAGACTTTCACTCATCAAGGTGAGCTTCGACTGGTAATCGCCATGGACAGGGATGCACGTCGGATGGATCTGGGTATAAGCGGGGTTGGCCATAAATGCTCCTTTTTTATAGGCGCTCCATGCAGCCGATACATTCGAGTTCTGAGCATTGGTCGACAGAAAAAAGCATCGACTATAGCCACCGGTCGCAAGAATTACTGCATCTGCGCCGTGCGATTCGATCTCACCAGTCAGTAAGTTGCGAACAATAATGCCTTTCGCTTGGCCGTCGATCACAACAAGGTCGAGCATATCGCGTCGAGGGAACATCTGGACATGACCCGCAGCGACTTCTTTCATCAGCGCCCCATAGGCACCTAGAAGGAGTTGTTGCCCCGTTTGACCTCGGGCGAAAAAGGTCCGAGAGACTTGCGCACCACCAAAAGACCGATTGTCGAGTAGCCCGCCATATTCTCGTGCAAACGGAACGCCTTGCGCCACACATTGATCGATAATGAGATTACTGACTTCGGCTAGACGATGGACATTGGCTTCTCGGCTTCGGAAATCGCCACCCTTAATAGTATCGTAGAATAAACGATGGACACTGTCGCCATCATTATGATAGTTCTTCGCCGCATTGATCCCGCCTTGTGCCGCGATACTATGAGCGCGTCGCGGGGTGTCGTGATAGGTAAAGGCTTTAATGTTATAGCCCAGCTCGCCAAGGGTAGCAGCGGCAGCGCTTCCAGCTAACCCTGTTCCCACTACAATAATCGTATATTTTCTTTTATTAGCTGGATTGACTAACTTTTGGTTGAAAATATGATTTGTCCATTTTTCATGAAGTGCCCCGTTGGGGATATTAGCGTTTAATATCTGAGGCATACATATCCTAGTATAGAAATAAACCCCACAGAAAGCAAAGTGCCCACGGTATAGCTGATCCCATTAACCCAACGAGTCATGCGTTCATTTCTGAGTCCAAACGTTTGAAAAACACTTTGTATCGCATGGCTTAAATGAACACCGACGATGATCATGATAAAGCCGTACCCGAAAAGTCGAATGGGGCTATTAAAGGCATTGATCACAACCCCATACAAACCCATGTCTTGTCCATTGAGAAGAGAAACAGGGGGGGCATGTTTGACAAACGT
Source organism: uncultured Candidatus Marinamargulisbacteria bacterium (assembly GCA_903910705.1). Taxonomy (GTDB): domain Bacteria; phylum Margulisbacteria; class Riflemargulisbacteria; order GWF2-35-9; family GWF2-35-9; genus CAIWAN01. The sequence goes on from CAIWAN010000108.1 coordinate 20,965, forward strand.
AAAATCAAATAAATGAAAGACCAAAAATAGAAAAATAAAACCACCCGTAAAGGGCATGGTTCGAGCTGATAGGGATCGTTTTCCCGCATCAAGAGGGTGTCGATAAGGGGTGCCTCGTGCGATCCGATTTTCAATGACGACAAGGACAGAAAGAACAATATGGATAATAAATAATGCTGCGAATAGACATTCAATGACTTTAAGGATAATGCCAAGTGAGTGTAAGTGATGTGAATAACCATTAAAAACAGCGGGGCCTTTTAAGAGGAGTAGGTTGCCGATCAAATGGGGCGTCAGAAACCCGACGATAAGCCCTAAGCCTGTCAATGAAACGAGTTGTTTTTTTCCAAGGGAGGACGATAAATATTGACGAATGTTCACGACCCCGCTCCTTTTGTTTCCATTAAATGTTGGGCTAGTTTAGCGTATTTCTCTGCAAGTTGCACGGTTTCTTGTCGTTCTCCGATCGTGGTTTCTCGGATAACTTTTCCTGGCATGCCCATGACTAGACTGCCAGCAGGAATGAGGGTTCGCTCTGGGATAAGCGCTCCCGCAGCAATAACGCAGTCATCTCCTATCTCAACCCCATTGAGGATAATAGCCCCGATCCCAATAAGCACACGACTTCCGATCGTGGCGCCATGAATCGACGCTTGATGTCCGACGACACAATCTTCGCCGACAACAACAGGGTGTTCATCGGCGACATGTAGACAACTTAGATCTTGGATATTGGTGTTTTTCCCAATTGTAATGGTGTTGATATCACCTCGAATCACGACATTATGCCAAATGGACGCGCCCTTTTGTATCGATACGTTGCCACGGATTATGGCTCCTTCGGCAACATATACACTGGGTTCAATGATTCGTTTAATGATCGTTCACGCTCTATTTCCTGAAATTGACCTTCACATGGTATAAGAATATAAAGTATACTCATTTAAAAAGTTAGTAAAGACGAATCAATTAAATAATGTGGAGGAAATAAATGGATGGTTTGATTAGTAAACTTGCGGATTTGATCAACGAACAACAACAATCACTTAAGGAAATCTTAGCAAAACATGGAGAGACTCAGGTTTCGACGGTTACCTTGTCGCAAGTATTCGGTGGATTACGTGGGGTTACGGGGCTATTTTGTGATACCTCATCCGTAAAACCAACGGAAGGTGTTGTGGTGCGCGGACATAAGGTCAATGATCTTGTCGATTTTCTTCCTGAAGAGGTATTCTATCTTTTATTGACAGGTACACTGCCCACAGCAGCCGAGCTAGCCGAGCTATCTGTCGACCTAAAAGCAAACAGTCATTTACCTGACTATGTCGTTAACACCTTAAAGAGTTTGCCTGCTAGCTCTCATCCTATGACGATGTTTAATCTGGGGATACTCGCGATGCAGAACGAGTCGATCTTTCAGAAAAAATATTCCGAAGGTATTTCAAAGAACGATTATTGGAAATACACGCTCGAGGATTCGATCCGTTTGATGGGCGCGGTTCCAGCACTAGCTGCTGCTGTCTATCGGATTAAGTTTTTTGGTGGCGACTTGATAGCTTATGATCCAAATTTGGATTGGGGTTCGAATTTTGCACACATGCTCGGTATTCCCGATAAGACCGGCGATTTTGCGAAGCTGATCAAGCTTTACCTTGTTCTTCACTGCGATCACGAAGGGGGCAATGCTAGTGCGTATACTAATGCTGTCATTGGTTCGACGCTAGCGGATGTCTACTATTCGACAAGTGGTGCGTTTAACTCACTCGCAGGGCCTTTGCATGGACTGGCTAATCAAGAAACCTTAGATTTTATCCTTGAGATGCAAAAATCGATCGGCAACGAGATCACCGAAGAAAAGATTCGTCAGTATGCGCTTGATACCTTAGCGGCTGGCCGTGTTATTCCAGGGTTTGGTCACGCTGTTCTACGTGTAACCGATCCTCGCTTTGATGCTTTCAATGATTTCGGAAAAGAGCATTGTCCCGATAGCCCCATGTATAAGATGGTGTTTGAATTGACCCATGTCGTGCCGAATATTCTTCTAGAAAAAGGCAAAGCTGCGTCTCCTTGGCCAAATGTTGATTGTATTTCAGGATCACTCTTGTACCATTATGGGCTTACTCAGACGGATTACTATACGGTCTTATTTGGTGTGTCTCGTGTAATGGGGTTATTATCCCAATCCATTCTTAATCGAGCGATTCGTAGCCCGATCATTCGTCCCAAATCCGTTGATATGAAATGGATTCAGGATAATGTAATCGATAAAGCTAAATAACTTTAACGGAAATGTCTGGGCACGGAAATGTATGGGCACGGAAATGTATGGGCACGGAAATGTATGGGCACTGAGCGAAGTCGAAGTGCCCCACTGGGTAAGGCGGATTTATTCGGAGAACAATACTTTCTTAAGAATATCCATTTCCTCTAGGGCTTTGCCTGTACCATAAGCCACGCAGGAAAGCGGATCATCGGCGATATTAACTTTGATATAGATTTCCCGTTCGATAAACTTATCGAGTCCGCGAAGCAGCGCACCACCTCCAGCCAATGTAACGCCTTTTTCCATAATGTCGGATGATAGTTCGGGCGGGGTTTGTTCGAGAACACTTTTAATGCAGTTAAGGATAGAGACAACCGTTTCGCTTAAGGCATCGCGAACTTCTGCCGAGGTGAGCGTGAAGTTCTTTGGAAGGCCGGTAACTAAGTCACGACCAACAACCTCCATGGTATCTTCCTCAACGCCATCAACGGCGGCCGCACTACCAATACGAAGCTTAATGTCTTCGGCTGTACGTTCACCAATAAGAATGCGATAGTTCTCGCGACAGTGATCGATAATGGCTTGGTCCATTTCATTGCCAGCGATCTTAACCGAACGGGAAACAACAATGCCGCCCAGCGAAATGACGGCAATATCGCTCGTTCCACCGCCGATGTCCACCATCATGCTGCCCGTGGGCTCGGAAACGGGTAGCCCTGCGCCGATAGCAGCTGCCATAGGCTCTTCGATCAAATAGGCTTCTCTAGCGCCGGCATGAAGGATCGCATCGAGAACCGCCCGTTTTTCAACGCCAGTAATGCCAGACGGGACCCCAACCACCACGCGAGGATTAAGAAAACGCTTGCGATTATGAACTTTCTCGATAAAATATCGGATCATGGTCTCAGTGACTTCAAAGTTGGAGATAACGCCATCTTCAAGCGGACGAACGGCGACAATGCTGCCAGACGTGCGACCCACCATTTGCTTAGCTTCGTTACCAACGGCTAATGTGGCATTGGTTTTTGAGTCGATGGCGACAACCGAGGGCTCACGCAAAACAATGCCTTGTCCTTTAATGTAGACAAGGGTGTTTGCTGTGCCCAAATCGATCCCTAGATCGTGTGACATGCGGCCAAAAAATAGATCAAAGAATTTCATAATGTTGCTCCTCATAGAATAGGTGTGGTGATCGTCGATATTATCGAAGGTTTTAAAGGGACTGTCAACGACAGGGACAGTCAATGACTGGGACTGTCAAATAGAGCGGGAAATGCTATAGTTAAGCCTTAATGAAAAATAAACCTGCATTTGGCATCGTTATCTCAGGGCCGTCGGGCGTCGGGAAGGGGACGGTTATACAGTCTGTTCTTAAAGCGAGACCCGACTTGGCGTTATCGATCTCTTTTTCGACTCGTCAACCCAGAGATTATGAAACAGATGGGGTCGACTACTACTTCACCTCAATGCTTCGTTTTCAAGAGATGATCGTCCGTCAAGAATTTATCGAGTGGGCCGAAGTTCATGGAAATTGTTATGGCACACCGATCTCTGAAATGGATCGCATCGCTGAAGGGGATAAGGTTCTTTTTGAGGTGGATGTTCAAGGCGCAAAATCGTTAATCAACCTATTTAAGGGGAAAAAGATGGAGTTGCTCAGTATCTTTTTAGCGCCGCCTTCGACAGAAGCTTTGTCAAAAAGACTGGTCGGCAGAGGTACCGAGAACAGTGATAGCATGGCTATTCGTCTAAAAAATGCTCATCAGGAGATGGCTGATTCGACCTCTTTTAATGAAGTGGTAATTAATGATAGAATTGACGAGACTGTCAAAACGGTCATCAGGTTGATCCAAAAGAAGGAGAAAGCAATGCAACAAACAAAATATGACAAGTTTTTGTTTACCTATGCGGTAGCAAAACGTGCGAAATCAATTCTCGAAGAAGGGCTTGTCTACGAGCCCGAAGAGACGCGTGAAGACAATCCTATTCTTGAGGCAATCAAAGAAATCAATGATGGGTTTGTGGATGTACAAATTTCTGAATTAAAGGCCTATGAGATTAAAGAAGAAGAAGATACTCTTGATTCTTTGTACGAAAATATCAAGATCGCCGATCAAGACATGGACATGAAGCCAAAGGGTTCAGTCATGGCTGATGAAGTTTTTGCTGCTGAGGCTGCTGCAGATGCAGCGGCTTTAGCGATCGAGAACGAAGATTCAGAAGATGATACGGAAGAAGAGGATGACAACGAGGATGATCCTTTTGTCGACGATGACTCCGATCTCCTTGTCGTTGGCGATAATCTCGAGGGTGACCTTGCCGCAGGCGGTATGCACACCGAAGATGCCGACATTGCGAGTCCTCCCGATCTGATCTAGCGTTACTTTACCATGTTAGCCGAGGTCTTGATCCCCGAATCACGCCTCGGCACATTAACTTACTTAGTTCCCGATCATTGTTGTTCCTTGATCGCGGTTGGTGTGGCCGTTCGAGTCCCCCTTCAAAATAGAATCGTTCTGGGTTATATCTTTCGGCTTCATGATGCTCCGGTTGTTCAGCCCAAATATGCCCTCAAAGAGATTGAGTCCGTTGTTGAAAATCAATCATTTTTTGATCAAGATATTGTTGAGCTTCTTGATTGGCTTAGTCATTACTATGTCGTACCGTTATCGATCGTTCTTCGACAGATCCTGCCGTGGGGGGCAAAGAACTTAAAGAGCTTCAAGGATGGCTGGATGCCTCCGCTAGCCGAGAATTCGCTTTGGACACCGCCGCAATGGTCTGTCCTTAATCCCGAACAAGAAGCCGTCAAAACTAGTATTCTTCGTCAGCCAGGTAAAACGCATCTTATCGATGGCATTACCGCTAGTGGTAAGTCAGAGATCTACTTGCATCTGATCGAAGCGATCCGACAAGAAGGCAAGGGCGCCATCTTGCTGGTTCCCGAGATTGCACTGACCTATCAACTTGCAAGGCGTTTGCAAGATCGTTTCAAAGATGAGGTCGATATTGTTCACTCAGCCCTTACACCCAAACAACGCCGTGACGCGTGGATCCGTATACGACAACGAAAGAACGGGGTGGTGGTGGGGACTCGCTCGGCGATCTTTTCACCCGTTCAGAATCTGGGGCTTATTATTCTCGATGAAGAACATGACTCGGCCTATAAACAAGAAAGCACCCCTCGTTATCATGCTCGCAGTGTTGCCTTTAAGCGAGCGATGTTAACGCACTCGACTCTGATCCTAAGTTCGGCCACGCCTCAAGTAACGACGCTGTTCCAAAGCCAACAACACGCGGTCGTTCATACGCTTAAGACCCGATACAACAATCAACCCGAGCCAAAAATAGAAATCATAGACCGACGTCAATTCGAAAAAAGTAATGCAAAGATGCTGACAATGCCCCTTGTGATGGCGATCAAGGAGGCGCTCGATTCAAAAGATCAAGTGATGCTGCTTTTCAATCAACGCGGACTCCATCGAATGGTTCGCTGTGTCGATTGTGGCGAACCGGTTTATTGTCCCCACTGCTCGGTCACGATGACGGTTCATGAAAACGATCAACTCTTATGCCATCATTGTGGAGCCAAAGGCGAGATGCCGTTGGTTTGTGCCTCCTGTGGCTCATCGAAACTAAAAAAATCGGGCAAAGGTATCCAATCGTTAGAGACAGAAGTTAAAAAGACCTTTCCCTACGCTCGAATAGGGCGCCTTGACCGTGATGTGGTCCAGTCAAAAGATCGGGGCGTCCAAACCTATGAGGCTTTCGGGCTAAATCAGATCGATATCCTCATTGGGACTCAAATGATCGCCAAAGGGCATCACTTTCCGGGCGTTTCTTTGGTGGGTATCGTCGATGCCGATCAAGCACTTTTTTTTCCTGATATTTTCTCTACTGAGCAAACGTATGATCTACTGGTTCAGGTGTCGGGACGAGCAGGGCGGGGGCAAAAAGAAGGGCATGTTTTGATTCAGACGTATCACCCTCATCATTATGTCATCGAGTCGGTTGTTAAAGGCAATCGACAGTTGTTCTATAAGGAAGAAATGAAGCTTCGGAAAATGGCAGGGTTCCCGCCCTTTCGACGTATGGCTCGGATCAGTGTTGATGCTAAAGAAGACAGTAAATCCCAAAAAGAAATTGAAAAGATCGAGCAAATGTTGCGACAACTTCGCCCCGATCCTGTCTTATATCCCGCTTCGCAAGCCTTGATCCACCGGATTGGAGGGCGATATCGTTGGAATTTACTTTTAGCGTGGGATCCTCATGTGGATGTGTCGAACATGAAACAACAACTTCTCGCCTATGTGCAGCGCCCCACCTCCGGTACTCGCGTCCATATCGACATCGATCCGGTGACAACCATTTAGGGTGATGGCGCCCTTTTCAATGTTATTTGAGATGGGACTTATCTATTAAGTTAGAAAAAATGGATTGGAAGGTTGAAATTATTATCTGACTTCTTGGGCAAAATTGTATTCCTTTTTTAATACCGATTAATGCCGGAATCTTATTTAGGAGTGAGCCGGCAGAAGTATTTTGACCGGTAGTAATTTTGCATATCTCCAAGCCCTGATACAATGAGTGGCTTTCTACTCCACAATGATATATATTGACCATAGCCAAAATAAAAAGCAAAATGGGATTCTTCCTTAATTTCTTTATCTCTAGCCATTAATATTACATCACCAGGTTCTAATTCTTGCTCACTGGAAACCTTGTGAATGTTCCAGCTTCTTTGAGAAAATATATGTAGTCCTGTCCATTTGTTAAATAATTGATGTACAAAGTCAACGCAATTGTATTCATCGGGAATTCCAGATTTTATGAATTTTATAAAAGATTCTCCAATTATACTTGGTAAGGTTTGATATATTATATTATTTCCAATAAGAAATGTTATTGTTACTGTTGAGAACTCTCTACTCAAGCCATTCATCGCATATAATGGGATGCGATTATCTTTGTTGCTTGTCTTTTCAATAATATGAGTCTGAGGAGCCCAATATGTGTATTCGGGCAAGTCAGGAAATAACTTCCATTCAGCATTAAGATTAATTTCGATTATAAGGTTATTCTCGTCTGGAATATTTTCTTTTCTAATTGCGATCAACTTATTTCCCATTAGGTTTCCTTTATACAAATGTTTTAAGTTCTTGCTTGAAACAGGTTATTCTTTACCTCTTTAATTAATGTATCGAATAGCTAAAACAATTATTTCATGTTTTATTGCCTTAAACTGGTGAACCTGTTAAGTCAAAATAAACCAATACGGCCGTTTATTGGACAAATGATGAGCGACAATTAGAATTCCCACCT
>CAIWAN010000109.1 GCA_903910705.1 uncultured Candidatus Marinamargulisbacteria bacterium
CAGAGAAAGTATCGGCGATTATGCGAAAGGAGTATGGATAAAAATAGGGGCAGAAACGTGCATAACAATGACGGTTTTTGCCGCTACAAAATAGGGAATTCTAATTGACGCTGAGGGGAAATAATAATTGACGCTGAACATTTATTCAATTGATCTGCAGATTTTCCCCATGGCTTTATTTTGATTCCATCGCCCCTATTATTAATGGCTTCAAGTGCTTCCGCCTCGTTGCTTGCCCCTGAAATTATCACTATGGATGGATGTTTAGCTCTAATGGTTTCGATAAGTTCCTCAGACACCACATGGGATGCAATTAGGATTTTTGCTCCCGAGGTCGCTGCTTTCTCTGCAGCGTCTATTTTATTGTCTTTTAATCCAAAGGCGACAATAGCGTGGGGATCATTTTCTAGGGTTTCTGACAAAGCATCTAGATCTGTGTATTCAGGAATGACTCCTTGTGCTAGTAAGGCGCTGCCTATTCCAAGATTGTCATCCACATGCATTCCACCTAGAATCCGACTGTTTCTAATTGCGGATACCGTTTTGTCTTTACTTACACCTGTTGTGAGTCCAATTATTTTATTTTTCATTTATTTAGCTCCTTATTCTATGGTTATAAATACCGCTCAAACCAACACATCCCGATTACCACATACAGTGAATATCTCGGCGGGAAAAAATGAAAATTTCAAAAAAGTTACCCCCCCCCCCGAAAATAATTGAGATAGAATGGCTAAGAGCCTTCTCGTTATTGAGCCACATCGATATATCGTCATATTGTGTTTCTTTGATTTTGAAGCAATGAATTGCCAAAGCGACCATTGCGTAGCAATATATAGAGGTGGCTAAAACCCTTGCGGATACCCTACTCGACAAAGGCCTTCTCAGTGCCGAACAGATCGCTGATATTCAGTCGAAAATGGTTATTCAGGAAGAGTCGTTCATCGCCGTTTTAACCCGCAACCAATACCTCGATGAGACGGAGCTTGCCCTTTTTCTTGCCCAATACCTCAACATTCCCATGATTAACTTGTCCAGCAAAAAAACGGACAAAACCGTCATTCACCTTATCCCCGAATCGATGATCCGAGAGTTTCGGGTATTCCCTCTTTTTAAGGTCCTCGATTCAATCGTCCTCGCTATGGTCGACCCGCTCGATGTCCGCGCGACCCAAGAGGTCGAGTCGTTTACACAGCTTCGCGTCGAACCCGTCGTGGTCACCTTGTCCGAGCTCAATTACACGATCAACAAATGGCTCGGCACCGAAACCACGATCCAAGAACTGATCCAGAATCTTCATCATCAACCCCTTGATACCCTCCAAATCCTTGATGAAGGCGGCATCTTTCGCCACAACGAAAATCTCGGCCCCATCAATCGACTGACCTATCTCATCATCAGCGCCGCGATTAATGACAACGCGTCGGATATCCACCTTGAACCTCGCGAAAAAGGCCTCGATGTCCGTTTTCGATTAGACGGTGTCCTTCACAAAATATGGACACTCCCCGCCAATCTTTGTCAGGCACTGACCTCAAGCATCAAGATCTTGGCCAAAATGGACATTGTCGAAAAACGACTCCCTCTCGATGGCAGTTTTCGTATCCAAACCGAAAGTAAAGTCATCGATATCCGCGTCTCGAGCTACCCGATGCTTTATGGTGAAAAGATCGTCCTGCGTATCCTTGACCAAGACAGCATGATCTTTGACCTCGACCATCTCGGTATGTCCGGCGACATGAAGCAGACCATCAAAAAACTGACCGGCAAGAATCATGGGATCTTCTTGGTCACCGGCCCAACCGGAAGCGGGAAAACAACCACGCTCTACGCCGCGCTGAACCAACTTCGCAGCATCGAACGCAACATCGTCACCATCGAAGACCCCATCGAATATCATATCCCCCTCATTAACCAGAGCGAAGTCAACCCCAAGGCCGGCCTGACCTTTGCCCGCGGCCTTCGATCGCTCCTTCGACAAGACCCTGACATCATTCTCATCGGCGAGATCCGCGACCAAGAAACGGCACAAATTGCCTTCCAAGCTGCCTTGACAGGGCATCTCGTTTTTTCGACCCTTCACACCAACGATACGGCCTCCTCGATTGTCCGCCTTATCGACATGGGTATCGAGCCGTACTTGATCTCGTCTACCTTGCTCGGGGTGTTGTCTCAACGACTGGTTCGCAAAGTGTGCCCCGATTGTCGAGATGTCTATATCCCCGACCCCGACCTTCTCCATAAGGTGGGGCTAGGCACTGAGGGTCAATATTTAAAAGGCACGGGGTGTAATCGCTGCCGCAACACGGGGTACAAAGGGCGGACAGGGCTTTTTGAGCTGCTTGTCATGAACGACCACACCAAAGAACTCATTAACCGTCAGCGGTTTTCGGAACTCGAGATCCGAGAAAGCCGAGAGGAGAACTGTTTTACCTCGCTTCTCGATGATGGAATGGCCAAAGTAAACAACAACCTGACAACCGTCGAAGAGGTCCTCCGCGTTGTTCAGTAAACTAGAACTCGCGTTCTTTTTTAAACAACTTCACTACATCATGCGAAGAGGCGTTTCGCTTTATCCGGCGATTGAACTCATCGCCTCGGATGTAGGCAGTCATAAACTCAAAAAACCGTTAAGAATGATTCTCGACGATCTTCGGGAAGGGGAATCCTTTTCACGGACACTTCACGAAAAGGCAGGGGTATCCCTCTACATCGCGAATTTGATCCATGTCGGCGAAAACGAAGGCTCTCTGTTGAACTCACTCGAAAAAGCAGCGAAGCAACTCAACGACCAGATCGACTGGAACCGAAACCTTCAAAACGCCTTGGCCTACCCCATTACCCTCATTGTTCTAGGGACGACCGTTTTGCTGTGGGTACTTTTAAATCTCTTGCCTAACTTTGCGATGATCTATACCGATGCCGGAATTCGACTCCCGCTCCCCACACGGATCCTGTTCGCCCTTCAACACGGTCTTGTCACATGGGGATGGAAAACGCTGCTCGGTATGGGCGTCGTTGCGATTGTCCTTGGCATTCTTTATCGGCCTCAATTAAAACGTTGGTGGGCCAAATGGCAATTCGAGATCCCTTTATTCGGCACCTTTCGCTACCACTACATGATTATGAATCTATTATCAAACATCGGGTCGTTACACGGCTCTGGATTGACGGTCATCAAGAGTCTGCAGCTCACTCACGAATCGATCTCGAACACCTACATCAAGACCTTAATTGAAAATGTAATGCGAGATCTCATCGAGGGGGAACGTTTGTCAGTCGCCTTTAGTAAAACAGGGTTCTTTCCGCCACTTGTTATCCGAATGATGATGGCGGGCGAAGAAAGTGCCGAACTGCATACCATCCTCATGCAACTCACCGAATACATGAGCGATCAACTTGATGCGACCCTTAAACGATTCCTTGCCATTATCGGCCCCGCTTCGATCATTTTGATCGGGATCTTTGTCCTGTTTATCGCGATGGCCTTTCTATTGCCCTTGTTTAGGATGACGGGGGTTATTCATCGTGGCGGGTTCTAAACGCGGATATCTTCTGCTCGAGGCCATTATCGCTATGTTCATCTTAGCTGTCGTTGCCGTCCCTTGGTTGGGGTTTCTTCGTGAGCAAAACGCCAACGCAACTTTATCGCGAGTCGACCGATTTTTCTTAACCAAACGGTTTTTTTTGGAAGCACTAAGCGACCCCAACTTGAAAGGGAAACATGCCGATCAACGAGGTGACATCGTGATCCTTCGATCCCCTCGACTCGATGGACTGACCCAGCTGCAAGTGAATTTGATTGAAAAAGGCCAAACCACCGTCAGCCTCGTGGGGGTTACCCGATGAAGCCGGCCTTTACCCTTATCGAAACCCTCATTGCTCTTGTTATTTCGGGGATACTCTTTACGACGATCTTTAGTCTGACCCAGTTCAGTCTTAATCTTGGCCATGAAAACATGCGACTTCAGGTGGCGCTCGGCCGAGAACTGGGGGCGATAAACGCCTATGACAAAGCCAGACTTTCCAGCAAAACCATGGCTATTCCGACGTTTTTTGTTGAACCCAAACACGAAGCGTGGGGCATCACCGCCGAAAGTAGCTTGGGCTATCGAGGTGTGCTTTTGCCATGAAGAGAGGCTACATCCTTTTGTTTACCCTGATTTTGCTGATGTTTATCGCCGCGCTCATCAGTGGGCTCAGCTTTCTCGCAAGAACCGCGATGCCGTTAGAAGATCAGTTCTATGCCGACCAACAAAAACTCCTCGCCACTTACTCAGCGGAGAAAATCGGCATCACCATGCCCCTTCGACTCATCGACGCACATCAACACATTGTCACCGCCAACGCACATTAACGCGCCCTCTTTTCCAATGCCGCCACTTCGCCTATAATACCCCTTGCAGGTTGCCCCATGGTGTAATGGTAACACACCGGTTTTTGGTACCGTTGTTCGAGGTTCGAGTCCTTGTGGGGCAGCCAAACGGCTCTAGGCTGCGATACAGATGAGAGTAGGCCTGTATCGTATTTCCCGTTTGGCAAATCAATCAAAAAGTCGAACACGTTAGTGGTTCAGGACACCTCCAAAGGGAGCGAGATTGTCCACGGCAACACCTTAAACTGTAGATCTAAATGGGTTTTGTGGTAGACGATCTTTGATAGGTGTTGGAACAAAAACGCTTTGTGTTCCTTGAGGGAAAACTGCTCGTGATCGGCTTTGTAGTGAATAAGCATTTCCTTGAAACGGCTGATGTCGATCGCCTCTTCTTGCTTCTGGGTCAGGTCAAAGGTCAGCTTGGCAATATAAGCCTTCTGCTGTTTTTCCTTTAGTTGCATAGTATCGATCTGTTGCTGGATCTGGTCACGCTCTTTGGCATTGAACTGGCCCGAAATGAGGCTATCAAAGAATTTGTCCTTGCGAGTTTCTAGCTGTTGTAGCTGGGCTTCTTGCAACCGCAGGTCTTCCTGAATGGATTGCACGTCTTTCTCA
>CAIWAN010000110.1 GCA_903910705.1 uncultured Candidatus Marinamargulisbacteria bacterium
CCATCGTATCGACCCGCACCCCCGTAGAGACGCGATTAATCGCGCCTCTACCATCACGATGGTCACCCCCATGACCCCGATTATCATCGCCGGCATCTATGCGAATCATCCAAAAATAACAATCGGAAATATGCACACAATCCATCGCCAATTGTAGAGACGTCTCTACAATCTATCCCTTGCCCCACCTATGTTTCGCCTCGTTGAAATGGATTATTCCTCCCTCTCCTTCATGAGAGGGCTGGGGTGAGGTCGCACCAAATAAGAACGCTTAAAACTTCAACCCTTTAACCTTCTCATCGAGCGCTTTCTGGGCGGCGGCTTTTTGTTCGTCAATGATTTTTTGGGCTTTGGCTTCTTCGGCTCGTTTGGCCTGACTGAGCGCCTCTTCGGCCTGTTTGCCCGCTTGCTTGACTTGATTTTCGGCACTGGCTTTTGCCGCATCGATCTCGGTCTGGATCTGCCGCAGTTGAACGTCGACCTTTTGACGTTCGCGCGTCCACTGATTATCAAGATCCGACTTTGCCTGCTGGAACTGTTTCTCGACCCCACGCAAGGGCTCGCCAACCAGTTGATCCCATTGGGCAGCGGCAAGCTTCATCCATTTTTGCTTTTCAATATCGATCATCCGATTCATCGCCATCGACAGGGCCTCATCGAGATTAGAATCCATCGATAATATCCCGTTTTGAAACCGAACCTTCAAGTCCACCATCGCAGTATTTTCGACCACTTGGGCTAACAGTTCATGAAAGAGATCGTTCTCCCGAAAGCTCGACGTCTTCGAGAAGACAAGCCCACCCGCTTGGATATCAGACGCGAGGCTTAGCTGATTGTTTGCCCACGCCAACTCACCTTGAACCCTCATCGCCCCCTTGTCGACAACAAAAGGAATACTCGTCGTATCCCAGTAGGATTTCGCGACACTCAGCCCTTTGGCGTCCCCCGACATCGCCACGCGCACCCCATGACGAAGATCCACCACACCCTTCAAAGAAAACTGACGCGGACTCTGGGCCTCTTTTGTCCAAAACAGGATCGTTGTGGGTATATTTCGGATCCCCTGCTGAAGGGTGATCTCGTCGATCGTTCCCAAAAAAGCATCCCCCTGCCGACCAAAGACACCATCACACTGGACATGCTTGATCAAAAATTTCGGACGATGCTCATAGATGGGGAATACGATATCGTCGCCCTTGACCCAAAACCGCTGATACCAAGCCGGCTTCTTGGGTTTAATTTTACTTTGCACCATCTTAATTTTATCTTGAATACTCGCGATAACGGTCAGGTATTGGTCACCCAGAATGTCCTTGATGGCCCCAGACGGCATAGACTGGACTCGCTTAATCCGATCTTGCAGCGCCGCCAAATCCTTTTCGGCTTGACGGTTCAAGTTCGCAACCTGCCCCTGCCAATACTGCGTGGCTTGGTTGATCTTTTGTGCTTTATCTTGTACGAGATGATTCAGTGACACGACCTCCGCCTGCAATCGCTGGACTTGCTTTAAATAGTCCGGCACCTTTAAGATGTCGGTCGGAACCTCTTTTTGCAGGGCGTCCCACTGTTTGGCGATCAGCGCGACCTGCTCCTCCACATTCGGACTATTCATCTGAGACCGGAACGTCTCGGGCCAAGCAGAAAGCGCTTTCGAGGTTTTGTTTAATTTCTCGCTAAATTGGAAGGCAGAGGTATCCATGAGTGCCTTCAAACCTAGCCGAGACTGTATCGCCTCCCACGAGTAATACGCCACGGTTTGTTTGACTTCTTTTTGCGCCTCAAGTTCAGGTTTTGTCAGCTTTCGAGGGTTTACTTTCTTTTTGGGTGGAACGGGCTTCTTGAGGGCGGCAGATGTCTTTCGTGCGATTCCGAAAGCGAGCCCACTCACTTGAACGTTCTGGATAAAGACCTGTCCCGACAGCAAGGCCCGCGTGCTAAGATCAAGGTCGATCGTCTCGGCTTGCGCTAAATTGATAAAGGGATGGAGCCGATCCCCTACGGTTAACCCTTTCACCAAAACATGTCCCGAGAGGATAGCCAAATGCGCCGACTTGACCTCCACTTTCGCGCCCACGGCTGATTGCCCCGCACCAATAATGCCGGCCTTTAACCATGCATCAAGGAAATAAACCCGTATCAAGACGGTCGCCACCACGAGGACAACCAACAGGATCGCATATTTCTTATTCAATACCTTCATTTGCCGTGCCTTTGATACCATGCCTCTAGTTTGGTGATCCCCGCCACCGCGGTATTAAACCAATTCGAGCCCTGTAGAATTTGAATGATCTTGTATCGCGCGAAGCGTTCCACCAGATGCCCTCGCCATGTCGTCTGATATTTTCGGATCAGCGCGAACATCGCAAAATAATGGGGTAAAAGCAGCACGATCCCCGCCACCACGCTGCCGAGCACCACGGTATTATTAAAGCGCGTCCAAGGAATAACGGGCAGGTTGTAGAGAGTCGTCCAAAAGGGAGTCAAGTCCCCACGGGTCACCAAGAGATATCGGCCCATTTCATGGAACAACGGCGAAGCGAACGCCCCCACGATCTTATAGACAGCGGCCGTCATCAAAGCCAGCCCAAGGTTAACATTCAAAAGGTACAACAGAACCAAAATCGCCAAACCCAAGATGCTCTTGGCAGGGATCAGCCCCAACGAAGCGCCAATGGCAAACCCCAACGCGAGCTGCCACGGATTATCGTTAGATCGCAATATCGAGAAAAATCCTAATAACGTTTTGACGAGCATAGCATTATTATATATCCTTGAGGCATGCATTGTCCTGTCTGTGGTTCAGTTACGGATATCGATCGAATTTTTTGCCCGACCTGTCAGGCCTTTATGGCCAACCCCAGCGTAGGGGTGAGGGCCTCGCTTTACGACCGCGTGAACGCCCATGTCATTTCGGGGATGCTTCTCTATGCCATTCTGACGTTAAACGACACCTACATCAACGACAACCTGACCAAAATCGCCATCATGGTCAGCAGCGTCCTCGTCATGTTCGCGTTTTACTCACGCGCTTTGACGCCGGGCAAGTATATCTTTCGCCTTCGGGTCGTCGATGCGAAGACCGGTCATCACGCCTCGTTTCTGACGATGATCCTGCGGGATGTATTCTTTAAACTCCTCAGCGGACTCGCGCTCAGCATCGGCTATCTCTGGGCCTTCTTTGACCCCGACACCCAAACGTGGCACGACAAACTCGCCAAAACCGTGGTGGTCAAAGAGCTCCTCCCCATCCCCGTCGACAAAAAAGCCCCAGGGTTTTTGGAAGGGTAGCCTCAAGCCTTAGCGATAGCAGTCTTTTCGTTGATTAAACTAACTCGACAACTTTTGAAGATTTGAGTTGTTTATGGAGAACCTCTGGGGCAAGGTCTACATCATTTCCCCAAGCTACAAATCCGTCTTTACAGGATACGGTCGAGAAAATGGTTGGATTTGTTAATTCATAAAATACACCCGTCAAGAAACTGTTTCTTATAAACACATCTCCACAAACCCCGTCACGAAACGTAAGTTGAAGATGAAGATGGTTCGGAGCCTTTACATCAATAACATCATAGTCCATCAAATTTACTCCAATGGTTGAATAGGGTTGAGTTTCTTTTTCTCAAGACAAAGATTCCAATCTTCTCGAAGTTCTGTACGATGTTGACTTGCCCATTCCAGAATGAGAGCTAAAACACGAGGCGGCAGTTTCCCAGCAAGAACTTCAAGTGTCTCGATACTTATCTCAGCCTTATATTCGGCATATTCAACATGAAAGTGAGGAGGAAAATGTTCATTATAGAACATTCGGACATTAATCCCAAAAAAGACAGATATACTTGGCATAGCAGAATTGTAACATAGATTCGAGTTGACTTTAAAGGGACGCATCGGAGTCAATCCTGATGTTGCCAAATCACTAACCCAAACGTGGCACGACAAACTCGCCAAAACCGTGGTGGTCAAAGAGCTCCTCCCCATCCCCATCGACAAAAAAGCCCCAGGGTTTTTGGAAGGGTAGCCTCAAGCCCTAGCGATAACTATCTTTTCACTGCTTTCCGTAGATCGGTCGATTCACCGAGGATTTCGCCCATTTCTTGGTCATCGACGGTGGTCTCCGAGCGAAGATAACTTAAGGTCGCCCAGGTTACATAATTGGACAATGTTCGATGTGCGCCTTCCGCAGCACGGCTGAAGGCTTGATACTCGTCATCTTTTAATCTTAACGTTACTGTTTTTGTCATGGTTATCACCTGCACACAATTGTAGGCAAATGTATTCTGCAAGTCAATAAGAGCCACGCCTCTTATCCTTCCTGCAGGGTAAACCCTCTCGCGGCAAGGACGGCGAAAACTCAAGGAAGGGTGGATTCAACCTTTGCAGCATCTTCAGCACCTAGCTTTGAGGTGAACTCCCCTATCTGTAAAGATTGTTGATTCAAGTCCCCAATCAACCCTTTAATTTTTGAAACATTCGGACTAACACTCGTTTTATTCGAAGGGTTCTTGTTAATTGTTTTTAATAGCTCGACAAGTAACAACTTGGTTCGCTCTAATTTTTGTTTTTTCATATTTCTGTCAATACCATACATAATCAATTGAATCGTATTCTTCAACTTTATGGCTGATGCTACATAACGTTCCCAAGCAACCTCAGTTGTTTCTCTAGACACTTCATCTCGACTTTTAGAAGCGTTGTGGTTTTCTGTTGCTGCTTTTTTTCTTCGACTTTTCTTTGACTCAATTGAGGCCAACAAATCTCTATCACTTAAATAATCAGAAAGCTTATACTCTTCTTCCAACCCTTCAGCTAAATCATCTATTTTTGCTAATAATTCATCGTTAGCTTTATCTATTTGTTTCTTCCCCGTTGGAAGCATTCCAAAGGTTTTAATGACTTTTGCGGCTTTCGCCCCCTCAACAGAAAGCAAATCATCTCCATAGGATGACGCAAGTTCATTAAAGAAATCCTTAAACCCTGACTCATCTTTATTCTTTACTACTTGTAGCAGGTCATTTAATTGAGAAGAATAGGCATCCAACATCTTAAGAGCTGAGTCCTTATTCTTCTGAAGCACTTTAAAAAAGGAAGAACCGCCCCCCCCTAATTGCTCCCCTAATTGAATTTCTAAAATCTTAAAAAGAGGCGAACCAACACATTCTAGATCTTGTAAAGACGTTTTGTATTTTTTTCGAACATATCTTAATACCGAACCAAACAAAAAAGTATTTAAATTTGCCAATATTTGTATAGGGATTGGTTCGGTATTGGGGGATTCCCCCGAATTTTCGTCATGGTTTAACAAATTGACATCCTTCGAAATCACTTCAAAATTATTCTTTGCTAAATCTAAATGCCCCTTTCCATAATACTTAGACAGGATATCTGCCGTATTCTCAAACGTTACAGTGTCCTCTTGATTAATAGTATTCCTCAAAGTTGCTAAGACACCTAAGTACATTTCAATTATTTGCTCAACAAAAGGATTGTCCATAAGGATCATTCCATACATTTCATGATTTCTTGTACCCAATAGACGAGCAAGCAACATAATAGGAAGTGCAGAATGAGGATCGTTGCTTTGGATAAAACCTTCATCGGGGTTATCATTCTTAAATAATGTCGTTTGAATATGCCTAAACATATATAAGCTCAAGTGAACAAGGGCTTGGATAGCAGAAGAAGTCTGATCGTGCTGGTCAACGGTTAACGCCACCACATTGGCCTTTGTCTCTGAAAACAGATTGAGAATTGCTTTTGTGCAAATCTGCGACTTGAACGGGACAACCGCAACATTATAACCAATCATTTCAAGATTCTTTGGATCTGGTGCCACCATTAGGTGAATGCCAAATAAATTTTTTGTTATTTTAGATAAGCGCTCAAATAAATCCTTCAGAGGTTCTTGTATCGAATTACAATGAATAATCGTGTGTTCTGGGTTTAATAAGGGTTCTATTTCCTCAAAGATAGTCTTGTACTGTTTGGGCGGAACAGAAACAACAACTACCTTGCAATTTTTAGTCAACTCAATTCTAGATACACGCTTTATATCTATATTTTCATTTTCAAATTTCGTTGTTTTTTCAGTATCTTGATCCAAGAAATACAAATTGGTGTAGCCTAAACTCCTTAAGAGAACCAACATATAACTTCCGATCACTCCAGCGCCACCAATAATGCCGATCGGGGTATCTTTTCGCAGATGATCTTTCTCTATATAAATCGGTGGAACCGCCGGCAAGGAAATAACTTTTCTAGAAATGGTCAACGCATTCGCCCCCCATTATTTATCTTCGATATAAATATATCGGAGAAATCAAGCGTTTATCCCACTTTTCAGTGAGATTTTTTGGCGGATATACCCACATCGTGTGCAACATATTGACAGGAATTGGTGCTATGTCCGAGATCTAACGAAATCTCTCAAGCACCCCCTAACAATACGGGAGGCACAGATGATATTAGCAGAATCAGAATCAATACCG
>CAIWAN010000111.1 GCA_903910705.1 uncultured Candidatus Marinamargulisbacteria bacterium
ATAGTTCATCAGATAACACATGGTTCAGCTAGCTGCTTAATGAACCAAGCATCGCGAAGGTGAATTTAGCAGGTGCACCACAGGCTGAGCGAAGTCGAAGCCGAGGACCACCCTCTCGCCCCGACCAACTTCGACTCTGTTCAACTCCGCTCAGTCCCAAAGATGAACTAAACCCCATTGACACGCTCAATTTATTCGATATGCTAGGGAGGTAATCCACTCAAGGAGATAATAAATGAAAAAATGGCTCAATAATATCGTCATGTTATCGTTGGTCGCTTGTTCTTTTGGCGTTCAACTTAACGTACTGAATGATAATCCTAATACAGAGGTCTATATTGATGGAGTTTTGGCTGGAAAGGGAAATGTCTCGGGATATGAGGTGCTACGAGGTGAGCATTTTATTAAGGTCGTTCTAAATAAAGAGGTGATCTATTCCCAACCCCTTCGGATCGATAGCGATGAGGTCAAAACCGTCAATACTACATATTTTGTAGATGCGCCCTTATCCTCAGTCCCCAATGTCGGGTCGTCGAAGGTAGAGGCTCAACGAGTCAGGGATGCACGCGGGAACTTTGCCGTGGGCGCCTATGTCTCGGATAGCACTTCGGGATTGAACTTTAAGTATTATGCCTTCGACCGATTGGGGTTCCAGCTCATAGGTTGGACAAATAGCTCGCCAGGTGATATTAACGAAAGCTTTCTATTCCGAACGATCTATGAACTATCGGACTATGTCTTACTGTCACGACATATGAACCTTTATACAGGGGTGGGTTTTGGACAGAAAAAGGTCGAGAACTCAACGACCAAAGAGTCGACTAATGTTATTCAAGGGGTGGTCGGGGTCGAAGCAACTGCAGCAACGTTAGGGCTGCCCCTTGCAGGGGTATCGCTAGTATTGGCTGCTATTAATAAAGGCCCTAATGATTCCCTTACGGCTCAGTCGATTATGTATTTTCTAGCGGCCGCCGGAGGAGTAGGTCTAAGTCTTATTCCAAACGCGTATGTCGATCTAGAAGTTGGGATGGAAAAGTCGATCGTTGATAAGGGCGGATACAAAACAGGCGTTTTGGTCTCGGGTGCGTTTTTATTGTTCTTTTAAAGAGGACATTACGTTAAGCGAGAAAATCCTCCTTTTTTTCGCCTAAATCATGGTAAGATTTGGTTATGCCTCAGATATGCCCAAAGTGTAATACGATAGAACCCAATGAAAAGGCGACCCACTGTGTTTGTGGTCATTCCTTCGAGGCGGATGTCGTTCAACGCGTTGTTCGATGGACGAGCAAATGGCGCAAGTTTTTTCACTACCATCGG
The DNA here is from genome assembly GCA_903910705.1 of uncultured Candidatus Marinamargulisbacteria bacterium. Classification (GTDB taxonomy): domain Bacteria; phylum Margulisbacteria; class Riflemargulisbacteria; order GWF2-35-9; family GWF2-35-9; genus CAIWAN01. Next base: position 1,318 of record CAIWAN010000111.1, read on the forward strand.
CTTAACGCTCAATACAGTGCCCTCTATTTGATCGCTTTGTTTGTGGATATTCTGGCCCTTGTCGCTTTGGTCAGCAGTCTTGTTAGCGTGGTGATCTTTTTTCCTAAAGCCTCTTTAATGGATCTAATCTATAACGTGCTTGTAGGTGTTATTGGGTTTGTGGTCCTCAAGGCCTTGGCCGAGACCATTATTCTTTTTATCGGACTTGAAGAGAATACCAGTAAAACAAACGAGTTGCTGACCGAGATCCGCGACAAACTCTCCTCAACAAACTCCTAATATTTGAGGGATTTTATCCCCCAGAAGTACTCCTGATTCCCCTCACGCCCTGTTAGCCCCGATGGAATAATGCCAAGGGTTTCGAGCGGAAGATGTTTTGCCGAATCTTCCACCGAATCGACGATCTGCTCTCGAAGGGCAGGGTCGAGAATGACACCCCCTTCAGGAATTTGCTCTGAGCGGGCTTCAAATTGAGGTTTTATCAATAAGATCATCCACCCCCCTGGCTTTAGGAAATTCAGAAGAGACGGGAGCACCTGTCGGATCGAGATGAATGACAGATCCCCCACAATGAAGTCTACGGGTGCCTGAAGCGGGGCGGGCGCATGCTTTTGTAGCTTGGTCAGGAGTGTATTGAGTTTGTTGGCCGATAATTTCCGAATATTCGTGCGCTCGACGGCGACAACACGCGGGTCGATACGCAGCGAGTGAGCGAGCATGCCATAGCTGACATCGACCGATATCATCCCTGCTGCCCCTTGTTGAAGGCAGAAGTCGGTAAACCCCCCTGTTGACGCCCCCGCATCGAGCCCGACAAGATGCTCCATAGGTAGGCCGAAATCGCCAAAGACCGAGGCTAGCTTTTCGCCACCGCGACTAACATATTGTCGTTTCGGCGTTTTAAGTCGAAGAACGTCGTCTGCTTCGACCCAATCGTGGAGCGACGAGAAGCGTTTTTTGTCAGATACGACGTTCCCGCTTAAGACCTGAGCAAGTGCCTCGTCTTTATCCGCGACAAGCTCCATCAAGAGGAGTCGGTCTAAAACTTTTTGTTTAGGAGGGCTCATAGACCTTATTATATACTAAAACGTTTAAAATCTTGTTCCGATAAACCCTCAAGGGTACAATGTCGCTAATGAGTAAGAAGACCATCATCAAGGTTATGATTATCCTCTATGTTGTCTTAATGATCGTGTTGCCTATAGGCATCTATCTGATGGATAACCAAAAGGCTCCGGCCAAATGGACGCTAGGGATTAACACCGAGAGTCAAAGCCTTTCCTTAACGGGGGACTCTTTTTCGTTAAAAGAGGTCAACTTCAACCAACACCCTCTGCTTATTTCGCAAACAAACGAGGGGGCCGTTGTGGATGAAGTAAAGCTCTCGCGGCCCACGCATAATGAATTGACGATCATCAATAAAGAGAATCGACAGATGACCGTGGCTTTTTCTATGGTTACGACAAGTGGGGATCAAGTCGAGTCGGTATATATCCGGTCATCTTTTCCGGTTGCCGTTCCGCGTTTTGCCATTAATAGCAATCAACAACTCCTCACCGAACAAAGCACGTATGAGTCCAACTTCATATTAAAAGGAGAGAAGCAACTTTACCTCGATCTCGTTTATCAAAAAGCCCCGCCGACCGAGAAGTTAGCGTCGTTTTTTGTGGCGTCTACCGCTGGGATGAGTCAACTCAGTCATACGGTTATGCCCTACGTGGTTCGCTCGTTCCACGTAGTTGGGAAGGTGGTGATTTGGGTGGCGAGTGGGATTTGGAAAGCCATCGTTTGGTGTGCCACTGGGCTAGCGAGAGGCGTTTTATGGCTGGTCAGCGCTGCGATGGATCATCGAGGCGCCGTGTGGCAGGTGACGAAAAATGTGAGTGCCTCGATCGTGCATGCCGTGATTGAGTTAGCAAAGATGGCCTATAAGGGGCTTTCTTTTGTGGTGGTAGGAACGGCGAAGATCCTTTGGTTGATTGGGCGAGTGATCGTTTCTACTTTCCAATATGTGATATGGAATGGAGGGCGCGCTCTGTTCCATGGTGGGCAGTTCCTGATCCAGTTTGTTATTGCTTTGGGGCAAGATGTCGTTTGGTATTCGGGGCAAGCTTTGCGATCCACGGTTCAGGGGAGTCATTATTTCTTCGTCGACGGACCGAATGAGCGACGTATTTTGAAGTTGTCTCTTCTGATGAAGCTTCCTCGGCAACGAATAGGGGTCGCTGAGGGAGTCACGCTCGATTTTGTCTGCCTCGATTTTCAAGGAGCGCCTGCGGCGGGGCGAGCGGTCAATGTCCAGCTTAAGTCCACGGTTCCAACGGACTATATTTTATTAAGCCCCGACAGGCTGACCACTAACGCCCTTGGACAGTTTAGTGTCCGGTTGCAAACCGGTCGAGAGACGTCGGTCTATCATTTTTACTTTCTTTGTAGTGGTCAAAAATTCCATGCTCGGATCGATGCGATGCCGACAAAACCGGTCCAGATCGTTAGCCTGAAGGACCAATTGACCTATGTCGCTCCCATTGGGACCTTGATGAAGGACGCTTTTCAGGTCAAGGTCTACGATCGTTTCCAGAACCCCGTTCCTTTTGCCAAAGTAGATTGGTATACCCTGTTACCGGGTGTGACGGAATCGGTCAAGTTTTTGGAGGCCCGTACGGATCGTAAGGGATATTTAAAGATGGACTATCGAATGGATGATATGGCTCGCAGTTATTGGGTTCAAGCGCATTTGGTCGGGACGGCCCGTCGCCTGAACTATAATATGCAAAGCCTCGCGGTCAACCCTGAGAATATGATTCCGCTTGGGGAGGAAGATCAGCAGATCATTGTGGGCACTCCCTTAAAGAAGCCCTTCGTGGTCAAAGTTACCGATCATTTTGATAATCCTGTCCCCAATATTGTGGTGGCGTTTACCTTACAAGATGACCAACAAGAAGCGATCGTCGAGAAGGAAATTCGAACCAATCGAAAAGGAATGGCCTCGATCCGTCTGAATACTTTAAAGCGGACAGGGGAGTATTCGTTGTTGGTCAGCTCCGAGAAGCTTCCTGACTCCGATGTGGGATTTACGATATCGGTTCAGCCGGGTAATGTGGCGTCGGTTTCTCGGATTTCAGGTAACGCCCAATCGGCCTATTGGGGAAAACTGGCGTCGATCCCGCTTCGAGTTCGCGCAACGGATACATTGGGTAATCCTATTGCAGGATTGCCTGTTAAATGGATGGGCGATCCAGACGTCGTTTGGGATGAAGCCGAACCTGAAACGGATGACCAAGGCTATGCGGCGGCAAAGGTCGGGACGAGAAAAACCTCCCTAAAGGTCGTGCATCCGTTGGCAGAGGTGGCAGGACAACAGGTCAACTTTGATCTCTATCCCAAAGAACCGTCGATGATGAATCTCTACTTAGCCAGTTCGCCGGTGGTCAAGGTGATGGTCGGCAAGATGTTGCCCGCTGATATTGACCTTGTTTTGCGTGACCAATACGGTCGTGTGCTCGCAAGCAAATCGATTGATCTCGAGTATATGGTGATCCGCTCAGGGGTTACCTATCAACAAAAACTATCCAGAGTGACGAATAAAATGGGGCAGGTGACGTTTAATTTTGTGGCGAGCGATCAAAAAGATGAGATCAATGTCAAAGCCAAATACTACAATGGCAAAGACACGATCATGACATGGATCAAAGTCGACGTTGTTCCCTCGGGTGTTTCTCGCTTGGTTGTTCTCCCCGAGTCGATTCAAGCGGTGGTCGGCCAAAAGATCGATCGACCGGTTCGACTTTTGCTTATCGACCAAAAAGGATTTGGCATGTCGGGCATCCCACTGGACGTTACGCCGTTGCTCGCCCCCGCGAATGAACTTAAACACCAAAAGGGCCTTCGTCAGAAAACCAATCGGCAAGGGGTTGTTTACTTCTTCCCGTTATTGGGTAAAACGGCGGGTGAATATGTCTATCAAGTCAAGATGATGAATCAGGATACGCGGTTTACGGTCAAGGCGGTTGCTGGACGGACCGAGTCGTTGTCTATACGTCCTCCCAAACAGCGTAGTTTCGTCGCAGGGTCGATGACAAGAGGGTTTATGGTCAGAGCTCTCGACGCCTTCGGGAATCCCGCTGTTGGCGAGATCTTAAGTTATGGGGTGGGCGAAGCGAATATGAAAGCTAAGGTTGGCGCGTCAGGATATGCGAGACTGGTCGTCTTGATGCCCAAGAGTGCGGCAAGCTACAAACTCATCGTCACAGATGGTCAGGGCCGCGTGAAAGCTGAAACAGCCCTTCGTGTCCATGAATCCGTTGTGGGGTCTTTGCGTTGGATGGGCGAAGATCAAGGCCTTCGGGCAAGAGCGGGTGCCACACTTCGTCAAGAATTCCCTTGTCAGGTCGTTGATGCTTACGGAAATGCGCTGTCCAATGTCAAAATGAATTTAGATATTTATGACCAAGCCAGATCGACGACCTTGTTAAGTGTTGAGAGCGAGTCGAAGGCAGGGGGCGAAGGCCGGTTCTCCCTTGTCGCACCCAAGAAAATGGGGCGGTATTGGAGCCATATTTACCCCAGCGATTGGTCAGATATCGGAAAGTGGGTTACCTTTGACGTTGCTCCGGCGGATGTCGCTGAGGTCGTGATCGTTACGGGCGATAATCAATTGATCCGCGCGGGTGGTCAGGCGCCTACCGATTTTACCTTGTCGATGAAAGATCGATTCGGAAACCCTGTGTTTGGACAAGATGTGAATTGGATCTATCAGGTCAAACAAGGTTCGGATTCACGATTCTTGAACACCGTTACAAAAACCAACAATCAAGGTTTCGCTGTCTTTAATTTGGTGGTCGATAGGGAGCCGGGCGTTCGCGAACTGAAGGCCTTCTTCTTGCGTCAAGGCAAAAAAGACAAGCAGTCCTTCTATTACAAGATACTCTCCAATGATGTGAGTCAGTTCCAAATATTGAGCGGTCGGGATCAAAAAGTATACCCCGGTCGCCAACTGCCTCAGGCCATTCGTGTCCGTGTTTTGAATAGGGCAGGGGCGCCGATCGGAGATGCCGTTGTCCATTTTGATATCGAGTCCACTAATCCCGCTCACCGAGGGCAGCTTCAGGGTTTATCCGTACATACGAATAAATCGGGGATTGCCTCGGCATTCCTTGTAAGCCCTTCGTTGCAGGGTAAATATAAAATAAAGATCACCGTTGCCGATCATGCGAACCTGAGTGACGTTGCATTGCTTACCGTTCTTTAAATGAGTATGATAGAGCGGTAGTATGACCTCTCTTTTTATATTACTGCTTTTATCTCATGCTTTGGCTGATTTTATTTTTCAGACCGGTCGCCTCTACCAATGGAAGGTCAGAAGCAACTGGGGTATAGCCGTCCATGTCCTGATCTTTTCGGCCACGGCTATCGTGCTAACCGCCCCCTTGATCCTTCAGAGTCCTTTTTTTATCGCATGGTTGATGTTTGCGACCTTGGCGCATTTTGTGATAGACAAGACAAAGATCGTTATCAAAGCCACCACGATTCAGGCTGAGATCAAAGCCTTTATCTTTGACCAGATCGCCCATATCGCCGTTATTATGACGGTTTATTGGCTGCCGATCCATTCACCTGAAGGATATGCCGCCGATGTGATGCTCGGGTGTATCGCCTTGTTCCTCAGTATATATGTTGCCTACGCCGTGTCGGTGTTATTGTATTATTATGACCGAGTCATCGATCCCTCGATAAAGAGGCTTGATTATCAATGGAAACAAATGCTCTATCGCTTGTTTGTTTTTGGCTTACTGCTGACCGCTTGGCGTCCGCTAGTTCTTGTCGCGATTATTTTTCATGGATGGCGAGATCAACGTCGATCGGTTTATGATGCTCGACGATTTGGGTTGGAATATTGCCTGTTGTTTATTTTATGGTTTATTTTTGAAGGGATGAAAAGGAGTTTACTATGATGGATGCTGTTTGGAGTAATTGGTTTCGCCCCGTCAATAAAACGATACTCGATGTGTTGCGAGGGGTTCCCGTTTTTGAGGGATTGTCTGATCGTGAATTAAAAAAGGTCGAGCGATATATGGTGACTCGGAAGTTTGTCGATGGGGAGTATGTCTTTTCTCAAAGAGAACCGGGCGCGGGGATGTATATCGTTTTGGTCGGTCGTGTCAGAATTCAAATGGAGTCCTCGCCGGAACGTGCCAAAGAGCTTACCACCTTGGGTGAGGGGGATTTTTTTGGAGAAATGGCGTTGCTGGATGAGTCCGCTCGATCAGCCAGTGCTGTTGCGGCGACCGAAAAGCTCGAGGTATTGAGCTTCTTTCGAGGCGATCTACTCAAGCTTGTCCAAGAATATCCTGATATTGCCAGCCGCGTCTTATGGAATATCGGGGTCGTCTTAAGTGAACGACTTCGTAAAAACAATGAACTATATTTCGAGACCTGTAAACGGATCCCGCCCCAATGAGCGCGCCTGTCAAATCGAATTGGGTGTTAGCGCGTGATCTGTTGGGTCTATTTGTTGTATTGGGGCTAATCGGTTCTGTCGTTGTGATGCTTTGGGAGATCTTTTTCCCCCTCGTGATCTCGGTTATCATTGCCTATCTCTTAAATCCGTTGATCGGGCTTATCGCTCATCGCTTTCGATTAAGCCGGACAACCTCGGTGGCATTTCTCTATTTAAGTTTCTTCGGTTCATTAGGGGCAGGGCTTTGGGTGATGATCCCGTTGATGGTCAAAGAGATCAGTCTCATTCAAACGCAACTCCCCACGTATATGGGCTATGTCCAAGGCTTCTCTGTCCAGCTTTTGGCCCGTTTACAACAGTGGTTTCCGGCTTTGCCCATCAAAGATTACGACCTCCTGTCGATGGTCAATCCCGTCCATGCGTTTAGTGGGGGGCTGCGAAATATTCCGCTCATTATTAAGGCCATCGCTAATATTGCCATGAACATCATTTTGGTGCCCTTTGTCACCTTTTTTCTGTTAAAGGATGGTCCTCTTCTTAAGAAAAAACTGTATGAGCTGATTCCGAATACCTATTATGAGATGTACCGGAACCTCGCCTATCGAATGTACAGACAGCTCGGGAACTATATCCGTGGCCAAGCGATGGATGCGCTGATCTGTGGCATTTTGTCGTCGGTTGGCCTATGGTTTATGGGGGTTAAGTATTTCCTTCTTATTGGGATGTTGGCGGGTGTCGCCAATCTTATTCCTTACTTTGGCCCTGTGATGGGGATGATCCCTGCGCTCATTGTGACGGTCATTGATAAGGGGATGGTGCCTAGCTTAATGGTCGGGATCGTTGTTATGTTTGTGGTGGTTCAGCTTATTGATAATTTATTGATCAATCCCGTGGTCGTGGGTAACAGCGTGGATCTCCACCCGTTGGTTGTTATGCTGGCCATCATGATCGGGGGGGCGATAGGTGGCTTGTTCGCGATGTTGTTGGTCGTACCCTTTGTGTCCGTTATGCGTATTGTTATCATCGAAGTGGCCAACGAGTTTCGTTATCGCAAGTCGCTCAAACATCGATTGACCTCATGAAGAGAGTGGCCGCTGTTATCGCTTTCGATAAATTTCGAGATGAAGAACTGTTCGATCCTTGCCATGTTTTAATACAGGGTGGAGTAGGCGTGGATGTCTTTTCCTCTCAAACCGGTGTCGCTATGGGGAAAATGGGCGGTTCTTGGCAGGTAGATAAAACCCTTTCTGATTTGGACATGTCCGATTATGATGCACTTTTTTTAGTCGGTGGTCCGGGCGGATATACCTATATAGGGGATGCGCGCCTTCAGTCGATCATTCATGATGCCTTCGATAAAGGAAAATTATTGACGGCCATTTGTATGGCTCCGCAGTTATTAGCCGAGTCCGGTCTCATGAAGGGTGTGAAGTCCACCATTTTTCCGGGTGATTCGGACGTCCTCGTCAAGTGGGGGGCTATCTATACGGCCGCGCCAGTCGAAGTCAGTCTCCCTTTTATCACGGCAGATGGTCCCCGTTCCGCATCGTTATTTGGCCAAACTCTCTTAGAGCATTTAAGATGAAAAATATTATCGTAACAGGAGGAGCTGGGTTTATTGGCTCTCACCTCGTTAAGGCGCTTCTTCTTGATGGACACCGTGTCGTGGTCGTCGATGATCTTTCAACAGGCAAATCCTCGAACCTTCCGTCTCATCCCAATTGTCATCTTTTTGAAGTGGACATTGTAGACGAATTGGCCTTGGCCCATCTCTTCGAATCCGAGCGACCGAGCTTGGTTTATCATGAGGCGGCGATCGCTAGCGTCCAGAAATCGATCCACGATCCGGTGCGGACATCGGCGGTAAACGACCAAGGGGCTAAGCATGTTTTCGAGTTGGCCGTTCATGTGGGTTCGGAACAGATTGTTTTTGCCTCTTCGGCTGCTGTTTATGGTGAAGATCCTCGACTCCCCAAGCGTGAGACCTTCGAGCCGACCCCGCTCTCTCCCTATGGTTTTCAAAAATGGCAGAACGAGAAGGATGCGGCTCGTCTGGCAAAGAAGAGTGGCGTCCGGTTTACGGCTTTACGATATTTCAATGTATATGGACCGCAGCAAGATCCTCAAAGTGAGTACTCAGGAGTGATATCTATCTTTGTAGACCGTATCCTGAACGACCTCCCTCTGACGATCTTTGGTGATGGGGGGCAAACACGTGATTTTGTAAATGTCGCCGATGTGGTTCAAGCCAACCGATCGGTTCAGCGGGTAGGGGGGGGCTTTAATGTGTTTAATGTTGGAACGGCCCAAGAAACCTCTTTGTTAGAGCTAGTCCACCATCTGTATATGATAGAAAATCAAGCTCCAAACGTCGTTTTTCAACCCAGACGTGAGGGCGACATTCATCGTTCTGTGGCCGATATCGGCCAGCTGATGTCCAAAACGGACTATTCTTCAAACGTTCATATATTGCAAGGGTTGCAGGCTCTTGTGTCCGCGATAAAACTTAAAAACAACGAATAAAATCGTTGGAAAATACCCCCTTTCCTTTGCCTCAAACCTAGGCTACAATACCGTCCATCTCGGGGGAGATTACATGAGAGGGATTGGTGACGTCGATGGCCGAAGCGCATCCAGTCGAACAAGAGAAAGTCATTGCGTTTGTTAAAGACTATCTTGATATTATTCGCACCAATGACATTGAGATCTCTCACAAACGAAGCACCCTAAAAGCCCGCGTGAAACTTCTCTCACTTGAGCATAAAGTTCCTAAGGATTTTGCTAATTATTTGTCCCTGTTTTTAATGGTGACGAAGTTTATTCAAGTTGAGCAAAAGATTTGGCGAGTAAACGAAGCCGTTGCGGACAAAGTCGACAAACAGGGCTTCTTGGCACGCAATCTTTTCAAGTTTTTATTTTTTACCCGTGACTATAATGAGTACTACAAATCACCGCTTGTTTTTAATACCGTTTTTGCCAATAACGACTACGAAGTGATCAATAAACGAAAATCCATTATCAAGACGTTGGCCGTCCACATGAATGAGGAGCGCCTTGTCTTTGAATCGCTCCAAATTGTATTAGCCAAACGCTATGCTTTCTTTCGTGACTATAACAATCCCTCCAAGTATTACTATACAAAGGGAGATGTGTTTACCAATAAGCAATTCGTCTTTGTTTTCCTTTTTAAGACACTCAATTATATGGGGATCATCCATGTGGACAAAAAAGGGAAGATGATGTCCGATTACCAGTTCCATGTTACGGAGCATGGTAAAACCCTCATTACGGAATACGAACAACGAGAAGCACAAGATAAACGTCGTGCCCAAGTCGGCTCGACTGTGGTTAGTCCGGTGAGATTGATCGTTAAGCATCCCGAGAACATGAATCAGTTAGGTTTTATGTTTAATCAAGCGAAGCCCAAATCAGAGCCTGCTTTTCAAATGACCAGTCAAGTTATTATCAATCAGCTTCCCGACCGGACACGGCAAGATTTTCTGGTTGGTATTCGCCAAAATCTTATTCGCCGTGTTCAATCCGAAAAGATCCCCAACCTTCTAGCTTAATCCCCAGTGATTATTAGCGATATTATAAAACATTTAGAGGCGGTCTTTCCTCTAAACACAGCCTTAGAAGGCGATAATGTCGGCTTACAGGTCGGCCACATATCCGAGGACATTCAGCGGGTATTTGTGGCATTGACCTTAACGGATAGGGCCTTGCAACAAGCCCTGAACCTAAATGCGTCCTTGATCATAACCCACCATCCCTTGATCTATCGTCCTTTGCGGTCCATCGATGTTTCGACCCCTTTAGGTCGACGGATACAAAACCTGATTAAACAAAATGTCAGCGTTTACAGCGCCCATACCAATTTAGACGTTGCGGTAGGGGGTGTTAGCGATGCATTGGCCGACGTATATGGCCTTCGGGATCGTCGGGTTCTTTTGCCGACCCATGAGTATAAGCTTTTGAAGCTAATTGTCTATGTCCCTGTGGAGGCGTTTGATCGCTTTCGTGAGCAATTCCTTCAGGGTAAGGTAGGTCATATCGGCAACTACTCCCAGTGTTCGTTCAGCCTTGAAGGCGAAGGGACGTTTAGGCCAGAAGAGGGTTCAACCCCTTACAGCGGCAATCATGGCGAAATGTCTACTGTCAAAGAAAAGCGTTTCGAGGCCGTCCTTTGGGAAAAGGATACCCCGTCCGTCATTGAAACACTAAAAGAGCTTCATCCCTACGAAGAGGTCGCGTATGACCTTATCCCTCTAAGTAATACGGGGCAAGTATTAGGTTTAGGACGTTATGGGACGATCGATCCCCTTTGCCGAATCGATTTCCCCATGCCCATTTCGGGGATCTTTAAAGGTGATCTTGGCGAGAAAAAAATCATTTCTCGTGTGGGTGTCAGTGGGGGGAGTGGCGGTAAGCTGGTCGCTGATGCTGTTCGACTGGGGCTGGATCTTTTTATCAGCGCTGAGTTTAGTTTTCATGATGAGCTGCTCGCCGCGGAACATGGTCTAACCCTTCTCGATCTTGGCCATGATGCCAGCGAACGCCCCATCCTTGAACCCTTAGCTGCCTTGATCCGCAACCGTTTCCCCGAACTCGATGTCAGGGTGGAAGAGGTCTAACAACTTCGGGGGTTATCGAGTACAATAGGTGCAAACGAATGGTGGGTCTCCATGAATAAAGACTACAAAACACTTATACTCGCTGCATTATTACATGATATCGGAAAGCCGCTAACATGGGCTCATTTCGATAAAGAAGAACGCAACCATGCAGAGCTTTCTGCCCGTATAGTTGACCATTGCTTTTTGGGGAAAAGTGATCCCCTGTTTTTGGAAGAAAATATAACCGTTGGCATCCTTACCTTAGACGACGTTTCCATGGAGGATGTTAGGCTTCTTGTTCTTAATCATCACGGGGATGTTAGTTCATGCAATATTCCTACACTTCATATTTTACGACAATCAGATAGAATATCCGCTTCAGAACGCGATGACTCCGATATTGGATTTAACTCTATTCAATTGATGGAAAATCCATTTTCTCATCTTTTTAATCATCAAGGTTCTACCAATTTCCAGCCAAATACACTCACAAAAGATAGGATAATTGAAACCTTATCTCCCTGTCTTCTAAAAACCATAGACCCTCAAGAACTGCGTAATCGTTGTAAAGACATGTTATCGGATCTCTCAACATTATCCAATACAACTCAAAAGTCGAAGATTTCATTTGAAACTTTTCTCTCTTGGCTTGATCTAATGTTATACAAGCATCTCTGGATGTGGCCCTCGTCACGACGATATCAAGAGAGACGAGACGTTTCACTTTATGATCACGTTAGATTTACATCGGGACTTGCTACTTCAATATTTTTCTCGGAGAACAAATCGTTGCCATTCAAATTTATTCTCGGTGATTTCTCTGGAATTCAAAACTACATCTTTAATCTTTCAGGAACAAAGGCAGCAAAAAGGCTTCGTGCAAAATCATTTTGGGTTCAATCGCTTCAAGAAAACTTAATTTTTCAACTTTTAAAGACATTTCAGTTGAACCGAACATGTATTATTTCAAACACGGGTGGTAAATTCATCATTCTATGTCCTTCCTCAATTGAGGAAACCGTTTTTCGAAAGGAGACAACCCCTTTATTATTTTCGATATTTCGTGAGTATAAAGCTGAGATTTCAATTTCCCTCACTTTGAGTGAGTCGTATTCTCAAGATATTTTCAGTGCAAAGGAAGACAAATGGAAAAAAACCCTATCTGGACTTAATTCATTACTTCAAAAAGAAAAAGTAAAACCTCATGCTTGGATACTTAATTCAAATTCAAATTGGAATATTGTTAATACATGTTTTCCACTTGATAAAAAAGTAAAAGCTTGTGATTCCTGCGGATTACCCGAAGTTCTAATAGAAGACCAACTTGCAAATGAAAAGAAGTGTCAATCCTGTATAAATCTTGAACAACTAGGAAAAGACCTTGTTAAAGATAACCCCATTATTTTTTTTCAGATTACTCCTGAATCAATAGGAGTTCCTAATATTGGAATAGTTGAAAAAAGCAACTATTCAATTCTTATCAACCCTTCTTTTGATCAAAGAGAATCTAAGCAATTGAGATTTAATCCTAGTGCTCCGTTGGCATTAAAGTTTATGGCAAACCATGTGCCAAAAGATAAAAACGGAAGTCCTCTCGATTTCGCAGAAATTGCAGAAAAAGCGAAGGTTCAAATGTTAGCTGTTCTTAAAGCTGATGTCGATAATTTAGGCTTGCTTTTCCGAGACGGATTAACTAAAGCAAATACTCCTTCACGATTCATGAGTGTTTCTCGTTTGCTTGATATGTTTTTCTCAGGATATCTCGACAGTCTAGTCCAGAAGGATTTTAGCCTTTGCTATTTCATTTATGCCGGCGGAGATGATCTTGTTATCGTTGGCCCATGGACGACTGTCTTTGACTTTGCAGAAACACTTAGAGAAAAATTTGCAATATTTACCGATAACAATAAGAAAATTTCTTTGAGTGCTGGTATTAGTTTATTTAAACCCAAACAACCTATACTATCAGCTGTTAAAAATGCAGATGATGAGCTATTTAAGGCCAAACAACTTGACGGAAAAAATGCCATTTGTTTTTGGGGAAAAGCCATACATTGGGACGACTATACGAACCTGATTAAACCTGTTATGGATGAACTCACGGCTTGGTTTAGCGTGGATGAAATAAGCACTCAATTCGGACGTCATTTGCTGACCTTTTCAAGAATGATGGAAACGGGGTCTCTTCGTTGGAAGCCGATTTTGGCCTATCAAATAAGTCGAAACCTTGAAAAAGCCCCTGATAAATTTAGGACATGGTGTAAGAGACTTCTTGAGGAGGATACGACGAATGATATGAAACTGATTCGTCGTCATCTTCCTCAGATTGTTCAATATGCTCTCTACCGCATACGAGGTAACAACGAATGATGAACAACATTCAAGAACAACTGAGTCACCTAGATCAATTAAAAGCCCAGTATGGGGCTCTGCCCGTTCTCGATGAGTCAACCGAGCAACACTTTAACCGTCACATTATGACGGACATGACGTATCATTCGAATGCCATTGAAGGATCAACACTAACCCTTGATGAAACTAAACTGATTCTCAACAATCAAATAACGGTTAGCGGGAAGTCTTTAGTCGAACATCAAGAGGCAACCAATCATGCTGAGGCCATGCGATATATTCAAACGCTAAGTCGAAAAGCCCCCTATATCCTCTCTGAAGCCGAAATATTATCGATTCATGAACGTTTGTTAGCTGGGATTAACTATTCGTGGGCAGGAATATATCGACAACAACCCGTCTATATCAAAAAACAGTCTGGTCATATTCATGAATTTTGTGACTGGACAGAGATCCCACGTCAGATTATTGCATTGTTGCAGTGGCTTCGAGAATCAACGCTTCATCCGGTACTTTTAGCTGCCGAACTTCATTATCGCTTTGTCAGCATTCATCCGTTTATTGACGGTAATGGCCGAACAGCACGGTTATTGATGAATGTGGTCTTGTTGCAGAATGGTTTTCCGCTGACGACTATTCGGGTGCAACATCGGCAAGACTATCTAGAAGCCATCGATGTAGCAAAACAATCCGGCGACATGAATCCCTTCTATCAGCTTCATCTTGATGCACTCCTTGAAAGCCTTGAGTTGAATATTAAAACGCATCAAGAAAATATAATTTGGAAATAAGAAAAGGAGCGTGGTAGACGTGGCAAAGTGTTCAAAATGCGGGAAAGAATTCACGCCAAAAGATTCAAGATTTAAAGATTGCCCTGAGTGTTGGTATGGATCAGGTTTTCAACAAAACCCAAGACCTTCTTTCAGTGGGAGTCAATCAACATCATTTCCAACACCAAAGACTGATTCCGTCGACCTAACTGTCATAAGAAATGGATTCTTAGATGTGAACGGAAAGATTAATGGTAAATATGTTTATGATGTAGATTCAAAGCAGCTAGCCGAATTGCTAAGTATAACTGAAGCAGGAACTGGTTTCTCAAAGAAAAATTCGGTCGGTCAAGCACGAAAGTTCTATGGAAAGTTAAAAGCACTTGAGCTTAGGCTTCAAAATAGCAATGATTTCTCTGCTGTTTCTGGTGAACTCTATTCGTTAAAAAGAGATGCTGCTGATGCCCTTTCACGAGACTTAATAAGCAAAAACTTTAAGATCCTTCTTGTTGATAGATGCGTTGATCATGCAGTATTAAGCAAGGAAGAGTTTCTTGGCTATTGTAATTTTTTTGAGTCCGTTATTGCCTATTATAAAAAAGAAAAATAAAAGGAGAATAAAATGAAATTAATAGAATATGTATCTGTTAATAAAACGATAAAATGCATCAGTGGTGTTCATATTGGAGCATCAAAAGATAATATTGAAATTGGCGGAATCGATCTTCCCATCATTAAACATCCACTTACTGGAATGCCTTATATTCCCGGATCTTCTTTAAAGGGCAAGATTCGGTCATTACTTGAACTAAAGTATTCTTCCCGAACACAACAAACGGGTGACCCATGTGGTTGTGGTGACTGTAAAATCTGTAAAGGCTTTGGTGCTCATCGGAATTCTCGATCACCATTAGGACCAACTCGATTTATCTTCAGAGACTCTGAACTAACGACTGAGTGGAAAGAAAAGCTTATTTCGCTACAAATCAGCAAAGGGACTCCAACAGAAATTAAACATGAGAATACAATTAATCGAATGAATGGCATAGCGAAAGATCCTCGCCCTAATGAACGAATACCTTCCGGAACGGAACTAGATTTTTCAGTAACTATTAGAGTGTTTGATGGTGATAAAAAAGAAGAACTAATTGCCTTACTAGATGAAGGAATGAAACTTCTTGAACAAGACTATATTGGCGGAGCAGGCAGCCGAGGTTCAGGTCAAATTAAGTTCGTATAACAACAAGGACAATGTTATGACAACCACCATCAACGAACTTCAACAAATTATTCAAGAAGGCGAGGGCTATTTAATTGAGTTTAAAGAGTCTATATCCTCACAGCTGGATCGAGAAATGGTTGCATTCTCAAATGCGTCTGGGGGGCGAATCTTTATTGGAATCACTGATGATGGAAGCATAAGAGGTATTACGATTAATAATGAAGTTAAATCTCGAATACAGGATATTGGACGTAATTGTCAGCCACCCATTGCCCTTGTGCTTGAAGAAGTTGAATCCGTTCTCATCGTTCGTATTAGAGAAGGAATGGATAAACCCTATCATTGCTCAAGTGGATTTTATACGCGTGTTGGTCCCAATACACAAAAATTAAACCGTGATGAACTCCAAGAGTTTTTTCAAAATGAAGGAAAAATCCGTTTTGATGAACTAACGAATCTGAAATTTGATATTCAAACTGATTTTTCAGAAGATAAGTTTTCTCAATTTCTTATTCGCTCAAACATAAGAAAAATAACGGATACTGCTTCTATTCTGGTTAATCTTGGGGTTGCCGAGAAACAAGACGGGAAACTGCTTATGAATAATACGGGAGTCTTTTTCTTCGCAAAGAATCTAGCCGCCCACTTTTTGCATACCACCGTAACGTGCGCACTCTATGAAGGAACAAAAAAAGTAAACGTAGCCGACAGGCGTGACTTCAATGAAGATATCCTCAGCAATATAGAAGGAGCAATGTTGTTTCTTAAGCGATACCTTGCACTTCGTTATCATATTTCCCAAGAAAAACTTGAACGCGATGAAATACCCGAAATCCCTTTTGAAGCGCTTCGGGAGGCAATCGTTAATGCGGTTACCCACAGAAATTATTTTGAAAAGGGATCAACTGTGATGGTGGAAATATTCGATGATCGTGTAGTTATTTCAAGCCCCGGTGGTCTGCCAAAGGGGTTGATAGAAAAAGACTTCGGTGAAAGAAGTGTTCTTCGAAACCCGAGATTGGCTGATTTGTTTCATCGATCTGACTTCGCCGAAAAACTAGGGACAGGCATCACTCGAATGAGAGAGCTCTGTCTTTCTGCTAATATCGAGCTTACGTTCTCATTCAGCAATTTTGTGTCGGTAACCTTTTATCGTCCGGTACAAACTACCAGTAAGACTACCAGTAAGACTACCAGTAAGACTCAAATTTTTAGTGCTATCCTCACACAACCCCAAATCACTACGGAGGAATTAGCGAATCGATTTCATTTAACGTCAGAGGGTATTCGATATCATATTCGTATATTAAAAAAGGACGGCGTGTTGAAACGAAAAGGTGGGCGAAAAAATGGCTATTGGGAGGTTAACGCATAATGACATACCGCGATTATCATCTCGTTCTAGAACAAACCTCAGGGCTATGCACACCGCTTCAATCGGACACGATTTGGGGACATTTTACAAGCTACCTTTCTCAAAAGGATTCTGCGTTGCTTGAACAATTTATTCAAACCTACCGTGATAAACAGCCCGCCCTGATCTTCTCGGATGGATTGCCCTCTGTTCAGAACAAAAAAGGTAACATTGATGTGTGTTTACCAAAGCCGGCAGACTTGACGATTCGAATGGACAACTTTAAAGAGCAAAAGAAGATCAAAAGATTGATGTGGTTAACAAAAGATGATTTAGATTTGGTTATAGCTGATAATATTGACGAAGACTTTTCTCCTGAGGAATTAATCGAGGTCGTTTCCCACACCGATTTGCATAATCAGGTTTCTCGAACCGCAGAAGAACAGACTCAACTATTTGCTCTTGATGAAGTATGGATTAAGACAGAGGATAAAACATCAACGGCTGTTTGGTCGATCTTTGTCCGAGTTAGGGCAGATTTTGAAGTACGACTAAGCCCCTATTTGAAAGAATTTATCAGCATAGGTTATGGTAAAAAGAAAAATATCGGCAAAGGGCAGTTCAAAGTTGAAATTAGAATTCTCGATGCATCTCTTTTCCCTAAAATAAATAATGCCAGCGCATTTTTATCGTTGTCTAGCTTTGTCCCAGACGAAAATGACCCAACGGATGGATGTTGGCAAACGTTTACCAAGTACGGGAAAACGGGTGAAGCTATCTCGGTTCTTGATGGACATATCACGGACAACCCCTTTAAAAGTCCAATCGTCATGCTCAAGGCCGGAGCCGTTTTTAAAATTAACGATGGAAAGCTTCACGATTATTATGGACGTTGTGATTTGAACGAGAAACAAGCGGTTCGGAAAGAAAAAGATTATATCCACCCTATGCTTGCGTTTGTTATACCGTATATTCTCAAGTAAGGACTAATAATCATGAATAAGCTCATTCTATCAACAGTTGGCACAAGTATTATAACCAACTGGTTCAGGGAAAAGAAAAAAGAATTTAATTCTACCTACTCTCGATATGCTAATCTCAAAGAAAAAGATATCGATATAAAAATAAGACCTTCTTTAGCCGCTATTTTTATTGAAATTAAAGCTGATTTTTTATCCCTAAATCTTGAATCAGCGAGTCTTTTTTCTGCAGAAATTAACAGCATATCTCATCTTTATGATGGAATATTGACCCCAAAAGGAGATGTTCATTTTCTGCTTTGCTCTGACACCTGGTTTGGAGAAGTAACCACAAATATCCTTCAAGATTGGCTAGAATCAAAGGGCTTTCAGGTTCAGATTCACAAACAACAAGACCTTCAAACCAATATCTCGACAGATCTCCAACTTGCCCTCTCAGATCTAGTTAGATGGGTACAAGAATCAATTGTTCCGTATAAAGATAATCATTTTAAAATTACTTTTAATCTGACTGGTGGATTTAAGGGAGTTCAAGGATTCCTCCAATCGGTTGGAATGTTTTATGCCGACGAAACTACTTATAAATTCGAAGGCGCTTCAGAAATGATGAGAATACCCAGGCTTCCAATAATCCTTGATACTCAATCATTGATTAATAACCATTTAGCTGATTTACGTAAAATATCGCTGAATATAAGGCCTGAAAATATTGATAGCATCGCTGAAACACTAATAATGAAAATTGACAACGAGATTGCATTGTCACCTTGGGGTGAAATTATTTGGGATGACATTAAACAAAAAACATATAGCACCAAACTGCTTCCATCACCTTTAGATAGCATTGTTTATTCTGATCGTTTTTTGCCATCCATGCAAAACTTGGAATGCGATCGAATAAAGCAAATTAATCAAAAATTAGACGTTCTAGCTAAATATTTTTTATCGAATAAAACCATTAATCCGAAATCTCTTGATTTTAAAGTGCTATCTGGAAATCCCTGCCCACCTTCTAGCCACGAGATTGACGCATGGTCAGATCAAGATGCAAAAAGAATTTTCGGCCATTATGAAAAAGATAAGTTCGTAATTGACTGCTTACACAAGGCCTTACATTAACCATGATTCTCGATCTCTCTCTCCAAAATACCGATCTTTATCAAGGCATCGTTATACATCGAACAGGCGGGAAATTGTCCGTCGATTTGTCGGATGATGTGCTCAATATTATTGGCGAAAATGTCGACCGTATTGTTTCGACCCTTCTGCCTCGGGATGAAATCACCCTCACTGGGGCAGCCCCGATTCCCGTCTATTTAGTCGTCTTTCATATGGTTGTCCATCGATTTAAAAAAGTACAATACAACAATGAAATGTATCAATTACTGATTGCGAGGCATTAGCGATGTTATTATCTGTAGTTATTACGTTTACCCCTATTCGAACCTGTAAGCTGCCTGTATCAACAGGCAATTATATTCATGGTCTTTTCCTTAATATTCTGCAAAGTATCGATAAAGAATTTGCGGAAAAGCTACACGAAGCAGGGCGGGCCAAACCCTTCACCGTTAGCCCTCTATTTGGCGATTTTATCCATTCAGGCAACGGGCTAAACGAGCTCAACAGCAACGGGAAATATTGGTTTCGTTTCACGTCGCTTGACGATAACCTGACACAGCTTTTACTCTCCGACCTCGCCTCGACGAAAGAAAGAACCTTTGTTATCGGCAACAACGAGATGAAAGTGCTTGATATCGCTATCGATTCAGCTGACCATCCGTGGGCAGGGATGAGCAGTCATCAAAAAATCTACGATAAATATATCATCAAACAAACGGGGATAGAAAAAAACATCAAACTTCATCTCTTAACCCCCACCTTTTTCCATCAAGATGATCGGTCGCTTATTTTGCCGGTTCCGACACCACTTTTTTATTCTACGCTTGAGAAATGGGACGTGCTGTCGGGTATTCCACTGGACCGTGGCGATTTTATTGAATGGCTCGATACCCGATGTGTAGTCTCTCGATACGAGATAAAAACACGTATGTGGAACTTTGAAAAATATAAATACGTGGGTTTCGTTGGGGATGTAGAGTTTACGGATTTAGAAAAGGACGAGACCGCCTATCGAGCTATTTGGAATATGCTCAGTCATTACATGTTTTGGTGTGGCATCGGCGCGAAAACGACTATGGGCTTTGGTATGGGGCATCGCTTGTAATGCCAGCACTCTATTTATCTGATAGTGATGCGGTGATGGGGGTTGAGGGGGATTGCTTTAAAATTGCCGCAAAGGATGGTAGTCGAAAAACCGTCCCTATGATGAATGTTGATTCGGTTGTTGTTTTTGTCGGGGCACAAGTGACCACACAAGCGATAGCCGAACTGCTTCAACGCGATATTCCGACCACGTTTCTCTCTAATCATGGCCGTTATTATGGCCGACTCGTGTCCACAGAAACAAAAAGTGTCGAGCTTCGGCTTTTGCAGTATAAGCATCTGGACAATACGGACTTTCGGTTAAATTTCTCAAAGTCGATTATTAAAGGGAAGATACTCAACACCCTCTATATTCTTAAGAATGTGAATCGTTATCGCGGGTTTGATGAAGTCAAGGAATGTATCGCAGGTTTGCACAACACCGTTCGAAAACTGGATGAGGCTCCATCTCTAGACAGTTTGCGTGGGTACGAAGGCTCGGCTTCAGCGGCCTATTTTAAGGTGCTTCCTGACTTGCTCAAAGAAAATTTTGGTTTTAGTGGTCGTAATCGTCGTCCACCTAAAGACCCGATTAACTCGATGCTGAGTTTCTTGTACACGCTTTTGATGTACAACGTTTACACGGCAACGGTTACCGCAGGTCTAGATCCCGCAGTCGGGTTCCTGCACGAGTATACAGATAATCGTCCAGCCCTTCCTTTGGACTTGATGGAAGAGTTTCGTGTGCTCTTGGCTGACCAAGTGGTATTTGATATGGTAAACCATGGGATGGTTCCACTTGATGGGTTTTATCAGGGGGAAGAACGAGACGCCTATCCCGTTCTGATCCAAAATGATTTACGAAAAAAGATCATTGCTCGATACGAGAAACGTATCGCTACCGTTGTGCTATACGAAGGAGAGAGTTATTCGTACCGAAAGATATTAGAACTTCAAGCACGCCGACTTGTTCGACATATTCGGGGTGGTGAGGCTTATAAACCCTTTGTACAGCAATGAGAGATGAGTTTGGGAGATATACCGGTATGTTTGTAATTGTCACCTTTGATATAATGGAAAGACCAACAGCTAAAGCCATGCAAAAAAGGCTTCGTAATATTACAAAAGTCCTCAAAGGGTATGGTCAACGTGCTCAAAAGTCTGTCTTTGAGGCGTATTTGGATAATACCCAAATCGAGTCGCTCAAGATGAAACTAACCAGCGTGGTTGATATAGAATGTGGTGATAATGTTAGACTCTACAAAGTATGCAATAGTTGTTTTCAGAAGATTGAGGTAATAGGGGAGGAGGGTGTTTCACCTGAAGAAGAAGTATATATTTTCTAGCGAACTGCCTGAAATCCTTGCGGTGGTTGGGATGGAGACGTATAATCAATTAAGTGCTGATGGTGTTTTCAGTTTAGTTTTTGGACTGCCTGAAAACACGCGTATTTTAACCAGTCATAGGGCAGGCTAAAACTGACTTAGAAAAAAACCTACGAATACTTAGAGAAGGATTAAGACGCAATCGGTTGGCAACCATTTTTTATTCTCACCCAGAAAAAAACCTACGAATACTTAGAGAAGGATTAAGACATAACCTCACCTTCAAACCTTATCAACCTTGAAAACATGAAAAAAACCTACGAATACTTAGAGAAGGATTAAGACCCTAATACATTTTATAGCGTCATCAATCGCACCAAATGAAAAAAACCTACGAATACTTAGAGAAGGATTAAGACATCCTAGCCGGTTAGCTTGTCTTACTATATCCAGAAAAAAACCTACGAATACTTAGAGAAGGATTAAGACTATAAATCTACAACAATTACAACAACG
>CAIWAN010000112.1 GCA_903910705.1 uncultured Candidatus Marinamargulisbacteria bacterium
GAAACTATCCGGAATGCACTGGGGTTCGGAGAATGTTCAATCCATGGTCAGTCTACGAGCAAGGGTTCTATCGGGTCAGAGCGATGATATCGTTTCAAAATTCGGCCGTGCTGCTTGAACCCGACCATTTCTTATGCGCCCCCCGCATCGGTTAGTGCGGGATCGGCTTTGAGGGTAAAATCGCTTAAAGCAAGATTGCTTTGCAAGCGAAGTTGCAGGTTGTGACTACTAAGCTTGATCGCGGTTTGGGCTAATCGTTCGTCAAGCGGCATTGTTTTATTGATTTGTTCTTCTTTGTAGTCGTAGTACATTTTCATGAAATTGAGCTGGTCATGTTCGATAACGCGGCCGATCTTTGTCTTGATCTTTTCGTCAAGGATGGCCAACTCTTTGCCATATTTTCGCATCATGGTGTTAAGCTCACCCACAAGGACGTTAATGGGGCCATGATGCTCGACACTCAGGCATAGAATCTTGAAATTAGCATTCAGCAAGAGAAAACAATGAGCCGTCTTGTACTGAAACGTTAAGTCCCTGACCTTTGCTGAAAGGTCTTGGGTGTCTTCTTTAAGTATTTTGACCTGTGTTTTTATATCTTTAACCATAACTACCCTCTTTGACCATTATTATTCCCTACTTTGAAAGGGTCTAAACATGTATCGGACGGGAAAGTGAAAAATCCCAAAATAACAGATTTTATTGCTTGATTTTTGTCTATTTTGGCTTGGCAAGGGTCGATAGTTTTTCTTCAATTTTGGCCGCTATTTGTTTAGCTTCGGCAAGGGTTTTGGCTGATGAAATTTCTCGATATAAGGTTTGAAAAAAATCATAATAACCTCGACCTTCAGATGTCTCCCATATTTTTTTGTCGACGTCAAATTTGTAGTAGATTCCCGTAAGATAAAGGAACTCTTCAGCTTCTTCGGGATCCCAAGCTTTTATTCCAACTCGAGACGGTGTTGTTGTTTTTTCATGCAGCTCATCAATATAGTCTATGCTATAAAATTCTTGACGGAATCCTGCCTTCAAAAAGGCTAATTCCCGTCCACGCAAAGAAATAAGTATATTAAATAAATTCAACTCTTTCTCATCAAGCTTTTGGCTCATTACTTGAATTTGAGATTCAAGCGAGCTCTCATCGTTAGCAACAAAGAAATCTTTCATTTTATTTTGAAACGTAATCTGTTCATCAGCATCAAGCTTCAAAGGATTGTAATTAAAGTAATCTGCTATCAGGTAATGAATACACCATTTCACATAATGACTGTCAAACGCACCGTCATCCCGTTTGGGGTCAACGTAAACAATCCCCCTTTTGGTAACTAAACCAAATTTTAGCCGTACTTTCGCTGAAAGCTGTTTCACCATTTCTAAATCACCATAAGGCTGGTTTCTTTTCATCCCCGAACCTGACATGTATTGCATAGTCCCCACCTCATCACCCACCTCTTGATTTAATATATGGTCATGAATGGCTATCGGGATTGTCCCCGTATTCAAATTAAATTGAATAACATTAACAATCAATTTTATTAGGTATGACAGAACCTCTTCCGACGAACCCAATTTGCGCATTGAATTAATCTCGCTTACTAGTTGGATGGATCGGCTTGAGGTGACGTCCAAATCGCCGGGCAAAACAAACGTCGGATCAACAAAAACACCGTCATCAAGAAAACAACGAAACAGTTGACTCAGCAGGCGACGATATGAAGCTTCATGGAGATCAGAAACAGAGCCTTTATTTCCGCTTGCAAGAATATTACGTAATGACGATAAGAATGTCTCAATAAAGCTAGACTCAACTTGGTCTGCTGTTTGCCTACGAGATAGATAATATATAGCATCGGTGAAAACAGTAGAAACAGACTCGGTGGTGGGTATGTATTGGTAAATACTAACAGCCCCTTCTCTGTCGATCTTATGAGAGGACTCGTTCCACATTGATTGCATGAAAGGAAATATCCAAGTTTCCTGTCCGCTCGTTCCAGCCAAATCAAAATATGCGCCAAATTTAAACCCACATAATTCCTGAGCATGTTTTTTCATATCTTCAATGATTGGCCGCAAAAATTCCGTTCTTTTATCGATACCCTTAATATATATATCCAATAGACCACTAAGGGGTATTCCTTTTTCAAGGGTTTTTTTTGCATACGGAAATAACTCAGTAAAAGCAATGACCTTATAGTTCGCGCAGCCCATATCCTAGCTCCTGCATTTTTGACTGGACAAACACTCGAAGTGTGCCCGTATGGGTATTATTCCCAAATTTTGCAAGGAGTAAACGTTCCAGTTCGGATTCTTTTTGAACCACTCTATTAATAATTGCGTTAAACTCTGTTGGGTAGTTAGACTTAAGGTAGGGGAAAAAGTTGATCCAGAAATTTCCCTGCTCGTCCTTATCTCTTAGAGGTTCGAGTTGATTCATCACTCTAAACAATATTATGTTATTACGAACCTGTTTTTCTAAAGAAACAAAGGATATGTCCCTCCCCCCATCCATAAATTTAATATTCTTAATCATCGCATAAATATCAGCGACTGATTCCATATACCATTTAGAGAGAAAATGATAAATTCCAGCTAAATCGTTATAAAGTCCGATAAAGTTAACCTCTCCTTTGGGCCCCAAATACGACAATATGATCGAAAACAAAATATCGGTATACGGATACATAAACGCAGTATCCGTATCGTAAAACCAAGCGTCACTCAGGTAAATAAAGAGGAGTTGTTTTGCTTTCAGTTCATTTCCTTCGGTAATTGCTGCGTCCGCGATATTTTTGATCGGCCCTTTCACCCCTTGATGCTCGATTTGGAGCTCGGTCAGAATCTCGGTCATTACCGATAAGATCGTCTCTTGCTGAGAGGTTATCCCATCCATAAAGGTCATCTCCATGTCTGATAACGATGACTCAAGCGCATCATGAGCCACTTCATGATAGACCAAGTTCTCCATCATCAACTCAATAAATTGATCTTTTTTAGCGATCATTTCATCTCGATCACCCACCCCCAGCAAGTCGGCAAATTGTCGCTTTATCGCTTCGGCTATGTCTTGGGGAGCATCGGCCTGCATGGCTTCGATCTGAAAAAGGTCGCCATCAAAGATCGGAACCCATTTGTTAAAGAACACATATTCACAAACCTCTTGTCGTATGGCGATTTCCTTTTGCTCGATGACACCCACAATATAATGAACATTATTTGGAGTGCGCATCTCTTCAGTCTGAAAGAAATGGATCGAATATCCAGCAATTTTTTTTGTTCTTGCAATACCAATTAATAGTGAGCGCCAAGCACCTGAAGCGCCCATGATGACCCGTCGGCTTGATTCAACTATCTCTAATAGATGATTTAACTCATTAGTATCACTACATCGATAGAGAATACCCAAGACGTGGACTTCTGGGTGTTTAATTTTTATCTCAAGCTCATCCTGAGAAAAGGAGTCAATTTGATATATTTTATTTTTCTCAGCTAACACTTGATCAAATTTCGAATAATCCGAAAATGAAATATCTTGATCTGTTGGAAGATTCAAGAGCAGTCGCAGAAAACTGAGCTTCACTCGATCTTGTCCGGCGTCCGTCCAATCATTTTTTTGCTCCATCACTCGATACATCGCCAAAGCATAGAATTCAAACGAAGCAAAGATTTTAGTCTCGATATGATGACAAAGTCCCTCGATAATTTTATCAGGACTCCCTAGCTGTTTTTTTTCAATCAGTTGTCGCAAGGTGACCTTGTCTGACTGAATAGACGGACTTAGGATTATCTTCTGGAAGGCTTTGGTATATTTCTTGTCGTGTTGATCAAATTCGCTCTCTACTTTTTTCTCGGTCATTATCTGGCCCCTTTCCCTGAAAGCATCTATATTAAGTTATCGGTCAAAGAAATGAAATATTTCAGGGAATATAGGCTATAAATGGCGGATATACCCACATCGTGTGCAACATATTGACAGGAATTGGTGCTATGTCCGAGATCTAACGAAATCTCTCAAGCACCCCCTAACAATACGGGAGGCACAGATGATATTAGCAGAATCAGAATCAATACCGAAA
>CAIWAN010000113.1 GCA_903910705.1 uncultured Candidatus Marinamargulisbacteria bacterium
ACCGAGACCCGATAACACCCACAATGCGCGGCCCATCGGCGCGCCCCCCCAGCCCCCGCGCCGCTTGGGCCGATGCTGCCACACATACCGAACTGTTCTGCTTTTCCATAACGTGCCTCCCATCGTTTCAGTCAAAAACTGAAACTGTTTTGATGGCGAAGGCACACCAGAAAAAAGAAGGGGTGTCAAAGGGACTTTATCGTTTGTTTTTTATTCTAATTTGTAGTTAGAAAGAATGTGATTCCCACAACTAAGCAAGTAATCATATGAGACAATTTCTGCATGGCTCAGGTTGCAATTAAGCATTCTAAGGGCCTCAAATTGCTCATCATTAAATTTATCAGTTCGGCCGATAATAATCTTAATTCGGGGCCTTAAAACTTTAACTTTATGTTCAATCTGGTACTGCGACTTATATAAATCTAGTTCCTTCAAGTAATGACCGCATTGTCCTAGTGCTTTGGCAAGTTCAACCGAAGGATAGTAACAATTATGACTATTATCGAAATTAAATATCGCATGTTCGGGTCTCTTAAGTTCGATTAAATCAATAAACCCATCCATAGACTCCATTACAAGGTCGGCTTCACTGAATATCGATATCTTTCTGCCATCTTTTTTATGTCCGATATATTCAACGCCAAAAATCCAAAGCAAATTACGAGTAATCCATTTCTGGAATATTGCTTCAGGTTGCCTCGCAACATAATTTATCAAATGTGGTGTCTCCGCAACTATTCTAACGATATCCCCCTGTTCCTCGAATGATAATAACTGCGCAAGATTATCGATCTCTGTCTTGTAGGTTTTATGCTTATGCGCAGCAGGTAAATTTTCTAAATCAAGGTCATCTAAAGACTCTAAAAGAATCGCGATCCTGTCATTTGCGTTGAAATCCGTGCTTAGTAATCTCAAAATGGTTCTAAGAGATTCAGCATTAATGGTAACTTCGCCAATAACCTTATGTAAGCTATCCGTTGCCTCGATGAATTTACCAGTTGTTAATTTGTGCGGGTCTTTAATAATTGAAATCTGGTTTAAGTGTTCATATAGGATTTTGATTTGGTCAAAATTCAGGGTTGCGGAGAAAACAGGTGAGGCTGTTCTCTTATCGTATGCATATAACGACATCGCTAAGTTGTCAGTTGTGACAACAGCATCCTTAATGCCTGTAAAATTTACTTTCAGAACAATATTTTCATTTGAAAATATTTCTGAATGAAACTGAATGCTCATATTAAACCTTGGCGATTACATTTATATACCCATCCCATTCAGGGTTGTAATTTTCATGTGTTGGCTCAAAACATTCTTCAGCGCTCAAACATTGTACGTTTGAAAGCTCCTCAATGTTAAACATTCTGAAGTCACCATACGCACCCGAATCAGAAACTCCACCAGTTTGAACTACATGAACTTTTGTACTTTGAATGCGAGTATTCTTTGCTGTGAAAATAAAAATGGCATAAGGATGTCCAAAACGCTGACCTTTTATCTTTCCTTCTTTGTTATACTCAAAAGAAATTGGTTTTCTTTTTTCAATCGCTTCCGTTAATATCTCTAGTGTACTCATAAATTATCCGCCTTTCTTTGTGCCCATATTAAAAAAATATTAATTCCCTTACGTTTTCCACGCATACTTAAGTTTATCGCATCCACATCTTATTTTTTTATAAACTGTATCATAATTTTTCAGGGAAACATTCGGACTCGAACAAGCAGGGTCATTACAGTTAAATAAGCGTTCAAGTTTGCTTACATCAACCCAAAATGCCTTTAGATCTCCAAGTTTAGGATTGAATGGATTGTCGTGTGACAATATATTTACCAGAATTGATGAGCTTAGCACACTATCTAGCGCGGAGAGAAAAATATTCTTTTCCGATTGTTCAGTGGCGTATTTATTTATCTTTGACCTAAGTCCAGATAATAATTCATTTGGCATACGCTTCTCGTTATCTTCGTTAAACTTAAAACTTAACTTTACATCTAAGTTTAAGCAAATACCCTTTAATACATGCTCTAAGTAAATACGAAGTGGATTGCCGAGGTAGGAGATAGTTCCACTTGCAATGCTTGCCTCAATATATTCTTTTATATCTTTAGGTGACGCCTCTAAATGTGTTCCAGCTTCTTCAGACCAGAAAACTTCCTTAATTTGCCAATTATTTCTTTTAGCTAACTGACTCACATGTTGGAACCACTCCATCTCATGGGTAAGTAAAATAATCTGCCAATCTGAGAACTTCTCAAAAAGTAAATCAGCGAATTTCTTTCTATGAGTACTATCGAAGCTTGAAATAACGTCATCAAGGATAAAAAACTTATTATGTTTATTAAAAGCGACAACTGATGCTAGGAAAAATGAGATTCCAAGACAATTGATATGAGATTCACTGAAGTATTTTTGAGGAGGCGACGCCCAACCGCCATTATGTTTGTACTCAATCGTCAAACCTTTTAAATCATCTTCTTCGCCAATTGTCACAATCCTAATTTCTTGAAACAACTCCCCAGGATTCATAAATTGGTAGAACTCATTAATTGTCCCAGAAAAGTTTGCGATAAAGCTATCAAGACCTTCTTTTTGTTTCTTTATAAACTCACTGCAAATAAGCCCTAATGAAGTTTTTTGGTATTCATACTTGCTCTTTTCTATGTCAACTTTCTTCATTTTCTGAAAGGCTTCTTTTGCCGCACTAATATTTGAAAATAGCTGAGTTGAATTATTTTCAGCAATTATTTTATTTATAGCAATTATTCGACTTGCGATGTGCGTGAGCGACTCAAAGTCTTTTTCATTAAAATTTAATATCTTGGGGGCAGTAAGCGTATCGCCTGCTAACACTTTCTGTGTCGTGGAACTTTTGAACTCTTGGAACTTACCAAATAAACTTACAAGAGACTCTTTAATTTCAGAATTCACATATTCGGACATTAATTTTTCTGAAAGAATCGAATTAATTCTTAAAATACGTTCATCAGTAATTTTTGATAATAGCTCCTTTGAAATATCAAAAGAGGCTTTTTTCTTATTAGACTCTTCCGCCTCACGTAAGCGCGCAGCAACTTCTTTTTGTAAGTCACTTAAGTTCTTGGCCTGTAGGCATAGTGGGCAAGTCGGATCTTTGTGGTATTTCTTCGTTAAGACATCTGTTCCTGCTTGTAATAACTTCGTTAAAAAAAACTTAATACTACTTTCTACATCTTTTGATAGCCCCTCAAATTCACTGTAATATTTTTCATAGGCATCATTTATCACAATAATTTCACTTTTTAGCCTTGAAAGGGTGGCGCTGCATTTCTCAAGATAGTTTAATTCCGTAACGATTTGTGTATTTGTTGATGTCTTAAGAAATGTTAGGACTTTATCAACATCAGACATTTCCTTAATAATCACACCTGTTTTTTTATCTTTGATAATTTCATTTAACTTTATAAATAAATCCTTTTCTTGAGTTACGAGAGCCCCTATTTTATCAACCAATGTCTGTTGATGATCTGAGATTTGCCCCTCAAAATTCTGAGCCCTAATATCAGAAGCTACGGCTCTATAGGCTTTCTTTAGCACGTCTTGCGTAGAACTCACTTCAGAAAACCCAATAATTTCAGACAACTTTGACAGCTTCCCAGTTTTTGTTTGTAAAATAAAGTCTCGTAAGGATTGGTATCTAAGAATTAGGTTTTCCTTTTGAGATTGCTGAAGGTAGTTATCCCAGTCGGTATTGGTCTCCGAAAACTCAGTTTGCCATTTATTTTTCTTTAAAGATAATGATTTTGTGTTGTTAATTGTTTTTGAATTAAATTCAATACGGACAAGGGATAAATCTTCTTCACTTAAATGCCAGTTTCTTAAAGCTTCTTTTAGATTTATTTCCTCACCAGTTAGATGTGAAACACCATCTGTATAAAACCATTCGAAAGCATCTGCAATACTACTCTTCCCTGTCCCATTGTCGCCATATAGGAGAATCGATTTTTCGTTCAAATCCTGCGAAAGATTATTTTTTATGCCTCGAAGGCCACTAATATCAAATCGATTAATTTTTGCCATTATGATCTCTTCGCAGTTGCTCAAGGGAGTTCTTTAGATTTGCATCAGTTAATTTATTTTGTCGATATAAGGTTTCAATTGTTTCTGCAATTTTGGTGTCAACGTTTTCAATTTTCTGGATATTCTCGAAGAAATCATCAAGTATTTCTTTCCCTGATTTTATAGAGTTAGCCATATTCAATTGAAATAGCTCCAATCAATTTTGAATTGGGTAGTCAATGTGTTCTTTAATATCTCAAATCCTGTTTTGTTATTACAAATTGGGTATACACCAAAATTATCAACAAAATTTAAGATAAAAAAGCTTTCCAAGTCTTCGACCCTGTAAGACCAAAGATTTCTCAAAACTTCAAAATTCAAGTAGGTAAATAGTAGTGGCTCAACTTTTCTATAATTTACAAGCCCAATGTTGCCAGACTTCCCATCGTAGTGACCGCTTAATCTGCTACCAATACTATTTGTTTTTTTCTCGCTCATTCCAATATACAAAAGTTTTGAAGTTGAAAAAGGATATTGCACACTTATTGTCTGACTGAAAATATAGTATAAGCCAATAATTCCATTAAGTTGCTTAATATTTGTTGGTTCAAATACTTTTGGGGTATCAAAATAGATGTTAATTGTTTGCATAGTTCTATATGTGTCCTGCTTCAATAATATATCAACATGCGTAGATATACTAATAATTATAAGGTGTAATTAATAGAATAAACAACAAACGATAAAGTCCCTTTGACACCCCTTCTTTTTTCTGGTTTTCGAGCCCCATCAAAACAGTTTCAGTTTTGGCTGAAACGATGGGAGGCACGTTATGGAAAAGCAGAACAGTTCGGTATGTGTGGCAGCATCGGCCCAAGCGGCGCGGGGGCTGGGGGGGCGCGCCGATGGGCCGCGCATTGTGGGTGTTATCGGGTCTCGGTCGTTACCGCTCCAATACGCAGAGCATGTCGGGGCTGTGGTTGAGGATCTGCTCAGTCGCAAGAATCAGATCGCCAGTGGGGGTGCGGTGGGTGCAGATGAATATTGCCTCGCCTACCTTGTACATATTGGCGAGGCAGACAAGGCAACGGTTTACAGTCCTTGGAGCACCTATGAAGGTTTCCCTGTCAAAGTCCGTGTCCTTTCGCGGCAGTTCAAAGAATATGGCGGCTCTATTGTGTGGGGCAGTTTGCGCGGACAAGAAGAATATGCCGTTGTTCGGGCGGGGTTGCTTGAGCGCAATCTGCGCCTCATTGATGCGGTTACGGGGATTGTTGCTTTTCTGCATGGTGACAGCAATGGCACGCTCTTTACGCTTCGCAAGGCACTCAGCGCACACCTGCCCGTGGTTATCTTTTGCATTGATAGACGGCTACCAGAGTTTCCCAACATCAAATGGAAGCCGCTTATTTGTGGCGGATGTTGGGAGGGTGCATACAAAGCGGTGTACCTCAAATGAAAGTCGCCCTCTATATTCGGGTATCAACAGAGCGTCAGGCCAATGAGGGCGACTCGCTCGAAGAGCAAGAAAGCGAGCTTCGCAAATACTGTGACTTCCGCAAGTTTGAGATTCACAACATCTACATCGAGCGGGGCAGGTCTGGCGGGAACACCAATCGGCCCGAATATCAAAAGCTCATCAAAGACATTCAGAAAAAGAGAATCAACGCGGTTGTCGTTAAGAAACTGGATCGACTCAGTCGATCCCTTCTCGACTTTGAAAACCTCATGCGAATGATGAACGAAAACGATGT
The DNA here is from genome assembly GCA_903910705.1 of uncultured Candidatus Marinamargulisbacteria bacterium. Classification (GTDB taxonomy): domain Bacteria; phylum Margulisbacteria; class Riflemargulisbacteria; order GWF2-35-9; family GWF2-35-9; genus CAIWAN01. The sequence goes on from CAIWAN010000113.1 coordinate 5,788, forward strand.
GGAGTTTATTAGTATCAAGGAAAACTTCGATACCACAACAGCGATGGGCAAAGCCATGCTTCGCGTGGCCTTGGTCTTTGCTCAACTCGAACGAGAGCAAACCTCGGAGCGATTGTCAGACGTGATGAACTTCCGAGCCACACAAGGTCTTTTCAATGGCGGTTTCCGGCCTTATGGCTATTCC
>CAIWAN010000114.1 GCA_903910705.1 uncultured Candidatus Marinamargulisbacteria bacterium
GGGCTTCTCGTTCCAGGAAGTTGGAAACTCGTCACATCAATGTCAAACGTCACCTTAGTGCGACCGGAAGCGGTTTTGCCCGCAACCGATCTATACTAAATTGCTTTAATAATTTGAAATTTTAGGGTTAGAAGTGATCTCAGCTCCTTTTCATAATCAGAGAAGTTTTTAAAGAAATTATCAATGGCCTGATAAAAAGACTGAAACGATGGATAATATTTGTTTTTCATGATTTTCTTTTTGAAAAATTTCCAAAGCCTTTCAATCAGGTTAAGATTCGGCGCATAAGGTGGCAAGTAACGAAGAGTTATGTTGAACTCCTGCGCTAACTCTTGCACATCATGGGCTCTATTGTATCCCGCGTTATCCAGAAACATCGTAATCTTGGGCGCCTCTGGATAGTCTTTTCTGATTTGTCTGAGCAAGGCTTTGATCACTTCTCGATCGCAACTTCCTTCCATCAGAAGGGTCGTTGTCTTTAGAAGAAGAGGATTGAGAGCGCCTATAATATTCAGACGCCTTCTTCCTGTATTTGCCAGCACAGTTTTTGTGCCTTCTTTGCCTCTGAACTGCCAAGCATAGTCATTCTCATTGTTATGAATCTGATGAACGGGATCGGAAAAAAGAACCACGTTCTTGTTCTGCCGTGCATCTTCAACGATGGAAAGAATATCCTCAACAAAAGCTTCTTGCGTGGGAACATCAGGAGCTTTTCCTGGAATCAGACGGGTCTTTTTGTAAGAACAATAGAGTTTTTTTTCATAAAGCGACTGAGCCAACTTTGCTCTATGAACATCCCATGTTCTTGAGCAATCCAATTTTGCAGGGCGGATAAAGTCGGTACGCAAGATTCTCGCACATGATCTTTTATCGTACCCAGATAAGGCATGAGTCGTGAAGGGCGCCTGTCTTCATAATGCACTGCACATAACCCTTCAAATCCTCCCAAAACAAAAAGCTTCGACCAATTAGTGAGTTGAGCCTGAGTCACATCAAGAAGAGAACCAATCTCTTTTTGGCGATAACCGCGACGCTTTAAATCAAGCCAAAGCAAACGACGATAAATCTTCGCAGACTTCTCAGACGAAATGCGATCTTTGAGTTCTTGGATAACGGAGGGCGTAAAGTCTATTTTATGAGTCATAATCACAGTATAAATAATTAAAATTATTAAAGCAAGTTAGTATAAACCGTAGATGCCTATACCCAAAGGATCTGGGTAGGAGGACGAGTGGTGAGTCCCGCGCAGAGTACATAAAGTACGTGAGCAGGACGAATCCCGAAGTCCAACAACCTTAGGTTTTGAAAGGCGAAGGGTATACATTGACAGGACGAACACCTGTCCTATAAGTTTGTTCTGAAATAATCAATAAATGAGTATAACTTTCATGCCAGATGAAAATCCTAAAAGCGCTCAAAGTGTTCACCACCTTTAAAAAGGAAGCCCTGATGTCTCATCATTCCAAGCCTATTGTGCTTTGTATACTTGACGGCTGGGGATATTCCCCGAATCACAACCATAATGCCATTGCTGCAGCCAAACTGCCTACCTGGAAACGCCTTATGGATCATTTCCCTTCGACTCTCCTTGAAGCTTCGGCTCACAATGTTGGACTTCCCGAAGGGCAAATGGGAAACTCTGAGGTAGGGCATCTCAACATCGGCGCGGGCCGGGTGGTCTATCAGGAGCTGACCCGCGTCACCAACTCGATTCTGGATGGCGACTTCTTCACCAATCCGACC
>CAIWAN010000115.1 GCA_903910705.1 uncultured Candidatus Marinamargulisbacteria bacterium
CCGACAAAAGTTTTCTATTAAGCTTCAAAAGCGGCACTCCCGATTGGGAGCTTATGCCATTGGAAAATCTGCGTCATATGCCAGCAGTACAATGGAAACTTGCCAATATCGTAAAGCTAAAAACACAAAATCCAGAGAAACATAATGCACAGCTCAAAGCCCTGGAAAACACTCTGAAGGCTGGTTAAAAGAAGAGAATTTTAATTTTGTTTAACGTTCAACTCATGTCCATGGACGCCAATAAATGTCGCTAAAATATTATGGGGAAATGGTTTGCTTTACATAATATATATTATCGAACAAATTATCAAGACAGAGGAGCCTGCCCCCTATTCCTGATAGTTCCGAAACATATCATGTATGATATCCTGTTCCGAAACAGTTCGAACAATGGGCTGTGATGAAACAAATCTTTCAACTGGTTGATCAGAGTCTCCCTGTCGCGTCTCTATTATTTCCAACAGGGAGGAGAAAGAAGTTATCCCCTTGAGATTTGAAAGGTCTAAAGGCGTGAGCATTTCGTATTCGTCGGCGAGGCTACCAATTACTGACTCAACAAACGAATCAACATCATTCTTACTATAACAATCATAGAATCCATCAGATTCCGAGATTATGTCTTCAATATTCTCGGCGAGACTCTCTACGAGTTTCTCTTTGATTAAAAACAGAATCTGCGCAAACCTATCTTCATCTTCAATGTTATTGTAGATATAAGACAAATCATCGTAGTCGAAAAATCCAGCCTTGATGATTCGACTATAGGTCGCTAGATTGATTCCAAATATGTATCCTTTGCCCAAGATGTTTGAAAGCATAGTCGTCGAATAGGGAAACAGACTGTCAAGTTGAAAACCATTGAATACACGAATAGCATCCTTGAGGGGCTCGGTCTCCTTCTCAAGCCAGATTGCGAGATCAAGAGCAGCGATAAACATGGCATCAACTCGACTACCATACTTACCAAGTAAAAACTCAGAAATCCATTCAGACTCGTTTCGCTTAACCTTTTTGAACTTGATCAAATCCCGATAGAAGATGACCACCTTTAAACTATCGAGACTATTGATCAGCCTCCTTGCCTCTGAATAGCTAGCTATTTTTCCGATTACAAAGTCCGAAACAGATGGATTGTAATGTGTATAAAAAATATCATCATCGCTAATGAATCTCGCAAGGAGAGAGTTACATACAAGCTTCACAGTATGAGCAAAGTCCTTGGGTTGATTAGTCGTTGGGACAAAACCATATTCCATAAGCGCACTTTCGTATGCAATCGCCAGTGATGCTTCAGAAATCTTCCCACCCGCAGCGACACAAAGTTTTACAAGAATTCGTGCCTGTTCATCAAGTTGAACTGTGTAGCAATGATCCCAAATCTGCTCAGGATTTTCCAAATGTCGGTAGACTGACTTAGACAGTGATTCTTCAACGAGGCTCTCCGCAGTCATCGAAAAGGCTATCAGTCGCGGGTTGAAGTTCCTGTGATCGATAATCTTGTTGTAAAAGTCATCGGTGATGATCTCTCGCTGCTTTTCTTCGGAAAGTTCACTATGCCAAAAATGGTTGTACAACATCTTGGCCTTCGTGAGTCTTGAATACCGATTGATCCGAACAATGTACTGTCTTCGCACAAGCCCAAAAGACCTGAACGACTGGCTCATGATCTCAGCCTTGTTAATAATATTTGATCTTGATGTCAGAATAAGGCGTTTGTTGGGCTCGTTCTTCATCTGTTCAATAAGCCTAGTGTGCTGAATGGTTAGTTCGTTGTGCCAATAGATAAGCTGTCTTTTGCCCGCTGAACGGAGTCCAGAATAGCATTGGCTGTTTTGGTCCACTTGAATGGCTTGGCAAGTTTTTCATTATGCGTTTTGATAAACCGA
>CAIWAN010000116.1 GCA_903910705.1 uncultured Candidatus Marinamargulisbacteria bacterium
TAAAGGCATCATCATACCTGCTAAACCTTATGCTAATTGGTCTTTATGAAAGTATTTGCAAATTGCCTCTTGACAAGGGTTGCTCAACCTCAATATTTAGGCTGATGTTTGCCGCCGCCACGGACTGTGAAGGTCTTACACCACTGGCAAGGTCGGCATCGGGACGACGAGTCCTACTGCAAAACTCCAAGTCCAAGGTGCAGGAACAACCACAGGTGTCAACTTCCAAACTCTCAATTCAGCAGGGACGGCTTTGGTGACTGGGCTGGATAACGGGAATGTGGGGATCGGGACGACGAGCCCAGGGGCGCAGCTGGATGTTTATAATTCCGGCAATGCGACGATTAAACTCGCTACCAACAGTGGTTCAAGTGCGGATGGTGGACTTTTAAGGTTCTATCAATCAGCTGCCAGTTTTATAATGGGGCAGATAAAAGTTATCCCAGGGTCTAGCTATAATAATTCTTTAATGACATTTAGTGTGGCCAATGGAAGTAGAGCGTTGCTAGATAGAATGGTTATAGATAATAACGGCAACGTCGGCATCGGGACGACGAATCCAAATTATAGACTAACAGTAACTGACGGTTCTGCTCCAGAAACATCGGCCCAAGATATTGCTGGAGCAGTAATATCTGTTCAAGGTGATGGAAAAGCCTATTTTATGGGCAGAGATACAACAAATGATATCGAGTTTATAATGGGGACGTCTAGTTTAGGAACCACTTTCGCTGGCTCAATGACTGCTCACGATTTTCAACTTAGAACTAATAATACAACAAGGGTAACGATACAAAAAACCTCTGGCAACGTCGGCATCGGAACTACTGCCCCAGATAGTACCTTGCATGTGTCGGGATCCGTTGGATTTAAAGTGGTGAGTACCAATAATTCGAGCTATACGGCAGGGAACGAAACCATTATTCTGGCAAATGCTTCAGGGGCGGGGGTAACGATTGCGCTCCCTGTTGCATCAACTTGCACAGATAGAGTTTATACCGTTAAGAAATCGGACAGCTCAGGCAATACCGTTACTATTGATCCAAATGGTTCTGAACTCATTGAAGGTGCCACTACGAAAGTCATTAGCGCTCAGTATGAAACGGTAACCATTATCTCTGACGGCACCGCTTGGTGGATTATTTAAGACCCTCTTAAGCCTTCCAGATATCACGGTTGTATTCCAGAATCGTTCGGTCGCTAGAGAATTTTCCCATACGAGCAACATTAAGGATAGACTTTCGTGTCCATTCGTTTTTATCGAGAAACGCTTTTGAAATAGTTTCTTGGCATTCGACGTAGCTGGCAAAGTCAGCAAGAACAAGGAAGGGGTCATCGAAATAGAGTGAATTGTAGATCGGTTTAAAGAGATCTGGCTGGCTTGGCTCCAAAAGACTACTGTTGATAAGCTGCATGATCTCTCGAAGCGCGTCATAATTCTCGATGATGCGTTTAGGTTGGTTATTTCCTGCCTTGTATGTGCGGACTTCTTCTGCCGTCAATCCAAAGATGAAAATGTTATCCTTGCCGACTTCCTCCATGATCTCGATGTTCGCCCCATCAAGGGTGCCGATGGTTAGGGCACCATTCAATGCAAACTTCATGTTGCCAGTTCCACTGGCTTCAGTGCCGGCCGTAGAGATCTGTTCGGAAAGGTTTGTCGAAGGAATAATGAGTTCGGCTAACGAAACATTGTAGTTAGGCATAAAGAATATCGATAATTTATTTTTACAATCAGGATCGTTATTGATCAAATTAGCCAATGAGTTGATCAGTTTGATGTGAAGTTTCGCCATCTGATAAGCGGGAGCCGCTTTGCCAGCGAAAAGAATGGTGCGAGGGGTCATGTTTGCATTCGGATTATTTTTGATCTGTAAGTAAAGGTGTATCGCATGGAATATGTTCATTAATTGACGTTTATATTCATGAATTCGTTTAACCTGAACATCAAATAAACTATCAGGATCTAGCGATACGCCATGCTGGATCTTTACCCAATTCGATAGCTTGACTTTATTGTTTCGTTTAATAATATCCCAACCCTCTTGAAAACTTGTGTCGGTGCTTGATGACTCTAGATCCTTAAGAGCAGATAGATCGGTAACCCATCCTGTGCCGATACGAGCCGTAATGAGATTGGCTAAACGATGATTACACTTTAATAGCCATCGATGAGGCGTGATCCCATTTGTTTTATTATTAAAGCGTTCAGGGTAGATTTCATAAAAATCAGCGAAAAGATCAGTTTTGACGAGATCCGAATGAAGTTGGGAGACACCATTGATCGAAAATGACCCCACGACAGCAAGGTGAGCCATACGGATCATCCGCTCGGAGCCTTCTTCAATAAGACTCATGCGTCGCATACGATCAAAATCATGTCCGTAGATCTCGCGAATTTCAGACATTAATAATTCATTGATCTGATAAATGATCTCGAGATGTCGAGGAAGCATGAGGGCCATCATTTTCTCTGGCCATTTTTCTAAGGCTTCAGGCATTAAGGTGTGGTTCGTATACGCAAATACTCTTTTTGTAAGTAACCATGCTTTTTCAAAAGGCAACCCTTCTTGATCGATCAATATGCGAAGAAACTCGGGGATGGCAATGGCAGGGTGTGTATCGTTGAGTTGAATAACAATTTTATTGGGGATGTCGTTAAGATTATAGTTCTTTCGTTCTTTGAATCGTCGGACGATGTCTTGAAGCGAAGCCGATGAGAAAAAGTATTCTTGTTTTAATCGCAACTCACGACCGGCATAAATATTATCATTAGGATACAGAACTTTCGTAATATTCTCGTCCGTTATCTTTTCGAGGTAGGCATTTACATAATCGCCGTTATTGAAAATTTGGAACCCAAATTCTTCATCTGATTTGGCTGACCAGAGGCGGAGTGTATTGACCGTGTCGTTTAGGAATCCTGGAATGGGAATATCGTAAGGAATAGCAATGACGTTATTGGCGCCAACCCATTCAACATGTTCTTGATTGTTGATATCAACTGTTTTTTGAGTCGTTCCGTAAAAGCCGATCGTGTAACGTTCGGGCCGTTCGATCTCCCATGGATAACCATCGGCGAGCCATTTATCGGCGACCTCGACTTGAAAACCGTTTTCGATACGTTGTTTGAAAAGGCCATAATCATATCGAATACCATATCCAAAGCAGGGGATGCCCAGTGTTGCGATAGAGTCTAAGAAACACGCAGCCAGACGCCCTAGGCCACCGTTTCCTAAGCCAGCATCGGGTTCCATGTCTTCAATGGTTTCGAGGTCGACGCCTAAACGGTCAAAAAGCTCACGAACAGGATGTTCAAGATTGAGACGATCGATATTCATTTTCAAAAGACGACCGATCAAAAATTCCATGGAGAGATAATAAACACGTTTGACATCATCCTTGTGATAGCGTTGTTGGGTATCAAGCCAACGCTTGGCGAGGCGGTCTCGAAGCGTGTAGGCTAAACCTTTAAAATAGTCTGTGGGTGAAGCAGTAAATTCGTCTTTGACTAAACGGTAAGTAAGGTTGTTAGCGAACGCCTTATCAATGGCCTCCTCTGGAAGGCGATGAGATAGAAATTCAGATAGACGTTCGTGCATAGTGATTCCCCCTTAAAACTTTATGAAACTATATCATAATTGGGGGATAGATTGAAGGAAATAATAAAAAGGGCGAGAAAAAATCTCGCCCTTTGTTTGTTTTTGAGATATCGATTCGGTGTTAGCCGTTGCGACGCTCGGGGGGACGGGCTTCATTAACTGTAACCCTGCGTCCATCAATCTCTTTGCCATTGAACATGTCAATCGCTTTGAGTGCATCATCATCAGATTCCATTTCGACAAAGCCGAAACCTTTAGAACGGCCAGTTTCGCGATCCATAATAATGGATGCGGAAGCGACTGCTCCTGCAGCTTCGAACGCTTGACGAAGGTCATCTTGAGTGGTGCGGTACGCAATCCCGCCGACATATAGCTTTTTGCCCATGCCTGACTCCTTAAACGTGGTAGGACGTCCTCGACTTAGTACTATCGACCCGGCTTAAATTCAAATTCCTCAAAAAACTTTGGGGGAGTGATTTAGCCCTAAGCGGTATCCTACAAAGACCATCATACGCAGAAAAAGATAATTTTGTAAAGAGGGACGTAAACCCTGTGAATGAAATTGATTCGGGAATTGGTGGTGTCTTAGTATATAATAGAGTGATGGGTTTAGATTTTCTGCCAACCAATCGTGATGAAATGAAGCTTATCGAATGGGACGAACTTGATATTCTGCTGATTACTGGGGATGCGTATGTTGACCATCCCTCCTTTGGGACGCCTTTGATCGGTCGGATACTCGAGGCAAATGGCTTTCGCGTGGGGCTTATTCCTCAGCCAGACTGGAAAAGCAATAAAGACTTTAAGGTCATGGGGGCTCCCCGTTTATTTGTAGCCGTTTCTGCCGGCAACCTCGACTCAATGATCGCCAATTACAGCAGCGAGAAACATCTTCGACGAGAAGACGCCTATTCCGAGGGCGGCGCTGTTGGATTTCGCCCCGACCGTGCCTGTTTGGTTTATACCAATCGTGTTCGAGAGTGCTTTCCTGGCGTGCCGGTCATCCTTGGCGGTATCGAGGCCAGTTTGAGGCGCTTGGTTCATTATGATTACTGGGATAATCGGCTTCGGAAGTCGATCCTTTTCGATAGCAAGGCTGATCTGATTGTTTATGGGATGGCTGAACGAAGTATCGTTGAGGTCGCCAATCGTCTTAGTGAGGGTAAGTCACTCGAAGGGATTCGCGGAACCGCTTATCTATCGAAAGAATCTAAGGAAGATCATAGTCTGGTGCTCCCAGCTTGGGAGGCTTTGCAGGGGGATAAGAAAGTTTTTGCCGAGATGACACTGGCCGTGCATCGAGAGCTTTCTAAAAAACATCCCCGCCGAGTGGTTCAGGCCTGTGGTGGTCGATGGGTCGTTTGCGAGCCCCCCATGCCCCTGTTACCCGAAGACCTTGAATCGATCCCGAAATTACCCTTTACCCGAAAAACGCATCCTCGATATATTAAACAAGTCCCGGCAAATGGATTTGTGCAGGACTCTATTGTTAGTCATCGGGGCTGTTATGGGGGCTGTACGTTTTGTACACTGACGGTCCATCAAGGAAAATATATCGTCAGTCGAAGTGAAGAATCCATTATCGAAGAAGCACGGTTGTTAACGAATCGCCCTGGGTTTAAGGGGAATATTTTGGATGTGGGTGGCCCGTCTGCGAATATGTACGGAAGTGTCTGTACAAAAGAAGAGGGGTGTCAACGACTGAGCTGCCTTGTGCCAGACCGATGCTCTCATCTTGAAGACGGACAAAATCGACTGATCCCCTTGTATCAAACCCTTCGAAAGATCAAGTATATTAAACGAGTGTTCATTAACTCGGGGATTCGTCATGATCTTGCACTTACCTCTCCGAAATATTGCGAAGAGCTCATTTCTCATCATGTAGGGGGGCAGCTGAGTTTGGCACCCGAACATAGTCAGAAGACGATCCTTAAGCGCATGATGAAACCGACGCTTGAGGTCTATGAACGATTTTTGAAGGTTTTTTCGGATGTCAATAAATTGGTAAACAAAGAACAGTATATTGTTCCTTATGTGATCGCTGCTTTTCCGGGGAGTAGCCTAGAGGATGCTTATCAATTGGCGAAGAATGTCCGTTCTCGGCATGGGAATATCGAGCAAGTTCAGACCTTTATTCCGATCCCCATGACCATCGCCAGTGCGATGTATTATGCGCAGTGGGACCCCCTTGATCGAACGGATCTTCATATCCCGACGGGGGAAGAACGCCTCTTGCAGCGTGCCTTATTACAGCCGAAGCTGCGATCCAATTGGGGGTTTGTAAAGAAAGCGCTTCAGCAACTGGGTAAAGCTCAGGAATATGAGCAATTTATTGGGTTAAAAAAAATGTTTAAGACCGAGAAGACGGGGCATAACAATAAACGTCGGGGGACAAAGCACTCTCGGAGGTCTGCCTCATAATGTTCGCAGTTCCCTTCGAGAGTGAGAATTTCATCCTATGATGATTCGGATCAATAAAGCCTTAGCCGATAAGGGGCTGTGTTCACGTCGAGAAGCCGATGAATGGATTGCTCAAGGGTGGGTTTCCCTTAATGGACTGATCGTTCGAGAACATGGCGTTAAAGTCGATCCCGACATTGACATCCTTACCGTGAACAAGCCAGATACCCTTAAGCGGTATTACTTGCTTTATAAACCCCGTGGATACATGTCGACGGTCTCGGAAAATGAGGGTCTGTCGTTGCTTCGTTTATTACCAAACCCAGAAGGTCTTTTCCCCATTGGTCGCCTAGATAAAGACAGCGAGGGGATCATTCTTGTCACGGATGACCGGTCGTTACCCTCCAAAATTATAGGGGAGGATAGTGATGTGGAGAAAGAATACGAAGTGGTTCTAAGTGTCGTGGTGACACCAGCGTCGATCAAGGAAATCGAGCGGGGACTTGTCCTTGAGGGGACTCAATTAAAGCCTTGCTTGATAAAACAGCTCGAACCCAAGCGGTGTTTGATCACGATCCGAGATGGGCGAAATCGTCAAATTCGTCGAGTTTTTGAGCGAGTCAACAACTTCGTTCTGTTGTTAAAACGAATCCGTATTGGTCATCTATTGATCGATACTCTTAAGCCCGGAGAGTTTCGCACGCTAGACCGTAAGGATATCATCAAGGTAAAATGACAAACCGAGGTGGGAAATGAAATCATTGGTAATTATCCTTAGTCTTTTATCGGTTCTATCTTCGGTAGCTTTTACCGCAACGTTGACCCAAAATAGTCAAAGCAAACATCAAAGTGCGGTATCAAAATTATTAACAAAGAAGCCTGTCTCATCAAAAATCGTATTGGCCCCCATCAAAGTAACGGTCAAATCCACGCCCACTCCTGTAGTTAAAATTGTTCAAAAACCCATTATTCTCAAACCTGTGGTAAATGCCCCAATAGTTATCAAACCAAGGCCGATCATTGCCACGATACCGAAGATAGAAGCCTCGCCCGTCGCCGAAAGTTTGTCCAAGGGTTTTGACTTAAGTGTGGGGGCAGCCCTTCGGATGGCTAGCCTATCTGCCCTGAATAATGCCTACGCCTCAACCTTTGGGAAAATGGACGTTCTGCTTGAGTCCAATGTGGAGGCATCATGGCTTTTGGTCGATGATCTTCGTTTCGGTTTAAGGTTTGCCTCCGGTCAGAACAGTGCCACAAAGAAAACAGCGTCAACGGTATACGAAGACTTAAGTATCCGCTATTCAAGTTTGGGAGGATATTTGCGATGGGACTTGATCCGTGAACCGAGTTTTATTGTCGCTACTGAAGTAGGTCTGGGGTATGTGTTAGGCGAGTATGCCTATTCCAAAGTCGATGAAAGTGGTGTTTCACCGAATCTCCAAACGCTTCGTCAGGGGGGGGTTGTCGCTGTCAATATTGGGTTGATGACGATGTGGAATATTAATCCGGTATGGCGTTGGGGGTTGGGTGTTCGCTATGAGCTCGCCAACATCAAAGATCTTCGACGAAGTAATGCGACCGATCTTTCATCACAGGCCCTTGATCTATCGGGTATCGATGTTGCGTTAAGTACAACCTTATTGTTCTAGACTAATAAGCTTCCGAATAACTCGGAGGAAGAAGTCTTTTTGGCCGGCTCATGGGCGGACATGCCCACACCAGGGCTATTTAAGCTTGAGACCCCTTTTGAAATTTGTTGCAGTTCTGATTTTTTATCGTCGAACCCGCTCGTTTCGGGCCTAAACGAAGCGCCCATACTGAGACTAACCGAGACCGACGGGCCCGATAGAGAACCGGACTCATTTTTGTTGATACTAGAGAAATCAATGCTGCTCCCACTATTTACACTGATACTTGCAGAGGATATGTCCCTCGCATCCCCGAGACCGACACTAATGCTATTAATAGATAATATATTGCTGCTCATGACAGTATAGATAACGGCGGAAACAGGGGGTATCTTGTATGCTATTTATTTGGTTGAATCAGAACATCAAATAGTCTAGGATCTCGTTCCAGTGACGGATGTATGGCCCTTCGAAGGTATCGTAGCGTTGACCATTGAAACTTAAGAAAAAAGGATGATCGACCAGATGGAACATATCGACATCCCCAGGGCCATCACCTACCGCCATGGCGTGTTCTCGAGATAGGTTCGTTTCATTTAAGATTTTCTGGACTTCGTCACCCTTGCTTTGATAAGGAACGAGGATATCGATATGCCCCGATAGTTCACCATTTTGTAGTTGAAGGGGATTGGCTCTGAACCCGCTGAGTTGGTGTCGTTTTACAAGTCCCTGAGCGAGTTGAGCGATCCCGTTGGAAATAAGATAAATGTGGCAACCTCGAGAGCGAAGGATATCGATGACGGTAATGGCCTCTTCAAAAAGGATGATCTCATCGATGGCTTCGTCGAGCATGCTTTCGGGTAACCCCTTCCATGCAGCGACATCAAGGCGGGCAAAGGTTTCAAAGTCGATCTCGCCGGCGATGAATTGCTCAAGGTAGCGTTTCCCTAGTGTTTCCCATGTCTGATTTTTTTTGTGAAGGATTTCCCATATTGTTTCACCTCGATGAAGGGTCCCATCGATGTCGAAAAAGGCGATCCGAATATCGGGTGACATTTACTTTTTGGACGCGAGCATCCCACAGGCGGCTTGCGTGCTGACCCCTCGGCTGTTTCGGATGGTGACATTCAAGTGAGCGGCTTCGAGTTGAGCTTTGACCCACTCGATATGGTCGAGGGTGGGTTTTTTGTAGCCACTGGATGTGGGGTTGAAAGGGATAAGGTTGATATGAAATCCCGTTCGACGAAGCAGTGCGATGAGGGAGCGGATCAGGACGGGGGTGTCGTTGACGTCTTTTAGAAGGACATACTCAACGGTGACACGCCGGCCGGATTTTTCTTGAAAGGCCTTGGCTGCACGGATTAAGGTGTCGATGCGATAGGTTTTGTTGATAGGCATAAGCTCGCTTCGCAATTCGTCGGTCGGTGCGTTCAAGGAAATGGCTAGGTTGATGCCAGAGTCAGCGGTGAGCAGCTTTTCGATGCCTGGCACAATACCTGCGGTCGACAACGTGATGCGACGCGGACTGACGTTAAGGCCGGTGGGTTCGTGAAGGATAGCAATGGCCTTCAAAACATTGTCAAGGTTGAGTAGCGGCTCGCCCATTCCCATCAAGACGATGTTGCCGATGCCGCCCGTTTTCTTCTCGGCTAGAAGCACTTGATAAACGATCTCACCTGCCGTCAAATTACGGGTAATGCCGAGTGTTCCTGTTTCACAAAATGCGCATTTAAGGGGGCAGCCGACTTGGCTGCTGACGCAGAGGGTAGGGGCGGATTTGCTTTTTAGAATAACGAATTCGATGCTATTTCCATCGTCGGTCGTCGCGGTAAGCTTGTTGCTGTCTTTGGTAGGATGCTCGGTGACCGTCCATTGGGGGAAGGGGGCTTTTTCTTTTAACAAGTCGCGCTCGGTTTGGTGGAGCGAGGTCATCAAGTCATAATCTAGGATGGCTTTTTGATGGATCCACTCAAAGACCATGCGGGCCTTAAAGGACTTTAAGCCGACCTCGTTAACAAGGAAGTCCGTCATTTCAGCGAGATTAAGATCAAGGATTGTCATACTCGGTTAACCCAATAATCGGGGCAACGATGTTGATGCGATATTGAAAGGATAGCAATGTGGGAATCATATTCTTTATAGAAGATCTGAAAAGGAAATCGGGTTAAGAGCACTCGTCGTGTATCCGACGTAGACTTGTCTCCCAATTGAGGGAATTGCTGAATTCGCATAATGGCATAACCGACTTCTGCTTTAAAAGCCAAGCCAAGACCTTGTTGCTCCAATTCATAGAATTGTTTAGAATCGAGATATTCTCTATTTGCTATTTCCAGAAGGGTAACGGGTTTGCTCATTGAGCGATAAAATCATTTAGTGATATAGACGGAAGACTTCCAGATTCGTAAGAGAGGACTCGTTCATTAATTTCCTTTGCCCATATTGTTGAAATGGATAGATCAGGAACATCAAGACTTTTATTAAGAGTTTGAATGAATAAGAGTCGCTCAAAAGGCTTAAGTTTCATTGCTTCAGTTAACAGTTCTTCCGAAATAGCCATTTTCCGTCTCCTTTATAAGTACATTATAACACTGACGAATGAATGCTAAAACGGGATTCTGAATTGCGGGTCTTTGAGAAGCTTTCGATGTTGATGGGCGGCGGGGTCCCACTTAATGAGTAATGCCCAGAAATGTCGGCCATGATTGGCATGTTTGATGTGGGCCAATTCGTGCAGGATCACATAGTCTATGACTTGAGGATGATGAGCCATAAGTCGCCAGGTCAGCGCAATGTTTCGTTGTCGTCCACAAGACCCCCATCGTGTTTTGGCTGAGGTGATACGAAGACTCTCTATGGGAAAATGGGTAGCCTCGGAGAGTTCGGCGACTCGGTCCGGTAAATAGAGCGAGGCTTCTTTTTTGTAGAACTTTATAATGAGTTCTTCGATGGATTGGCTTTCAGGGCCCGCGATGACGATATCCTCATTGTTTAACGTATATCTAAAACGGGTGGTAATCTCTCGGTGGATGACGTAGCTGCGTCCAAGTAAGAAAACAGCTGAAGGCGTACCGACTAAAGGATTATTCTCATGCGAGATTCGGCGTTTATTGACCCACGATTCATGGTCAGCGATGAATCGATCGATGAGTCGAGTGGAGGCCCGAAGCGGGGCACGAATAAGGAGCGTGCCGTCGGGTCTAAGTTCCATGGATAACGAACGACGGGCGGAGCGTTTGATCTCGATCTTCACGCGGGGTTAAGCTCTAGAAAATGAAGCGTAGTGTCCGTTGTTTTTGAACTGTTCAAGGGTGACTCGGTAAAGTTTTTCATATTCGATGGCCGCCTGATTCCACGAGTGGTCTTCGCGGAGAAGTCCTTCAATAAATGCGTTCCACATGGGTTTGTTTTGGAACATGGTGTTAACGGTGACGATCTTTTGCATCAGCTTGTTGCCGGCAGCCAAGGTGCTATTGGTGTCTCGAGGCCAATCACAGGAGAACAGGAATCCATTCCGACCATTTTTTATGATATCGGCAATGCCACCCACTTTTCTACCGATAGGCACGGTCCCATTGACGATCGAACACGGTGCCACAAGCCCACAGGGCTCAAACTTGGACGGGACAAGCGAGATATCGGCGCCAGCATAGACGGTTTTGGTCAGGTGTTTGTTGTATGGAGCGATGACCCCGATACGGCCAGCGATTTCGGACTGGGTCGCTAGTTTACGAAGAACGGTAAAGATCTCTCGCCCGCCATTGGGGCTGATATCACTGCTGATGACGAATTGAAAATTGATCTTATGTTGCGTGAAGAGTTTTTCGAGAATGGGTAAAACCAAATTAAACCCTTTCTGCCCATCCATCCTTGCTGCCATCATAATAAGCAGCGCATCGGGGTCGGGTTTTAAACCAAAGGCTTCTTGGGTTTCTCGCTTTTTTTGTGCTTTGCCTTCGACAAAAGTATGTTGATTAAAAGACGGATACCAAAAGGCATCTACTCCATTCACGATGCCATGATATTTGCCTTCTTCGTAGCGGCGTTGAAGCAGTTCAGAGAATCCATTTCCATATTCAAGGGTTTGGGTCTCTTTGACATAGCGTCGTGAAACGGTATTCACATTATCCGCCATGGCTAGGGCGGCCCAAGAGGCATCGGCCAGATCACTATCGGGGAAATTGATGCCTTTGTAGCCATAAAGTCCCGGAAATTCTTTATCGGTTAAACCTGACATCAGCCAAAAATGATGACGCGTAATACTTGGATGATAGGCAAGGTTGTGAATGGTGTGAAGGGTCGGTATATTTTTCTTGCAATGACGGCTTTTAAGAAGGGTATGAAGGTGCCCTGCCTGCCAATCGTGAGTATGCGCGATGGTGTTGTGGCCGGCTTGGATCATTTCGGCGGCGATGACATTGAAGAAATAGAATCGAAGGATATCGTCTTGATGCGAATAGAGTTGTTTGTAAGAACGATTCCCAAAATAGTCATAGGATTCGGAATCGATGAGAAAGGTCTCGATGTTAAGATCTTTGACAAAGGAGTCGGCTTGATAGACTTCAGGTTTGAGTAGATGGTCGCCGATGCGAACGGGACTGACATTCATTTCGCCCAGATAGCGAGGGATCAAATTGTCTTTAACCGCGACTTCAAGGGTACCAGTATATTTGGGCATTATGAGTTTGATCTGATGTCCACGTCGAGCGAGCGCGGTGGTTAGTCCAGGGACAATCTCTCCCAGTCCACCCGTTTGGGAAAAAGGTAATCCTTCAGGCGTGACGAAGTAAATGGTAAGCGGGTCTTTCGACTTACGCGTAGTGGTATTACCGGATTTATTGATGGTCAAAATAATGCCCTCGTATAATAGTTCCCCAAGTGGCTGATTGTATCAGAGGGAAGATGATAACTCTATCCTATTTAAAAAAATAAATTAAACAGAATTGAGGAGTTGTCGTAGTTCGTCAAGACTAGAGGTGTTTTGGGCAACAATGTCATCTCGAACCGCTCGTTCCATGATGGCTTTTGCGATTTGTTTGGAGAGGATGAGGTTGAAGGAGGATGTCTTCACAAGGTTTGGTGACAAGAGGACGGGAGATGATGATACGAGTGGCGTTTTCATAGACCATATTTTAACAGGAAAAATGATATGATGGAACTTATGCTTGTGTAGCGTTGTTGTTTAGGTGTGGAGATGAAAGGAGACATATATGTCTATTAACAAAGGGATTCTATGTACGGTTGGGTTGATGTTGTTAACACTTTCTTTTTCGAGTGTCGAAATGGGACTTCGTATGGGGGGCATGTATCCCGATAATGATGCGCTAGTTCAACAAACGTTTGGGACGGACTTTAGTTGGCAGGGTGTTGTCGGTTATCTGGATGATAGTGGGTGGGAAGTTCGCGGTACGATCGCTCAATATGGCAATTTAAGTCATCATCCTTACGATATTGCCACGGCAAATGGGTTGAGAGTGGATATCACCTCGCTGTATGCTTCGATGATCTATCATTTATCTCCCAAAACATCAAAATTCCAACCCTATTTTGGGGGTGGTGTTGGTGCCTATTTTGTAAACTACAATGATGTTTATGGTCAGTTAAGTGCAGAAACGAAGTTTGGATTTAATATGCTTGCTGGGGTGAAGTTTGCTTTAAATGACGATGTCTCAGTGGTTTCAGAATATAGCCGACACTTGGTTCCGGCTTCATTCACGTGGATGTTTTCATCGGCCAAGAACTTTGATCTGTCTTCGTTTACACTGGGGATCGATCTGAAGTTACCCGAGTTTTCAAAAGCCCCCGCACCGACCTATAAATACTCTCGTTACGAAGAAGAGCTGCTCCTTGAGATCCAGCAGACCCGTAAAGAGTTGGACGATATGCGAAAGAAGCGACAAGAGGCTCAACAGCAAATTGACGATTTTTATCTGACCGCCGACCCTCAAGATCCTTCGTTTGACAAGAAGTATGCTGCTATCAAATTTTTAGAGTCGAAGATGAGTGTGATGGATAGGCAGATCCAAAAAGCGCAAGACTCGGTGTTAGAGCTAAGCAAAACGTGGGAAAAAGATCATACGACTGCCCAACCCGTTGAAACACAAGTCATTTATTTAGAGAAAAATTATCGATATTCCCCTTATGGTTTACAGATGCAGCAAGGCTACATTGTTCGTCCTGGGTTTGTTCATCAAGCCCATTTTAGTTATGATTGGTCAACGCCTGCTGTGATCCATGTGACAACGCCTGCGCCCACGGTAGAGGATAAGAAGGCCTTTGTTGAGAAAAAGAAGCAGCGGTTAGATGAGCTGAAGGATAGACCCTTATTGTCTAGGTAGCGAAGGGGGGGTGAAGCAATTCCGCCTCACCTAGTGCTTCGCACAGCCCTCTCACGCCCGCGGAGAGGGCCACTAAAGGCAATGATTTATGTTAAATTGAGGATAGGCGGCTAATTGTTTATTGTAGTCTTCGATGGTTTGGTGTCGGTGGGCTAATACCTTTAGTTGCTGTTCTTGGCAGAATGATGCCCATCGATTTTTATCCGTCGGGCTTAGTGCATCGTTGTAGTTTCGGCCTTTCCATCGAAAGAACATCTCTGGAACCCGAGGGTCTTTTGTCGCGAGGGTAAAGGATGGCAAGTCTGCGATTTTGGCTTTGTGAAGGCGGGTAAACTGGTCGCGGTCGTTATCACTAAAGAATCCTCCCGAATAGATTTGCCAGTCGGGGTCGTCGGACGGCGTTTCGTATTGCGGTTCTTTTCCATAGATGATCGTCAGCTTGGCGATAACTTCTTTTTCGGCTTTCATTAATTTATAAAAGTGCTGCTGGCAAACGGTTTTCGAGATATGCAGTCGGCTGTAAGAGTCCTCGTCTAAAACTGACACTGGCGCAAGGATTGGGCATTTGTTAAATTGAATGCCTTTGAGGCGAATGCGATTTGCGTAATCAGGATCATCTTTACTGACGAAGATCAACCGTTCGACGTCTTCTATCGGCAGACGGATCAATCTGTCGGGGTCGTAGCGAAGGTCATAGCTGATGACGGCGTTGTTGCGTAGGGGGTGAGACAATAAGGGAACCACCAAAGAGGTGCAGCCATAGTCCGACGCCAGCATCCGAGAGGTATGCACCCATATCGTCTTTTCCTTTAACGATATCATCTTTGATATAGCGTTCTTATCGCGATGGGAGAAGCAGTAGGTAAAGAGTTTCGGATTGTTTTCATAGATCAGCTGAGCCAAGGCGATGGTGTTTCGGACATCAACGAGTGCATCATGGGACGCCTTATCGGTCAGGTGATTGGCTTTGGCGAGGTCTTCGAGCCGAAAGGAAGGCTTTTGGTCATCGTTAAGGGGCCAAATAATATTGCCCGGTCGAAGGTCATGGGTAAGCCGAACCATGTCGATCAGATCCCAACGAGAATTCCCCTCGGCCCATTCTCGACGATAAGGGTCGAAGAAGTTGCGATACAAGGCGTTGCGGATGAACTCATCGTCAAAACGAACATTGTTGTACCCCAGTACGCAGGTTTTTGGAACCGAGAAAATGGCATTGATCCGTTCAATAAACTCGTTTTCACACACGCCTTTTTCGAGGGTCTCCGCTGGAGTGATGCCCGTCAGGAGGCAGGCCTCAAGGTCCGGCAGATAATCAGCCGTAATTTTACAGTACAGAACAACAGGGTCTTCAATAATGTGCAGCTCTTCATCGGTTCGGATGCAGGCGAACTGAGCGATACGGTCGAGTTGAGGGTTAATCCCAAAGGTCTCAAGATCGTAGAAAAGGAAAGAGGGCTTAGTCATTTTAATAGTATACGAGAATATCGATTGTTTTTGATAGAACGAATTTTCTGGGATTACGCTGTTTTTTGTTCGAGATATGAATAGAAACTCATAAAAAATCCATCTCGGAGGGGACGAATTGAAAAAGAAAATAGTAAGTGTGGGTAAAACATTGACAGCCGAGCAGCAGAGGTTGCGTAATAATATCGATTTATTGGATACTGTAACATTCTTTCTGTAAAATTCAAAAAACGCCCATAGTCGCACTTGGGTACATGTGTGCAACTCAAAGAGTTGTGCATCATGTGCACAAGTTGACGAAGTGGGTCAAAAGGTTTTCCATAGTGTTTGAGAA
>CAIWAN010000117.1 GCA_903910705.1 uncultured Candidatus Marinamargulisbacteria bacterium
GAATTCCAAGCGTTGGTTGAGCGGCGTCTCAAAAAAGAACTCCTCGCCAAGCTCAACCTGAAGGCCGGCGATATGATCTCCGCTGAAACCCTTCTCGACTTCCTCAACCGAGACTAACCCAGGGCGTAGAGCCCCGTCATTTAGACGAATTCACCCCTTATTGTCCAAATTCCATCAAAAAGACAATATATTTCAAAAAATAAATACGTTCGTTTAGGCCAATAACCACAAGCCCTCAAGGCCAATGAGTCTACTTTGGATTTCTTGGAAGTGTAAAATTTTGGGGATATATTTGTTTCGCTACCGATAATTTAACATGACCACTTATCATCTTCATTATAAACTCATAGCTCTCCGTGAAATATTTACCCCTTTTGATAGAAGTCTAAGCCCTGCAGAAATAACAAACGCCATCATTGAGACATTATTGACCAATCCTAAATTCATTGAGTTATCACGCATTGAAACAGGAAGAACTGTCCAACGCGACCAAATGGATGCAGGAAGGCTACACCTCGGTGTTAAGCGATCCATCGATGAAGGCAAATTAAAGCCACTTCGCACCACAATTAACACGAAAAAGATATCTGTTGACGGGTTAACGACTCAAGAAATTATTGGGGAAATTAAAAAAGGACTCAAAACATCTTCTTCAGGGCGGCTAATCACCATAAGTGGAAAGTCGGGAACAGGGAAAGGAACAACCTCAGAGGCTCTAACCGCATCATTTTTCAATGGTGTTGCATACAGTAATGGAGACGTCTTTCGTGTTTTAACTTATTTAACTATTGAAGCTCTTGGGGCAAATATCCCTAAATTAAGAAAAGAAAAAGGAAAGTACTTTTCGCAACTTCCAACACATTTTTTTGAGAAATTATTAAAAGGAATTAAGTTCGAATTTTCCGAAGGAAAGCCAGATATTGTCATCAAATCAGGCAGAATATGGGGCAAACGTGTCTCCGAAATAAAAAACTCAAGACTTAAAGCACGCGATATTTCTATATTGGTACCATTAGTTGCAGCTAGAACTCAAGGCCTTTCGATCGCATTTGCACGAAAAGCGATAAAAGAGATGATTGCAAAAGGATATACCGTCATCCAAGAAGGCCGTCAGGTTTCGCTTGATCACCTCCCTACTTCAGATCGTTTTGAGCTCGTCTTAAATGATGCGAAAATTATTGGTCAACGTCGAATCGCTCAACGAATCGCAGCAAAAATTGAGAATATTTGCAGGACACAAAAGTATTCAAAAGTATATCCTCCGAGTATCAACGACCTTTATCAAGAAGCTATTAATGCCTTATGGTCGGAAGAAGGCAAGAAAGCAGAACCTAATTGAGGCTATTCTGGGTGACTTTTTGCAGACGAGACACATCAAAGCCAAGCTTTTCGGCTTTGTTTATGAGTTTTTTGTAGGTCGCTTCGCTTAAACTAGGTTTTCGACAAAGGATCCAGAGCAAGTCTTTTCCGCTGCCAACCATCGCGACTTGATAGTCTTCATCCCGATAGAGGACGACATAATCGCCCGAAAAGGGCCAGAAAAAACTCACTTTCAATTGACCGGTTTCTTTGGGATCGGGTATCCACGCATCTCCGATCTCGGTTTTTTTGTCACCCGTCAACACATGGTCGTAGCCCGCATTGCGAACCTCGACATGACCATCGGGTTTAAGCGCATAGGTAGCCGTCACCCCAACCAGATCGCCTTCGAACCAATTGGGAATCCTTGCAATCTCGTACCACGTGCCCAGATAGCGAGCAACATCGATATTTTGGTGAGGCAGAGACCCAATCCAAGAGGCCTGAGTCAAGCATCCAGCCAACAATAACCCAACACTAAGAAAGGCCAGCCATTTTATCTTCATAATGACATTATATACCAGATAAAAAGAAAGGCACTTAAAATATTTTGAAAGCACTGCTAGAATGTGGGCATACATTTACCTATTCACAATGGAGAGTTGGCAGAGTGGTTTATCGCGGCTGTCTTGAAAACAGTTGTGCCAGCGATGGTACCGGGGGTTCGAATCCCTCACTCTCCGCCAGAAAATTTATGTCGAACACCCACCAATAATCAATCTAAAAACGTCTAGGGATTCGAAGCCAGATGAACGCCGACCCAAGGGAGGATTAGCGAACAGGATGTGAGCGGCAGTGAATCTGGCCGGCCCAGAGTGCGTCCGCACGATGCGGACAAACGGCGGGCGAATCCCTCACTCTCCGCCAGTCATCCATAGCCTGCGATATAGGTGAGAGTAGGCTTGTATCGATATTTTCATTTCAAAGTTCAATCAAAAGTTCGAACACCTTGGGGGGTTCCATGGGCTTATGGTTGATTTCCATATCGTTAGATCTTCTTTTTCTGGATGTCTTTGACGAGCTTTTGATTTTCGGGACGGTTGGTGTTGCCGCCAGACTTGCCCCGCTCGAAATAGATTTGATGAATGGCAAGTCGAGTAGAGAATAAGCACTATCCCAAGATTTCGACAAATCCCGTATAATAACCAAACAAATATGGCAAACACGACTTTGATTTCACAAATACTCGAAAGCTTCATGAAGAATGAAGAGATACAAACCATATCCACATTAGCGAACAGGCTAAATATTCCTTTTAAAGATTTAGAAAAGTACATGAGCGGAAAGAAAACACCAACTCCCTCCATTAGTTATAAAATATTGAAGGATATCAACGCCTCCAAAGAAACCTTGGATCAATTCTTTAAAGATATCTATGGATGTGGCAACTCGGCTTATCTTCAAATGATGCAGGGCAAACTTGAAGCCGACTACGCTAAAAGCAGCCCATGGAAATAACCGGTACGATAAAAAATACCGTTTTTCAGAATAAGGAAACAGGCTATACCGTGCTGCGAACCAAACAGGACATCACGCTTTGCGGTGTTTTGTATGATTCCGCGTCCAATTTGAATGAGGCTGACTTTACAGCGGAGGGTACTTGGCAGAAACATAAAAGTTTTGGGCGACAATTTCAGTTTGAAACCCTGACCATTATTGAGGGTGAGCTGCTCTATTTTTTGTCTCGCATTGTGAAGGGACTGGGGCGAAAACTAGCGAAGCATCTCATCGAAACCTATGGAGATGACGAGCTAGAAAATATCCTTGAACACAATCCCCAGAAACTCATTGAAACCAAAGGGATTAAAGAAAAGAAGCTCAAGAAAATCATGTCCAGCTGGAATAAATTCAAGCACCTTAAAGCCATTGCCGGCCTGATTATTCCCTTCGGCGGCACACAGACGTTGGTTAAACGCATCTATATTCATTACAAGGATGATCCTGACGTGATTAAAAAAATGAAGGAAAACCCCTATGTCATTACCGAGGTAAAAGGAATTGGATTCAAGACCGCCGATAAAATGGTTCGTGCGATGGGTATTGATCCGCACAGCCCTATTCGGATAAAGGCCTGCATCGATTTTATCATTTTGTCGTATACCATTAACGGCGGGAACAGCTGCATCCATATTGAGACTCTTTTTACGCTTCTGAATGAAGAAATCGCGTTCGCTGATGCCGAAGAAAACATAGTCAGTATCTCCAAAGAAGAATTTGACCGCACGCTCCTTGAGATGCAGGATGACAAGAAAATCGTAGCCTTGAATGACTCAACCATTACCTCAACTTTTCTCTATTTTGCCGAAACGTTTATTCTTGAAACGGTCAGGAAGAAAGGCCAAACAAAGAGTGTTCCCATCATCAAAGATATCGACTCCTATGTCGCACAAAAAGAAAAGGAGATGGCGGTTACGTTTGATGAAGTTCAGAAACAAGCATTAATTCTAGCCAATGAAGGATATGAACTTTTAATCCTTTGTGGGTATGCCGGTACAGGAAAATCAACGATAAGCCGAGCCGTTCTCGATATTCTTTCACAGCGGTTCAATAAAGACGACATCATTTGTTGCGCAATTAGTGGCATTGCCGCTGACAGGATTCGAAAAACATCGGGCTATCAAAGTGCAACGATTCAAAGTCTTCTGGTTAAGATAAAAACTGACGAAGATAAATTGCCCTACAAAGTCATGCTCATCGACGAAGCCTCAATGGTAAATAGCGAGTTGTTGTACAAACTATTTAAAGTAACGGAACCAAATACGCTCTTTATCCTTGTGGGCGACCCCGCTCAATTGCCCCCGATTGGCGCAGGCGATCCATTTCACGATATCATTACGCTGAGTATAGCCCCAACGATTGAGCTGACAAAAATCTACCGACAAAGCGATGACAAGGTAATCGCTGTCTTTGCAAATCAAATACGACAGGCGGAAGTCCCCAAAGACTATGAAAAAAAATATGACGATTTCGAATTTATGGATGTATCCATCAAAAATTACTTCAATCTGAGGCAGGAGGCATCTAAAGAAGAGCTTCAATTACTAAAAGACGAAAACACGAATCAGATATTGACTCGCATCTTGGCGTTAACGACGCTATACAAAGATCCTCTCATGGCCTTACTGAAAACGAAAGATATCCGAAATTTTGTGACCTTTTTCCAGCTCATTACTCCCATAAAAAGTGGAATGCTGGGTGCGGAAAATTTGAACCTTCAATTGCAGGAAATCCTTAACCCAGAACGGGATGAACCTCGAACGGTTGACTTGGGGATGACGATATTTCACTTAATGGATAAAGTTGTGCATATCTCCAATCAGGATATGGATTGTTATACCCCCGAAGATTTCAAGCGTGACGACCGAGAAGATACCGTCAAAAAGAATCGTATTTTTAACGGCATGATTGGTCTACTTTTCAAAATCGACAAAGAAGATGAACTGCTTTGGGTGTTTTATCCCAATGATGAACTGGTTGTAGAGTACAGTTTTGACGAAGCCCGGGAACTTCTGAGGCTGGCCTACGCCCTAACGATTCATAAAACGCAAGGCAGTGAATATCAGAACATCATTATTCCAATCGTATCAGCCCATTTCATGATGCTCAATAACAAGTTGCTATATACAGCAATAACTAGAGCCAAGGAAAAGTGTATGCTCGTTGGCGAAGGTTATGCCTTCAAGAGTGCATGCAAACGAAAAGACGCAACGGTTCGCACAACGGTGATTAAGGTGCTAAATCCACTTTAAACAAGCAGATTGATGGCTCTTTGAACCTTTGATACAATGATGATGCCGTGAAAACGATTCCCTACCATCGAAAGCCTGCGGACTTAAGTGTTGATGAGTGGCAGACCGAGCTACGTAAGCAGTTCGCAGCCACTCAGCAGTTTAAGGTAACGAATAGAGAAGGCACCTCCGTTTTTTCTGACTATAATGTATTCAATCCTCTGACAAATAAAACCTATAAAGTTGCGATTCGGTCGATAACACCAGACTACAACTTTTGTTCTTGCCCTGATTTTGCCACAAATAATCTTGGAACTTGCAAGCATATCGAGTTTATTTTGGCTCGGTTTCAAAACAATCCTCGACTTCGTCGTATTTTAGAAAAGGGATATACTCCAGAGTACACGTCGATGACCCTGCGTTATGGTGCTGAGCGAAAAGTCACACTTCGAATTGGTCAAACTCAAGCCGCTGCGATTTCTGAACTGGCTAAGGCCTACTTTGATAAAGAGGGCATTTTGGAGTTAACGATGCTAGACCACATCGATCAATTTATCGAAAAGGTCTTAACACTTGATCCGACGTTTCGTTGTTATTCGGATGCAATGGAATATATTCTGGAATGTCGAGGAGCCCAGAAACGCCAACACCTTATTGCTGAAAAATATTCAGATGCCGGATCGGCGCCGTTAACCGGACTTATTAAAACAACGCTATTTCCTTATCAGGCCAAAGGGGTGCTATTCGCGGCCAACGCCGGTCGGTGTCTCATTGCCGATGAAATGGGGCTTGGCAAAACTATTCAGGCCATTGGCGCCTCGGAACTCATGGCAAAGGAGTTTGGTGTAGACCGTGTCTTGATCGTGTGCCCGACCTCCCTCAAATTTCAATGGAAAACAGAAATTGAGAAATTTACCGACCGCTCAGTTCAGGTCATTGAGGGCAACTATGTGACCCGTCGCCAGCAATATCGGCATCCCAAATTCTTTCAAATTGTTAGTTATGGCTATATTTTGAATGATTTGGACAACATCACTGATTTGAAACCGGATTTGATTATCTTGGATGAGGCGCAACGGATCAAAAACTGGCGAACAAAAACGGCCCAAACGGTGAAGCAAATGGAATCGGATTACGCCATTGTCTTAACGGGGACTCCTCTTGAGAATCGATTGGAAGAACTTCACTCGCTCGTTCAGTTCATCGATAAATTTAAACTGGGTCCTTTATTCAAATTTTTGCATCATCATCAGAACATAGATAAGGACGGAAAAATCAACGGCTATAAGCATTTAGATCAGATTGGGCATACCCTTAAAGACATTATGATTCGTCGAAACAAAAAAGACGTTCTGGCCCAACTGCCTCAGCGTACGACCCAATATATTTTCACGGAATTAACGCAAGACCAACGAAACATGCATGATGACCAATCCACTACCGTTTCACAGCTTATGAGCAAATGGGCAAGGCATGGATTTCTATTAGAGCCCGATAGACAGCGGCTTTTTCGAGCACTCAGCTGTATGCGAATGGCATGTGATAGTTTGTATATTCTGGATGAAACCATCGACAAAAGCCCCAAATTAGACGAACTCATGATTATGCTTGCGGAAATCCTTGAATCTCCCAACAATAAAGTGGTTATCTTTAGCCAATGGGAGAGAATGTTGCGGCTATTGTCGTTTCGTTTAGAGGACAAAGCGATTGGATATCGATTCCTGCATGGCTCCGTTCCGGGCAAGAAGCGCGGCAAACTGGTTGAAGACTTTCAATCGATCGATGATGTCAGGCTCTTTCTTTCTACCGATGCGGGTGGCGTTGGTCTCAATCTTCAAAGTGCCTCGATAGTCATTAATCTGGATTTGCCGTGGAATCCGGCGATTTTGGAGCAGCGTATCGCTCGGGTACATCGCATGGGACAGAAAAACAAGGTACAGGTGCTCAATTTTGTTGCAGCCAATACGATCGAACAAGGAATGATTAAAACACTTCAATTCAAACAATCCATCGCCGATGGTATTTTTGGCAATGGAGACGCTGATATCTTTATGGATGATAGTCGATTTAAAACGTTAATGGAAACAATCGCCACCGCAACAGAAAACATTAAGCCGCAGGAAGCCCAACCAACAGATTCGGTTGCGAATGAAACAAAGATGTTATCCGAGGATATGTCAGCATCTGATCAACCTCCCCTCGTAAATGCGCAAAAAGAACAGAGCGTTCTCGAAGACCCTTTGAAAAGTCTATTCAAAACAGGCATTCAGCTTTTAGAACATTTCCAGTCTCACATAAAGGAGCCTAACAGTGAGCCATCTTCCTTTATCGAAAAAGATGCGGCGACAGGTCAATCTTATCTAAAAATACCCATGCCTGATGAGAAGGTTGTTGCGCAAGCCCTTGGGGCCTTCGAATCGCTGTTAAGTTTGCTGAAGAAATAGATCCCCCGAATTTAGTTAACGTCGCTTATTGCAAGTTTTACAGAAAAACATGGCAGGCATTGCAAAGCCCCATCCTTGTAAAAACAAGCCACACCGCTTACAATTAGGCTGTACAACGTAGCAATACTACAAGGAGGGGACTTATGGCGGATCGATATAAAGCTCCAAAAAACAATTCAGACGAGGGTTCTGACAAAGACCAAGATAAATATAATTTTGATGATCTCGATAAAGAGGTCGGGCTTGGCGATATCCTCAAAGAAAAAGACAGCGTATTCATGGTGATGGTCAAGAAAATCACGTTCATTGTTATCATTGTGATTGTTAGCATCATCGTTTTCTTCGCTAGCTTTACCATCGGCAAAATGATGTTCATGACCGACCAAAGCGAACTGACCACAGAAGGCATCCCTTCCGAAAACATTATCGAGTCGACAGCACCCGATACCATTCAAACCGCCAATGGACAAGAGGTCGCTCTCACCGAAAAGCCGCTTCCACCGGCTGAAGAAAAGGTTGAACAACCTATTGCCAAACCCATTGAGAAGATGGCGCCAAAACCTCTACCCAAGCCTGTTGTCGTTGTTGCACCCAAGAAAGAAGTGCCCGTTGTTATACCGACAACAAAACCAGCTATAAAACCCGTGATAAAGCCGATCGTGAAACCTATCGAAAAACCTGTGGCCAAAGCCGTCACCCCCGAGATTGCAAAACCCAATTCGGGACCATCGATGATGATCGTCGCGGGTACATTCTCAAAAATCGAAAACGCCAACCTCATCAAAACAAAGTTGTCTGGCCTCGGATTCGCCCCCACGGTGACCGAGATCCAACGTGAGAGCAAAACATTGCTTCGCGTCATTGCAGGGACTTTCCCCGCCAGTGAGGCTGCCAAAAAGATAGCGAGTTTACGTGGAAAAGGGATCGAGTGCTTCGCTGCACCAGCGAAGTAGATGGCCAAGTTTTTTAGTCGGTTTCGACAAGATATTGGGATCGATCTCGGGACAGCAAACTTTGTTGTCTATGTAAAAGACCGTGGCATTGTCCTCCGCGAACCGACTGTCGTGGCTATCGACAAGGTCAGCCGGCAGATCATGGCGATTGGCAACGAAGCCAAATTGATGGTTGGCCGAACCCCTGGAAATATTATCGCGATCCGCCCTCTTCGAGATGGGGTGATTGTCGATTTTGATATTTCCGAACACATGATCCGTAGCTTTATCAAAAAAGTTTATCCAAAAAATCGTTTCTTCCGTCCACGGCTCATTATTGGAGTCCCTTCGGGGATCACCAATGTCGAACGTCGTGCAGTTATCGAGGCAGGCCTTCAAGCTGGGTCTCAAGAGGTTTATCTGATCGAAGAACCCATGGCCGCGGCTATTGGCGCCGGATTACCCGTGTCAGACCCTACCGGACACATGATCGTCGACATTGGGGGCGGAACAACCGAAGTGGCGGTCATCTCTTTAGGCGGCTGCGTTGTGTCAAAATCGATCCGAGTAGCAGGAGATGAGATGGACGAAGCGATCATCAGTCATTGCCGCGTCAATTACAATCTACTCATTGGAGAGCGCACCGCTGAAGCGATCAAGATCCAGATCGGCTCGGCTTATCCGAAGATGCACGAAAAAGAGATCGAAGTTAAAGGCCGCGACTTGGTCAGCGGACTGCCCAAGATCTTCACCATATCCTCTTCAGAGATCCGACATGCTATTCTTGAACCGGTCAACACCATTGTTCAGACCATCAAGCTGACCCTAGAACAAACCCCGCCGGAGCTATCTTCCGACATCCTTCAAAAAGGGATCTACCTAGCAGGGGGTGGCGCTTTACTGATCGGGCTGGATAAATTTATCGAGGAAGAAACCGGCGTTAAGGCCATTGTCGTTGACGATCCTCTTTCGAGCGTCGCCTACGGAACCGGTAAAGTCATGCAAGACCTCGACTCCCATATCAATCGGATTTTATTTCAATAAGTTTACGCATTTGCCAACAAAAATATCTCTGAGGTATAATGAGTTTATGTTAGACAAAGATTCACTTCAAGCCATTCGAGATATCATGAAGGAAGAAATTCGATATCAAAATGAACATATCAACTCCAAATTAACCGCCTTAAAAACCGACATTATTGAGGAAATATCAAAATTCCACGTCGAAATCATTTCGGATAACGGAACTTTGCTAGATAATGAGATCCTGCCCTTAAAATCTAGTCTTTCTGCTCAGAGCCTTATGATAAATAAGCACGAGAAAGACATTCAAGCCTTACAACTAAAAGTCGGTTAGTCTCTGATACCTATCCCCTAGAACCCATGTTCCTTTGAAGGAAAGATCCCTTCGTTAATGTCGCGTATGTATTGCTCAACGGCAAGCTTCATGTCCACGGCGAGATTTGCATAACGCTTAACAAAGCGTGGGGTAAACGACGTAAACAAGCCGAGCAGATCATGAACAACGAGGATCTGACCATCACAGTCCGGCCCTGCACCAATACCGATCGTTGGCACCGTTATCGATGCGGTAATGGTGGCCGCTAATTCAGCAGGAACCATTTCCAGGACAAGCAATTGCGCCCCAGCTTCAACTACGGCTTTCGCATCTTGGAGCAAAACTTGGGCGGCGACCTCGTCACGTCCCTGCACCCGATTCCCACCGATCCGATTAACCTGCTGAGGGGTAAACCCAAGATGGGCAACCACGAGAATACCCGCCTCCGTCAGGCGTCGAATGACATCGAGAACAAACGGGGTTGCCCCCTCGACTTTGACCCCATTCGCTCCAGCTTGAACTAAGGAAGCGGCATTATGAACCGTTTCCTCAAGAGAGGCATGATAAGACCCAAAGGGCATGTCCGCGATAACGAGGGTTTTTGACACCCCTCTGGAAACGGCTTGAGTGTGTCGAATCATGTCATCCATAGTGACGTATACCGTCGAGTCATAGCCATAAACGACCATGCCTAACGAATCGCCTACCAAAATCATATCTATACCGGCAGCCTCAAGCACTTGGGCTGTCGTAAAATCGTAAGCCGTTAGGGAGGTGATCTTTTGGCCACTGGCCTTTTTGTCCTGAAGATCCTTGATCGTGGACATAATTATTCGTTGATGGCGTTTTTAAACGCCGAAGACACACTTTTGAATAGAGACTCTGAGGTCGGCTTGGGTGTTTCCCCTTCAGGCGTCAGTTGAAGGTACTCGAGTAAATGTTCAAGAAGTCGCTTTCGGTTGAGCTTTCTAAACAGTGTCCCCCCACGAGCCATAGAAATAATGCCCGTTTCTTCGGAGGTGACAATGACGATGGCGTCGGTATGCTCGCTTAGACCCAATGCCGCACGATGACGAGTCCCCAAGGATCGGTCACGTAGTTTGCTTTGGGTTAAAGGAAGTAAACAACCCGCTGCCAAAATCTTATCGCCCTTGATCAGTACCGCACCATCATGCAAAGGATTGTTGCCATAAAATAGGGACAGCAATAACTCGCCCGAAAAATCGGCATTGAGCCGAACACCTGTATCTTTGACATTCTCAAGATCACTTAACATCTCGATAACGATCAACGACCCCATTCGATTCTCAGAAAAATAATCGACTAATTTGACTAGATTCTGGATCGATTGAACCGAGAAGAATTCATCCATGGTCTTGGACCGAGATAAAAGCCGCATAAGCTGTGTACTTTGCCCTAACTTTTCTAGAAGTAAACGAAGCTCGGGTTGAAAAACGATAATAAAGACCAATAAGATGACCGTGGCGATCTTTTGAAGCAACCAACTCAGCGTTGTTAGATGAAGGACATCACTGGCAAAATAAAGAACGAGGATAATAAAAACCCCATGAAGCAAGTTGCGGGCACGATAATTGCGTGTCCATACAAGCAAATAGTAGATCACCACCGTAATAATGGTAATATCGACGCCGTCTTGCCAACGCAAATGACTTAATAGAAAAGTGGGGTCAATCCAAGTGGGCATCATTTCTAATGATATCCTCCAATGTCTCTCTCTTCAAGACCAGAGTTGAATGTCCTTTTTCGACCATGACCATAGCCGGCTTTCGAAAACGATTATAATTACTGCTCATGGAATAATTATAGGCCCCTGTCGCATAGACCACGAGGGTATCTGCAACCTCAACCTCGGGCAGCGATGCCTCTTGGATCAAGATGTCGCCACTTTCACAGAATTTGCCTGAAACCGTGTAAACATGGGCCTTTGCTTTGTTCATTTTATTGGCGATGTCCGCACTATAGGGTGCATCATAGGTAATGGGTCTGGGGTTATCGGCCATGCCGCCATCAACCGACACAAAGGTTCGGCCAGCGGGGATCGCCTTGACCCCACCGACCGAATACAACGTCACCCCTGCGTTGGCGATAAGGGATCGGCCCGGTTCGAGGACAAGTACAGGATTTATGGGATAATTGATCTTGCGGACATAGTTGGTCATCGCAGAAGCGATATCTTCCATAAAGGACTGGATGTCAGGCAGGTGATCGTCGGCCGTATACGGAATGCCTATACCACCCCCTACACTCATTTCTTCCATCACAACACCGTAAGACTGATAGAGGGACATTGATAGATCCATTAAACGCTCGATCAAGACATCGTAGGGCGTTAAGTCAAAGATCTGTGACCCGATATGGGCATGAAGCCCTTTTAAGTGGAGATAAGGTCTCTTTTTTATTCCTTCAACCAACGCGGGTAACAGCTCCATGTGGACACCGAACTTGGTATCACGCTGACCGGTGCGGATAAACTCGTGGGTATGCGCTTCAAGCTCGGGAACGACTCGGATCAAGATATCAACAGGCCTAATGAGGCCGAGTTCTTTATGTACGACCCCGATCCGATCAAGCTCGGCTTCATTATCGACAACGATACACCCAATGCCTTCTTTTAGGGCATAGCGCAATTCGTCGAACGTTTTATTGTTACCATGGAAATAAGCCCGACTGGCTGGAACGCCCGCATGACGAAGGGTAAACAATTCGCCGTCCGAAACCACATCGAAGTAGAGGCCTTCTTTTGCGAGCCATTCATAAAGCGCCGTAAGCGAGAGGGCTTTACTGGCATAGGCGATACGGACGTGGGGATATTTAGCTTGGATAGATTGGTACTGGTGAACACGGTCACGGATCGTGTCGATATCGAGGACATAGAGAGGGGTACCATATTGTTTGGCCAGCTCAACCGAATCACACCCACCAATAACCAGATGGCCGTCAGCATTGACCGTCGAGGAGATCGGTTGGATCATAGACGCTCCTTTAACAGCTTATACTCCACGCTATCGACAAGCGCTTTCCAACTGGCTTCGATAATATTGGTACTGACACCGACTGTCCCCCATGTGGATTTGTCATCAGCACTTTGGATGATGACGCGGACACGGGCATCGGTGCCATCTTTGCTACTGAGAACACGGACTTTGTAGTCGGTCAAATGCATC
Organism: uncultured Candidatus Marinamargulisbacteria bacterium; assembly: GCA_903910705.1. Lineage (GTDB taxonomy): Bacteria > Margulisbacteria > Riflemargulisbacteria > GWF2-35-9 > GWF2-35-9 > CAIWAN01. The sequence goes on from CAIWAN010000117.1 coordinate 12,988, forward strand.
GAATCGATCTCGGGAAAGTCATGTTTAAGGGCTTTACGAAACGCATGGTCTAGCGCGGCCACGGGGCCATTACCCTCCCCTGCGGTGTGTAAAACCTTGCCGTTGATGGTCAACTTGACGGTCGCTTCGAGAACCGTATTGTCATTGCGGAGACGATCGTTGATGACTCGAAATCCAATCAACTCAAAAAAGGGTGCATAAGCCTGAGCCGCACGACGCAGCATTAGCTCAAAACTGGCCTCGCCTTCTTCGAACTGATAGCCGTATTGCTCAAGGTCTTTGATCTCTTTTAATAGCACTTTCATTGCCGGATCTTTGGAGTGAATGTCCACACCTAGCTCTTTGGCTTTGTAGGCTAAATTACTGACGCCCGACTGCTCGGACACTAGGACACGTTGGATGTTGCCGACCTTTTCAGGGCGGATATGCTCGTAGGTCTCGGGGTGTTTGGCGATCGCATTAACATGGACACCGCCTTTGTGGGCAAATGCACTCATCCCGACATAGGCCATATGGGTATTATGGGGGAGATTGGCGATCTCGCTGACATGTCGTGACACATCGGTGATATGAGATAATTGTTCATCGGTCAGGCAATCCTCAAACCCCATTTTAAGTTTAAGGGCAGGCAGTATCGCGCAAAGGTTGGCGTTGCCGCAGCGTTCGCCATAGCCGTTGAGCGTCCCTTGGACATGAACCGCACCCGCATGGATGGCCGACAAGGTATTGGCTGTCGCACAGTCCCCGTCATTGTGGGCATGGATGCCGATCGGAACAGGGAATAGGCGGACGATCTCTCGGACGATCGTTTCGACGTCGAAGGGCAAGGTGCCCCCATTTGTGTCACACAGAACGATTACATCTACGCCAGCTCTGACGGCGGCTTCAAGAGCTTGCAGGGCATAGGCAGGGTTGCGTTTATAGCCATCAAAGAAATGCTCGGCATCAAAAAAGACCTCATCCATTTTTGTTTTTAAATAGCGGATCGAATCCTCGATCAAGACCAGATTGTCCTCTAAAGAGATACGAAGCGCATCGGTAACATGAAAGTCCCATGTTTTCCCAAAGATACACGCAACGCGGACACCCGAGGCAATAAGCCCTTTAAGGCTAGGGTCATCTTCAGGTTTGTTTTGATGATGGCGGGTGCTGCCGAACGCAACGAGTTTGGCGTGCTTTAGCGTTTCGTGACGCATGGCATCGAAGAACTCGACAACCTTGGGATTCGACCCCGGAAAGCCGCCTTCGATATAATGGACACCCAACTCATCTAGCAGATGGGCGATCTTGATCTTGTCCGAAACGGCAAACGATATCCCCTCGGATTGTTCACCATCTCGCAAAGTCGTATCAAAGAGCTGTAACGTCATGGGCGATATTATAACACGTCAAAATCATGGCGGAATATTCTGTTTAAGACAACTTTATTTTACCCTGATTAAAGCTATGAATAAGACTTTGGATTATATTCTGATAGGGTATCCCAATTTCAATACTTTTTCTCTTGATATCATATAGATCATTCTCAGGCACCCTTACAGAGATTGATTTTTTTGATTTCTGCGTAAAATTAATATAGTCTTTCATTCGAGCCGTAAACTCTTTGGTGTTTTCCGAACTGACCGTCTCACCACGATCAAATCGATCAAGAATATCCTGTTCATAGGCATCTAGTTTCATTGTTTGTTTCATTTAAACGACTCCCTTGTACTTCTTGTTCATTTTTCTGCTGGGTATTATGGTTTTCAAGAATATTTCTTCCTCGGTTTCCACAAAGGGAACAAAACAAATATAACCGTTAATATCAACAATAAATATCATCTGTCCTTGATACTTCTCTTGATTCGGATGCGGAAAAACGTCCATTACCCTGTCGTTATTAATACAAAGCAAGACATCCTCAAAACCAACCCCACGAGTTTGTTTTAAGACTTCATTTTTCTCAGTGCTATATTTTATTCGTTTTAATTTTCTCTGAGCGACCATGTATATACTAAGTATACCACCGATGATATTTACGAAACATGGTATTTCTATATTTTTCCAGTCACGAAGGGGTTAGTTCTCGTCAAAATCGAATTGACACTTTTTGTGTCACACTTTTTGTGTTACACTTATTGTTAGACTAACATGAAACGATTTATATACGACCAAATTATAGATCAAGAGAATCTTTGCAATATGCAGGCAGAGACTGATGCCATTATGGGGCTTGTCAATAAGCGTCGAAACGTTGTTTTATATGGTCCTCGAAACTTCGGAAAAACATCCCTCATCAAGAACGTCATTATTCCCACATTTAAGAAGGATACACCTCATAGCTTTGTTTTCTTTATTGATCTTTTTGATATAAGAGACATTGAGCATCTTTGTCAGCTGCTTCATAAAGAGTTAGAACTCTCTTTTACAGCATCATTTCCTGCGCAGAGCCTTATGAAAAAAACGAAGGAATTCCTTCAAAGTCTTCAGCCACAAATCTCATTAGATAGCTTGACGTCACAACCCAGCCTTTCCCTTAGTCCGATACGTGCCGATCGAAAGCCGATTGAACTCGATGATATATTTAAGCTTATCCTTGCCATTAGCAAACATCATCCGACACTGATCGTCCTCGATGAATTTCAAGCGATTTGCCGTATTCCAACGCTCGACGCAACCTTTCGCACCCTATTCCAACAACTTCTGGATATCCCCATTATCATCATGGGTTCACAAAAACATATGCTTATCGACTTGTTTTCAAAACCAACGGCGCCTTTGGCAAATTTTGGCACCCATGTTGAGATCAAGCCGATTGATTATGCTGATTATCATACCTATATCCAAGAGCGTTATAATCCGATGACTATATCAACAGAAGCGACGACCTATATTCAAGATCGCATGAATCGGATACCGGAATCGATTAACATTCTGGCTGACCATGTCTTAATTCATTCACGTGAAGATCATCTCAGCTCTGTTGATGATCCGAGCTATATCAATCTCATTATTCATCAACTTGTTGAGAACAAACGAAGCTTTTTCGAAGGACTCCTGATTTCCTTGTCAAAAAATGAGGAAAATGTGCTGATCGCCATTGCAAAGATAGGGACTCTTACGAAACCAAAGTCAAAAACCTTCATCTCAACGATTCGCATTTCAACGAGCGCCATCACCAAGATTTTATTCCGACTCCTACAATATGGATTCCTTGAATTTAACAGTGGTGTTTACACGATTTCAGATCCACTCTTTCAGATATACCTGACGACGTATCGTTAAGAATTACGCAGCAAGAAACCTCAGTTCTCGTCAAAATCATCATCGTTCAACTTTTGATTAAGGATGATGTTGGTGTAGATATTTTCGTTGATGTAGACCTTTGGCGGGGTGAGTCGCGTCTGTTTGGAATAACTGTAGGATCGCTTGAGTGCCATCATATTTCCGATCGGGATATACTCAAAGCGCACAAAATCGTTGGACTTCAAGCTATTGTTCTTGAAAATATCGACCCGCTCTAACATCGACTTTGATTTGTTAAGACTTAACTTAAGGAGAGTGACTTGATCGTCCTCTCCCCTGACCGCATCGATCGGGACAATGTTAATGACGATCGTGTTGGCGTTCTCGCTACTAACGATAAAGCTGTAATTCTCGGAAATATCCTTGAGGTTCAAATTCGCAAGGAACCGATGCGGGAGATCAACAGGGAACGGCTGGCCTTTGGGTTGTTTTCGAACATCCCCTTTGGTCACGACAAAAGACCCTTTTTTGTTCTTGACCACGGTGATCTTTGTGGGCACAACAAATCGCACAAGGGCATACTTTTGATCGGCCACGAGATGATAGTTCTGCGTGGTGCGCTTCCCCGAATCAAATACTCGGTTAGTGACATCACATTGTATCGACTGGATCGAGTCGAGACTGTGCAGCATCGCACTGACAAACCCTATCGCACGGTCATTGGCAAAAAGGCTGCCCGATAATATCAGCAAAATAATCAAAATTCGATAGATCATGATAATAGTATATCGGCACAAAAAGGCAAAAAAACCACTCAAAATACCAAGGTCAATTTGACGAGCATGTCGAGGGTTTCATAGCTGGTGGGGAGCAGGCTTTTCTCGTAGTCGACTTGGCTAGAGAAGGAGCACTCAAGCAACTGCATCATGGCGACATTATATTTAACGTTGACCGAAGCTCGGTGCTTTTGGGTTTCCTGTCCTGACATCGAACTGGTTTTCTCGATAAAACTACTCAGCACACACCCCTTGAACGGACGAAACGTGATATCCACCCGTGGGATCAAGAGATAGGTCACCGGATTAACTCCCAGAAAATCGGTCGCTTTGGCCGCTGACGTGGTCCCTTTTAGGGTCAATGAAGGGTTGGCTTGCCACTCGCTATTGATCGCCACGGTTTCGGTTAACAGATCGACGTTCGCACTCGCATCGAGGCTGTACAGACTTCGTGAATAGTCGTTCTTGTAGCTAAACCCCGCCTTCAAAACATTCGAGATCTGATACCCATAGTTCAGATCATGGATCACCTGCAGGGCATCGACATGCTCGTAACCATTCATCGTTGAGGTGGTCTTTAAACGGTCGGTCTGTTCTTTGTTCAGTTCAAGCGAGTAGGTCAGGTCATGTTCATCAAAACGCATATTCGACTGAACCAGCCACGTGTCTTTATTCTCGTTTAGACTCAGGCTGACCGTCGGGATCTGGTTGCGATCAAGTAACCGTCGAGCCGACTGTTTATAACTCACCGAGTGGTCCATATTACTCAACATCGTGTAGTCGAGACTATATTGCTTCACAACCTTGTCCTCATAGCGAACCCCGTCAGGCAGCTCGGCAAAGCTGGGTCGGACCATATATTTCAAGGCCAGATCGCTATAGGGCTTTAGGGTGACTTTCACCGTTTCATCGACCCGCGCCACTTTATAGTCGGTGGTATTGATCGTTTCGCGCAAGGTTTCGATGTTGACATTGCCGTTTACCTTGATCTGCTTGGTGAAAAGAAAAGCATAATTCATGTCCGCCAAGGCCGAGTCTCCTTCTTGGGTATCTTTGACTAATTTGACCACCCCGTCAACGGTGTAATGGCTAAGCGGCTCTAGTTCTGACGACAATGCAACCACCTGACGATAGAACGTTTGATCGTTAGCGATATGGCGTTCTTGATACTCGACATTCGTCGCCAGCTTCACATTGTCGAGACCGACCAACGCGGACTCGAGGCTTGCAATGTAATTGGTATAATTGCCCGACACATTGAAACGATCGGTCATTTTTTCCACTCGCCCCCCAGGGGCATTCTCGAGGAACCCCCATCGCAGTCGATAGCTCGCTCCGACTCGTTCTTGGGTCGTTTCCTGCATGTTCAAAGAATTCGAGAGATCCTTTTGATCGCGACGATAAACCGACACATCCAAGTCCGCCACATTCGTGCGGGCATCATAGACGTGTTCGGCCACTTCGCCATCTTGGTAGCGATAGGCATTATCACTTTGGAAATAGCGTTGTCGCCAAGCGGGCACGGGCATCACATTGACATCGATGAGCGTATTGAACTGTCCTGGATGGATCGCCGGATTCCCGAGAGAATAGAAGACATCGGACACTCGTTTGATCGTCAACTTAACATCGGTATTTTCGGTGGTATAAGCCACCTGCTGTTTAACCGCGACGCCACTCTGACTTTGCTTGTTTGAATAGGCGAGCTCGGTTTGCATCTGCGTGTCGTCCCAAAGCGAATACGCCCCGTCAAGCCCCAACATGGTATGCGAATTGGGGGCGGTATCGGTCAGGCTTAAATAGGTAAAGGTGTAGTGTTCGGCATTGCGGGTCGGCACATACTCCCATCGAAAGGCCGAAAAGCTCTTTTTGTACTGGCTATCCGAATATTCATAATCGACCTCGATCATCTCCGACTCTTGCACAAAGTCGCGCTTAAAGGTCAGCTCGCCCAATTCGTTATCCAAAGTGTAGTCAGTATCGCGATCTAACACTCGCCCTCTTAGCGTCACGCGCTCACTACGAATAACGATCGGCTTATTGGTGGTCTTGTACGGACCCTGAGAATTCTGCCCCTTCAGGCTATCATGCGCCGATATCCCTTTCGATTCTGATTTCATGGCGCTATATTTGAACGGACCATCCCGAACAACCCCTTTCACCCCATCTTGAAGTTTGCTAAACGAGGTAAATTCGGTTTTGTCTAAATAGGCCAAATACTCGCCGAAATAAAGCTCCCAGTCATCATTTTTGAGCTCGATATTATTCTTATTGGTTTGGCCCAGGTCGACCGAGGAATCATAGACATTCGCGGCGACGTCGATGCTGGCGACCTGCCCTTTGATGCTGAGCATCAGGGACTCATCACGCTGCACCCCTTCGGTAAAGTCGGGCTTTGACCCTTGTTTGAACTTGGAACGCATCGAAATGGTTTTCATACCGTGCATATCAAGGAGATCAGCCGCCGAGGAAAAACCAATCAATAGTAGAAGGGCTAGCGCAAAGGGCTTAATCTTTAACATCGAAGCGAAGTATCCGATGGGTGTGCGACTCACTGACAAAGAGATGGTCATTCATCCAGAGGATGTCTTCGGGTTTTTTGATGGGCCGATCGGACAGGATGGATTGCCCCTCATGATCGAATCCCTCGATGCGATTGTCGGTCAGAACAAAAATGCGCTTATTGTTGGCGAGGGTAATCGCTTTGCCATGGCTGACGGTGGCCCAAAGTCGCTGAAATTTACCAAACTCGTCATAAACCTTGACCCCTTGGGTGTCTAGCACGATGATCTTACCCGTGGCGAGATCGATATCAACGTCGACGGGGTTGAGGAGTGCGCCTTCTTTAGCAGGAATCTCTAGGAGCAGTTTTGCTTCGCTATCCATTTTGAGGATGCGATGATTCCCTCGATCGGCGATATACAAGAACCCAAACGCATCGACAGCCAGCCCAGCAAGGCCATTAAATCGCGCGCCGGCCTTTCCAAAACCCCCGATTGTTCGCTGATATCGGCCTTGCAGGTCGAAGCCATAAATGACGTCGTTTTCGGGGTCGGCAACGTAGATCACATTGTGGACATTGTCAAAAGCCACCCGAGTGGGGGCCTGCATTTGGCCGATATTGCCATCCTCGTCCTTGATATCTTTAAACGAATACTCAAAAGATAGATTCGCGGTGAATCGCTGCACACGCCGGTTGTTCATGTCCACCACCAACACCGAGTCATTCATGGCAGCCAGTCCACTCGGACAGCGGAATTGTCCCTCGCCGATTCCTACCCCACCGGCTTGGTTAGACGAAACCAACTCAGCAGAAAAGCAGAGGCTTAGGAGGGCAAGGAATAAAAAGGCTTTGACCATCATAGTCCATATATCGGACGAGATATCATGGAATTTCAGGCAATTAATCTATGAGGCTCATGTTGGGTTCTTAAAACTCTGTCCGGTTTTTCATGACCACCTCTGTCGAAAACTAAATTCTCCTAAATACTCGTTTCTAGCCTGCTCCACTCCAAATCCATTTTCACCAAGCTGATTATCGTTCCTTAGTTTAAGAAATATTTCCAGCAGTGTCATAGGATTATTCATATAAGCTCTAGCCCTCTTAATAGGATTGTAGCGCCAATAAGTGGCAACAGCTTGCCTATAAAACTTTTCAGCTTCCTTAAGGTTGCCCTCTTTTTCATGTTTTTGGGCTTCACCATTAAGCTGCCATGCAAGATAACAAAAGGCATCGGGGTCAATTTCTAGTGCAATGACTTTCGTTTGCATATACAGCCCCCCATATTTTGCGATCCTCTATTCATATATCGGTCGGGAAACAGCGAAATTTCAGGGAATAATCGTCAAACATCAACACGTGGGCACGGTGAGAGGGTATGTTTGAGTCTAAGCGCTGATAATTTGAGTTCGATGATTTTTTTATAGCAACAATAAATATAGTCTATTGGCTATAGCCAGACCTTTACTCGCTTCGTCTTTTGTAATGGTGTCCCCAGAAGGATACCGAGATGTTGAATACAAATCCATCAGAAACGAAACGTCACGAAAATAATCCGAATAATCCTTAATCTTGGAGGCTTCTGTCAAAAGGGCTGATAAATCATGAATAAATGGAAACGCTTTATTCTTGATCATCAAAAAGCGTTTAAGCATTTTCTCAACTGATTGATGAGTGTGATAAGCAACAATATGATATTTTGTGCTTGAATTAAGTAGAATTTCAGCTGACTCAATGTCATCCTGAGCATATTGACGCCAAGTTTCAGGGTTCATGGAATCAGTAGTCATGAAAGTTTTTTTCCTTTATGGGCTATTTCGTATTGAACGGTTCCATATACATCTACCTTGGAGTTATAGTCTTTAGATTCAAAGAGCAGCAAATCCATGGGTATAGCAAGATACGACAGGGCTTTGCGGATTTGATATAGATCTTCGTGTTTGTCTTTGATATTATTTTTTATGACAGCGATATCAAGATCGCTATTAACGTGAGGGGATCCAGAAGCATAGCTCCCAAAAAGATACACCGATTCAGAATCAATCGTCTGGTTGATAATTTTAGCGATCATTTCTATTTGATTATTAGTAACCATTAAGTGCAATTATATCATTCAAACACAAATCCGCTAGGCGGTTATATCTTTATTCCAGTCTTTATGATCTGGCTAACAAGAGGATCCTCCAAAATGAAGTCGTCTGTTCGATAAGCAATAGGCTCAATGGTAATATCAACAGCATTGCGAATCTTGGAAAGCTTCAAACTATCATAATAGCGAGCCAATAAGCAACGATCTTGTCGACATCCATACGTTATATTTTATCATTTATTGATACAATTTTATAGAAACCATTGATGATCGAAAACGATCCATCCCTTTGAGGTTTTATATAAAATTTCAAGAAAAGTGAAAAAAAGTGAAATTCTTCGAAACGCACACCGATCTGGCGTTTTGACCGTCACTCCCTCACGAATTCACCAATAAAACACCGTGTTTAGTGCTCCCATCTGGGGGCAAATTAAATAATGGAAACCAATCGGGGGGGAGTCGGGTATGCTAGTCTTATCGTCAAGCACGGTTCTTCAAACACTCAATCAACCTGGCATATATGCGAAGGTTCCAATAAATGAAATTCTAAAAGCTATTCAAATCATTGATAAACAATACTCTAATCCAGAAGAAAAACTGTTTTTCATGAAAAGCTTATTTTCAAAGATCAACACAGAGGGATTAAATCTACGGAGAGCGAATGTTTCTCTGATACTGTAACATTCTTTCTGTAAAATTCAAAAAACGCCCATAGTCGCACTTGGGTACATGTGTGCAACTCAAAGAGTTGTGCATCATGTGCACAAGTTGACGAAGTGGGTCAAAAGGTTTTCCATAGTGTTTGAGAA
>CAIWAN010000118.1 GCA_903910705.1 uncultured Candidatus Marinamargulisbacteria bacterium
CAAGCAGTATTTGTCGTATCTTACCCGCCTTGTTCTTAGCCACATCTTTGGTGTGCCCGTTTTATCGTATTTGTATTCCAGGGGGATATTTATAAGGGGGAACCTCCCCCTTCTTTCGCATCCGTAGGATGCAAGCTCGATATCTCGGTTACCGATTTGGATAATTTCAGTTATTTTTGAAAATTTTTGAAAAAATGGGGCTGTTAGATTGTGGGGTTGATGATGAATTCGGCTGAAAGCCCCGTGAATAAAGGTGTGTAGCGTTTATTGGGTTGGCTAGGCATCAAAAACAATCGATGGGTTAATGTTTATTCCCCCCACTAGCGGGCATAATTTAAATAACATGACAGCTACATCCCATGTTTCAAGCGTTCCCTCTCGAAGACCACAGAATATTCATCATATTCAGCTCCCATCAAAACTAAGCGAATGCAAGGATTCGTCTCAAAAAGCGGATTATGTCCTAAATGTGATAAATATTAATCCTACCAATAATTCACTTCGAAAATTGTTTAATGAATTATCAATAGATTCATCAGACTTTATAACTGTTAGCAGAACGATATGGGGATTGATTGAGATGTTAAAATCAAGGCAAAACTTGGATCCAAGTTTTGTCTCAAATTTGCTCAAAGATTTTAATGAACTATTGGGGGCGGAGAAAGGTAAGGAACAACACGAAGCTTTATGGTGGTTGCTTTCTGAAAGAAATGTGCCTTCGAATACTGCAAAGGGTGTTGCCAATTACTTGTCCTCACAAGTGCAAACCCTAGCGGATGCAGAAAAATTAATGAAGGCTTTTAATACTTTGTTTACTGAAAAAAACTTTAAGACTAGTCAAGAACTTAGTCCATACCTTGAAAATTTAAGGAAACAATTCGCTCCCGATAGTGTTCTTGGTAAAGCAATTTCAAAAGCACTAAATGATCTAGAGACTCGTTCTGTTTCAGCTGTTCTCGAAGGCATTAAAAATGATGTTATTGCTGCAGTTGATGGAGCAACCAATTGTGTGGATGGTTATTGTGAATATTCAGCAGGAATGCAAGGAAAAGAAATGCCACATAGTGCTCAAGTGGTGTTGGCAACGGTCGAAAAGGAAATCAATAACAAGCTTGGCCCTGGTGGACGGAAGCATCATCGCAATAGAATGAAAAGAACTCAGCAAACGTTTGTCAGTGTCATGAATACCGTGACAACACAGCTTACCCAACTAGAAGCAGACTTGCGGAAGCTTGTTGCTGGTCAAATGAGTCAAATAGGTATGAACAAGGGACAAAGTCCCCTGATGGCTGCGCATCAAAAAGAACTTCAAACGCTTTTAGTGAGAATGGATAATGTATTGACGGAGCTCATGCATTTTGTCGAGAGGATGGACTCGAAGAATGCCTTGCTCGCAGGAATGCGTGCTTTGAAGGAAGGGGCTGAGGCCTTGCGCCACAAGACAGATATAAACAGCAAGGACTTGAATAAGTTAAAAAATACTTTTGCCTGCTTCCAGGAACAAATACGTGCATCTTTGATCTCTTGATTATAACCGAGGGCAATAACCGCTAATTTACAAACCCCAGTGGAAAAGCTAGAATGCAGCATACCAACAAAAGGAGTTGCGCCTATGCAAGTCATCGTTTCTGGACAAAATTTACCCATGACTGAAGCCCTAAAAGACTATGCTCAGAAGAAGATCGGTAAGATCGAGCATTATTTCGCGGAGGCTATGGTGAATGGCAAAGTCGAAATGCGTCATCATCAAACCAAATCCCCCGACAAACAAAACGAGGCCAGCGTCATGCTCAACGTTCATGGGGCCATTATCTCGGCTCGCGAGATCAACGCCGACATGTATGCGGCGATCGATCTTTTATTCGAAAAACTCGAAAAACAGATCAAAAAGTATAAAGACAAAATGAAGAACCACAAAGCCGAAAAGACAGCGGTAGCCATCGATAATATCGACAATGCCGATCAACGCTACAGTACCAAAGGTGCGCCGGTCGTTTATACCAATCGTCAGGCCCTCAAGCCCATGGACGTTGAAGAGGCCGTTTTACAGCTTCAAATATCAGGCATGGAATTCCTTGTTTTCAGAAATGATAAAACCAATCTACTCAATGTCATTTATAAAATGCATGAGGGTGACTTTGGGCTTATCGAATCTGACAACTAATTTCGAGATTGTCCTTGCTTAGTTTTTTTAATCGCTTTATTTTCGGCCAGTCCTCAAAGGATGCCCTTAAACGCTACTTTGATACCGTCGAGGTCATCAATGCGTTCGAACCCACCATCTCGGCATTGTCAGATGAGGCTTTGACCGCCAAAACCGTCGAGTTTAAAGCACGGCTCGAGCAAGGGGCTAGCCTAGAGGATATTCTTCCCGAGGCCTTTGCGGTTGTCCGTGAAACCGGTAAGCGCGTGCTGAATATGCGTCATTTTGATGTTCAGCTTGTCGGCGGTATGGTGCTGCATGAGGGCAAGATATCTGAGATGAAAACAGGTGAAGGCAAGACGCTGGTTGCCACGCTGCCCGCGTATTTGAACGCCTTGACCGGCAAGGGTGTTTTTATCATCACGGTCAATGACTACTTGGCCAAACGTGATAGTGAATGGATGGGGCAGATCTATCGTTTTCTGGGTTTAAATGTGGGCCTGATCCAAAGCCAAATGCCTGTCGATGATCGGCAAGTGGCCTATCAAGCGGACATCATTTTCGGCACCAATAATGAGTTTGGCTTCGATTATCTTCGCGATAATATGGCCACCGATCTGATGCAATGCGTTCAGCGTAACCTTCATTTTGCCATTGTGGACGAAGTTGACAGTATTTTGGTCGACGAAGCCCGTACGCCGCTCATCATCTCGGGGGTTGTGGATGACAATACCGATAAATACAAAAAAGCCCGTGAGGTCGCCAACAAACTTTGTCCCGAGGAGCACTTTACGATCGAAGAAAAGCAAAAGAACATCATTATGCTCGATGAAGGGATCGATTTTGCCGAGAAGAAATTTGGAGTCGAGCATCTTTACGATATGGAGAACATGGATCTCGCCCACATGCTTAGTCAATGTTTGAAGGCCAAATATCTGTATAAACGGGATGTCGATTATATCGTCAAAGATAACGAGGTGCTGATTGTCGATGAGTTCACCGGCCGTTTGATGGTTGGTCGTCGTTATAGTGATGGGCTTCATCAGGCGATCGAGGCCATGGAAGATCTTGAGATCCGTCACGAGAGCCAAACCCTTGCGACCGTGACCCTTCAAAACTATTTCCGAATGTTCGAAAAGCTGGCAGGGATGACCGGTACGGCCATGACCGAAGCCGCCGAGTTTGAAAAGATATACAGCCTCAACGTCGTTGAGATCCCGACCCATAAGCCCACCGTTCGTGTCGATGCAGCCGATGCCATCTATAAATCACGAGTGGGTAAGTATCGTGCCGTCGTGAAAGATATCATCGAGTTCCACAAAGTCGGGCGACCGGTACTCGTGGGTACCATCTCCATCGAAGTCTCGGAAATGCTAAGCCAACATCTTCGCAAGGCCAATATTCCTCACAGTGTCTTAAACGCCAAGTACCATGAGCAAGAAGCCGAGATCATCTCCAAAGCGGGGTATCGTGGGGGTGTCACGATCGCGACCAATATGGCCGGTCGAGGGACCGATATCGTATTGGGTGACGGGGTTGCGGGTCTTGGTGGCCTAGCCGTTCTCGGGACAGAGCGTCACGAAAGCCGACGGATCGACAATCAGCTTCGAGGTCGTTGCGGACGACAAGGTGACCCGGGTTATACCAAGTTCTATGTTTCCCTCGAAGACGATTTAATGCGCTTGTTCGGCTCCGAACGCATTATCAAAATTATGGAAACGCTTGGGTTTGACGATGATACCCCTATCGAGCACAAGATGATCTCAAGTTCGATCGAACGCGCGCAGAAAAAAGTCGAGATGTATCATTTTAATATCCGAAAACAACTCCTCGAATATGATGATGTCATGAATAAACAACGTGAGATCGTCTATTCCCAGCGTCGCCGCATCCTAGAAGGCGATCGATTGGTCGAAAAAATCGAAGAGGTCATTCGTTTCCATGCCGAGTTGATCATGGAGGCGTTTTTCCCTCAAGATTTTAAATTACGTGATGTCGACTGGACTGGTCTTGTCGAAGAAATGCACCAACTCGTTCCGGCTAATTTTAGTCATATCAGTTTGCAAAATCGCAATCAAGGCATTGAGGATCTGTCTGCCGCGGCGATCGGGTATTATCGTAACTATGTCGAGCGTTTTGAAATGGGCGATTTTGGCTCGATCGTTCGCTATATTTATCTCCATGCCCTCGATTCTCGTTGGATCGAACACCTCAAACACATGGATATCCTTCGTGATGGGATCGGGTTGCGTGCCTATGCCAATAAAGACCCGCTTCTGGAGTATAAACGCGAAGGTTATGATATGTTCCAAGTCATGATGACGGGGGCTGAGCAAGAGGTCATCACCAGTCTTTTCCGTGTCCAAGTGGTGTCCAATGAAGAGGCGGCCGCCTTGGCTGCGCAACAACTCAAACATGAGCAAGTCCGTATCACGTCCTATCATGCGGCCGATGAACGGGGTGCCGTTATCGACCAAAAAGCTGCTCCTGTCTCAACAGGAGAGAGGGTTGGACGCAATGACCCGTGTCCATGTGGTTCAGGGAAAAAATATAAAAAATGCTGCGGCGCGTCCGCATAATCAACGCAGGAGGATCTTGTGACGGCTGAATTACAAAAGCGGATCAGGACACTCGGAGACTATCTTTGACCTGCCTGAACTTAGGCGACAAAAAGAAGAACTGAGCGCACAGCTTCAAGACCCTGCCATTTGGACAGATACAGCGCGCCTAACCAGCCTGAACCGAAAGGCGAAGCTTATTGTCGACCGGCTGGTTCAGTTCGAAACTATTCAACAAGATGCGCTTTATTTAGAAGAACTTCAATCATTGGGTGATGAGTCGCTCGCATCGGACATCCATGTCTATGAAGAAAAGATCCGTTTAGAATATGACGCACTCGAGCTTCAGACACTCTTAAGCGATACGCATGATGAGGGCGATGTAATTTTTACCATTAACGCGGGGGCAGGGGGGACCGACGCTCAAGACTGGGCCGAAATGTTGCTTCGGATGTTTGTGCGATGGATCGAGAAAAAGGGTTTTTCCTATCAAATCATCGATATCAGCGAAGGAGAGGAAGCGGGCATCAAGAGTGTCACCCTCGAAGTCCGTGGCGACTATGCTTATGGGTTGATGAAATCCGAGCATGGCATCCATCGATTGGTGCGCTTATCCCCCTTTAATGCGAATAATAAGCGACAGACCAGCTTTGCCTCGGTCGATGTGATCCCGCTTATCGAGCGTTCCACCGACGTAGAGATCAACAACGATGATATCCGTATCGATACCTATCGTTCGAGTGGGGCAGGCGGGCAGCATATTAATAAAACAGACTCAGCGGTTCGCATAACCCACATGCCGTCGGGGATTGTGGTTCAATGTCAGAATCAACGTTCTCAAATTCAAAATAAAGAGGTAGCCATGCGTTCTCTTTTGTCTAAATTGGTCGTCTTAAAAGAGCAAGAGAACGCCAATGCGCTGAATGGCATCGCTGAAAGCAATAAAGAGATCAGCTGGGGAAATCAAATTCGGTCCTATGTCTTTCATCCCTATACGATGGTTAAGGACCACCGAACCCGACATGAAGTGGGGAATGTCGCCGATGTTATGGATGGCGCGCTGGATGGCTTCATGCAGGCGTATTTACATTTTAAACGGGAATCGTTAACATGAACGTTATGTTTCCGCGTATGATCCCCCCTAAGATTTGGATCGCTTTACTGATTTTTGCCGTGGTTGGCACTATTCCCATTGGCATGAAAACATTCTGGGATTTAGGTAACAAGAATGTCGATGTCGTCATCAGCAGCAAAGGGCTTTTTTCGATGAGCCGAAGTTCGGGTTATGATGTTCGTGACGTATTAGGTGGGATGAAAAAATCGGGGGTCACCTCGGTCATCCTACAAGAAGATACGATCAAAGACCTTATGGATCAAGGCCTGCTTACGCTTGTTCGAGGCGGTGATCTTATCGACTCGCTGCGCCTTATCGCTCGCACCAGTCATGTATTGGTATCCCGTTTGCCGGCGGGGTATGTGATCCAAGCCCCCATGATGTATATGACGTTTGATGACGCTGTCCAGTATGATGTTGTCAGGACCATTCTTGAATATAAGTATGGGAAGCGAGTCAAAGAACTGGGCTTTCAGACGTTAGAGGTGGCGGCACCCTTTGAGCAACTCCTCGATCTGCCTATTGATGTCAATATCGAAAAGGGTATTGCCATTCAATCTCAGGGGCTAGTGATGATCCCTGCTTTGCAGGCTCATTCCGAGTTTAATGAAGATCAACTTAGTTTTAAACTATCTCGCCTCAGCGACCTAGATAATCGGATGATCCTTCTTGAAGGTAAAAATGCCTTAGGGTATCCCCAAAATACCGAGTATATCAAGCAACGAACAAAAGAACTGCATAAGATGCTTGCGTTTGTTGAGTTTAATCCCGTTCCTCTTGGGTTCTCGACGCTTCTGAATGGTTCCAATGGGGTACGTGTTCATGCGTTGGCGTTGTCAGATCGAAATACGTCAAAATATGTCGAGCAGGCCGTTCGGGCTGTTGTTGAGCGAGGGGCGCGTGTTATTTGGGTTCAACCTTACGAAGGCGTCGATCTTATCAACAGCTATTCGTTCCATTCTCGACTGATTCAACGGATCGTTAGCCGTCTTGAAGCGCGAGGGTATAACGTTCAAGCACTCAGTCAATCCCCGTTCCAAAAAGGCTATCGCAGCATGCTAACCCTAAGTGGTGTGGGTGCTTTTGTCCTTATTGTTTTCCTGATGTGGCGTCGTTTCAGGCCTTTGGCCGGAATGAAGACCCTTGTCGTCTTTTCTGCTTTTGTTGCGTTAGGATTTGGTTCGGCCTTTTTGATGGGTCGACTGACCTTGATGTTTCAGGTCAGTGCCCTTTGTGTGTCAGTGATCGTTCCGGTGTTAGTGATGATGGAGTTGGATGCACAGCAAAAAGGCCTTTCGCTTTCGTCATTCAAAGAATTGGCTCGTGCGGTGGGACTGGTTTTCGGGGGCACCTTGATGGGCGGAATTTTTATTCAAAACCTAATGGGCGATCCTGTTTTCTGGATCGGAGCGGTGGGGTTTAGAGGCGTTAAGATCGCTATTCTGGGGCCGTTCGTGCTCTTGTGGCTTTATAAAGTGGCAAAATTAGATCAGATCCAATACGTGGGCTATCGGGTTAAGCGGTTCATGCTTCAACCCATCAATATCGCGATGATGATGCTTGGATGTGTCGGCCTCGTTTTGATCACTATTTATCTCGTCCGATCGGGGAATGATGCGCCGGTTCTGGTGACAGGCCCCGAACTTTGGTTACGCAATCTGCTAGAAAAGATATTATGGATCCGACCTCGGACAAAAGAGTTGTTTCTCGGATATCCCGCGTTAGTGCTTTGGTTAATGTTTAAAGACCGTTTGACGTGGCCGAGTTGGGTCCGAACAACCCTGTTCTTATTGGCCTCATTGGCGTCCATTTCCATGCTTAATTCCTTCGCTCATCTCCATACCTCATTTTGGGTGACCCTCTATCGTTCAGGGTTAGGTGCTATTCTGGGAGTGTTGCTGGGTTGGCTCATCATTCGAATAGGGCGATTGATCCTCTTACGAGATATCAATATGACGGTTCAATACGACCATGTCTAAGCTTGTTGTCAAAGGGCCTGTTCGCCTTGAGGGGCGTGTTCGTATCAGTGGTGCCAAGAATGCCGCACTCCCCATTTTGATCGCAACCATTCTGCTGAAGGGTGAGAGCGTGATCACCAATGTGCCTAATCTGACGGATATCATGACCACGATCCGCTTACTACGGAGTTTGGGGTTAAAGGCGGAGTTTACTAATAATACCGTGACCATTATGGGCACCAATGATGTTCGACACATTGCCCCTTACGAGCTGATCACCAATATGCGTGCCTCCTTTCTCGTGGCGGGGCCGATTTTAGCTCGGGTTGGGTTTGCCAAAGTCCCTTATCCGGGGGGCTGTGCCATCGGTACTCGTCCCGTTGATATTCATTTGAATGGGTTTCGAGCCTTTGGTATCGATATACGGGTTGAGCATGGGTTTGTCGTCTTGAAGTCGAACGGTAAAATCCGTGGCAGTAAGTATACCCTTGATTTCCCTAGCGTTGGAGCGACGCAAAATCTGATGATGTTGGCCTCTTTGGCTGAAGGGACGTCGGTTCTGAAAAATGTAGCCAAAGAACCCGAGATCGAAGATCTAGCCGCCTTCCTGAATCAAGCGGGCGCGAATGTCCAAGGAGCCGGAACCGATACGATCCGTATCGAGGGCGTCCCCGAGATGATCAATGTTAATTATCCAGTCATCCCTGATCGAATCGAGACGGCGACCTACCTGTGTGCGGTGGCGATTACGCGTGGTGATGTGATCTTAGAGAAAGTGAATACCGCGCAAATTCAGGATATTATCAAAGTGCTTCGAAAAGTGGGGTATACCCTTGAAGAGATCGACGACGAAACGTTGCATATCAGTTATGACGGAGGCGATTTGAAAGGGGTCAACATCAAGACCGAGCCGTTTCCGGGATTCTCAACCGATAATCAAGCTATGCTAATGTCGGTTCTGGCGATGATTGATGGCGAGAAAAGTTCCATCACTGAAACCATCTTTGAGAACCGTTTTATGCATGTCAATGAACTGAATCGAATGGGGGCTAATATCGAAGTTGATGGACGGAAAGCTGTTATCCATGGGGTTCGGAATTTATCTTCTTCGGCGGTGAAAATGATGGATCTGCGAGGGGGGGCTGCATTGTTGATCGCGGGCCTAGTAGCTGATGGGGATACCGTTCTCTATAATACCTATCATATCCTCCGTGGATATGAGGATATAACCGGAAAATTTATAAAACTAGGAGCAAAGTTTGCCCATTAATGGCACTATTTTGAAAAAAAGGCCCTCATGGCTTCGTTCGATAAAATGGGACACCAAATTATCGATCTATTTAATATTTACCTTGTTTGTTTTTATCTTGGTTGGGGCGCAATTCCTCCCACAAAACGCAGGGCTACATGTCGGAAAACCCAGTCCTATTACCGTTATCAGTCCCAAATACTTTGAAATAGAGACCAAGGAAGATAGGGCTATCTCTGATCGAATATTGCAATCACGGATCATGGAAATAAAACCCGCCTATCAACACAATTTCATGGTTGAAGGACAAACCGAAAGACAGCTTACCAACATCTTTATGGGTTTAAAACAGCAACATTTTAATGTTAAGGGAATCCATGAGGTCTTTGAATCTGGGGTTAGTCCCGCGCTGATCAGCCGTTTACAAGAACTTAGTAGAGACGATCTGATCAATGTCGAGGTCTTGCTTCAACAATTAACAAAGAGTATTTATCGCGAAGGGATCATGACTACAGAGGATGTTCGCCAAATGGTGGATGACAAACTTCAAGCCGTCTTGCCTGAAGCGCGATACGTTCCGTTGGTTCGAACGTTGTTGTTAAATATATTGGCCCCCAATATGTCTTATGATGAAGAGGGGACAAAGTCAAGCGTCGAACAATTAAAACGAAACTTCAGTCGCCAAACAACCCAGATCAAGAAAGGGCAGGCGATTGTTTTTAAGGGGGATATCATCACCGCGTCCACCCTCGAAGTCTTAGCCAAAATAGGGCAGTATCGTACGCGAATTCAGTCCTTAAAATTGTTCATGGTGGCCTTGGGTGTGGTTTTGATCGTCATTATTACCGAACGACGTATGACGTATTATGTCGGTCCTAACAATAAACAACTGGTCTTGATGTTGTCGGTTGAGATGATCTTTTTGCTCTTTATCCATTTTATGCTTTTGTATTTGAAGTTCCCTGACTTTATTAATCCTGCTTACTGGATACCTGTTACGTTTTTTACCTTCCTGATCAGTCTCTTAATCAATGAAAAAATGTCGATGTTGTTGTCGAATTTTAATGCCATTTTGATGCTGATGTTTTATCCGATCAATGCACAAGCCGTTCTATTTTTGATGATCATGACCATGATCACCAATATGTTTATCACCCACTTTAAGCGTCGATCCGATCTGCCTCGAGTGGGGATACTTATTGGGCTTTGGGCGGCTGTTATTGTGGCGGTTATCGAAGTTAACATTAGTCAAACCCCTTTGAATGTTGTCGCCATCCACTCGATCCAAGTGTTCGCTAACAGTATTATTTCGATTATTCTGGCGTTAGGGACCTTGCCCTATCTTGAGCAGTTTTTTGATATTACGACCGACCTGAAATTGCTAGATTATGGCGACCTCAACAATGAACTGATGCATCGTCTTTTTAATGAATCTCCGGGCACATACTATCATAGCCTGATGGTCTCTAGTCTTGCGGAGGCCGCGGCTTCGGCTGTTGGTGCCAATGATATTCTGGCTCGTGTTGCAGCCTACTACCATGATATCGGAAAATTAAAGAAACCGGAGTATTTCATCGAGAATCAAAATGTCGACGATAATCCTCATGATAAAACGTTGCCCACGCTTAGCGCGATGACGATTTTGAGTCACCCCCGTGATGGCGTCGAGTTGGCTAAAAAATACAATCTCCCTCGCGAGATACAAGAGATCATTCTCGAACATCACGGAACCAGTCTATTGATGTATTTTTATCATAAAATGCTTCGTATTACGCTGCATGATGTGGTCGAAGAGAACCAGTTTCGTTATGATTGTCCCCGCCCAAGCTCGGTCGAAAGCGCGATCATTATGTGTGCCGACAGTGTCGAAGCAGCGGTTCGATCTTTGGATAAACCCACCCCCTCAAAGATCCGCTCCATGATCAATAAGATCGTCCAAGACAAGCTAAATGATGGGCAGTTATCGGACTCAAAATTGACCCTCGCCAATATTGAAACGATGAAGGTTGTTTTCGCTAATGTGATCATCAACCAGTATCACAATCGGATAAAATATCCCAGTCAACACAGACCTCACGATGTCACCCCAAGTCAGCGTTAATCTCGACGCGGGGTGCGTCGAAAAAGCCTTTATCAATAAGACCATTCGACATATATCCAGTCGCATCATGTTGCCGGCGGGCGCGATGTCGATCACGTTCGTCGACACCGAAAAGATCCATGAGCTTAATCGCCAGTATCGAGCCAAGGACGCGCCAACGGATGTATTGACCTTTTGTTTCGAAGACGATGCGATCTTGTCGGATGTCTATATTTGCCTTGAGGTCGTAAAAGGTAATGCGCTCGAACATGAGGTTCCCTACAAGCAAGAGTTGTCTCGGGTCATCGCGCATGCTTTTGCGCACACGATTGGTTACGAGCACGATACCGACAAGCACTATGCCATTATGCACGACTATGAGGATTTTTTGTTGAAGGCGTCGGCTTAGAAATTCCCGCTATCTCTATGAGGCTCTAAGGCCAATCTGATACAATAAGTTAATGGTGAAAAGTCGACGATTTTGGTTATTTTTTGTAGGCATTTTTTTTCTAACGTTGGGCTCTTTTTCCATCACAAAAAAATCTAGCGATGCGAGTGTTCACATTTATTCGAGAACCGTTGATCAAGGCATTACCATTTCACAAAATGGGGATCTGGGCATTTGTGTAACGAGTCCGATGCAGGCGCTGCATGTTTCGGGCAATGGAATCATTACGGGCTACATTACGGCAAACACCTACTACGGTAACGGTTCTAACTTAACGGGGCTCACGGCGCCGGCGGCGCCCTTGCCGATCGCAACAACCTACTGGCCGGACTTTGATGCGGGTGCCCCGTATTTGATCTATGGGGCGTTGTGGGTTGGGTGGGATGCGACAGCCCAAACGTGGAAGTACAACAAGCAAAACGGGGCGACGGCTCCGCGAGGACTGACCGACCCAGGCAACCCGAACACTTGGACCGTGAACGGGTCCACCATCGGTACGTTCGATGGTGATTTGTCGAGTCTGCCCTCGGGGACCCATATCAACAATCGATATCATCCGAAGATGGTGGCGTATCGATGTGCTCAAGACGACATCCAAGTCAAGATCGGCCCGTTATGGGTGGATAAATATGCCAACCGTATTCTGGATGTGGGCAGCAGCTATTCGGGCAGCACGCTGAAGGACGATAGTGTCTCTGATGCTACGATCATGCAAAGCAGTGCCAATGCGAGTGTCCCGCCGTATTGGATGGCGTTTTCGCAAAAGGCGCAATGTAGTACGGGTATGACGTGGTTTGTGGCCCAAAAAGCCGCCACCAATGCGGGTAAGCGATTGATAGCTAACGAAGAATGGCAGGCCGCCGACGCGGGTACCGCACGCAGCGATGCCACGGGCAACCCCGCGAACGGCAATAGTTGGGCGAGTGTTGCGGATCAGGATGTATCTGCCTATGGAGTAGTCGGGATGGCGGGCAATGTTTGGGAATGGGTCAGTACCTGGTGGACGGGGACGAGTACGGTTTCATCGGGACAGGCCGAAGCGGCTGCGTATGGCGGCGATTACACGTATGGTATCGCCAAGGCAGCGAATCAAGGCAATTCGAGCTATTTGCCCGCTGCGTTGCTTCGTGGTGGCGGTTGGAGCTACGGGGCGCTTGTGGGCGTCTTCGCCTTGAATGCGGGTGGCGCTCCGTCGTGTTGGGATAGCAGTTTCGGGTTCCGGTCTGTTCGCTAGCAGTTGGCGTCCTGCCCCGCTCACTGAGCTTGCCGAAGTGGGGCAGCACGCCCTTGAACACTTAATGCGGCGCACGGCAGGGTAATCCCCGCCGATCGACGCGGGGTCGCTTGTCGAA
>CAIWAN010000119.1 GCA_903910705.1 uncultured Candidatus Marinamargulisbacteria bacterium
CTTGCAGTTTTGCAGCGATTATGACGCAACCTGCGCCAAGCTCAGCAACAATGTGTCGGTGGTTTTAGGTGATCGCTGAAACTGCCTATTGACAGGGGGGGGGCAAAACTTTAACCCATTAAGTCCGACAGACTCCTAGGTAAAATTTATCTTGATTCATAAAGGATTTATTACTTTCCTCATAAAAAATTAATGGAGCTCCCTTAAAAGGGGATAGATCTTTTGTGTCAACGAACCATTTTATAAACTTAGACATATGTTCGAGATGTAACTCTTTGCTTTCGGGTTGTTTGTTTGGCCTGTAGTTGTTTGCAATTATAGAAGCAATTTCTTCTCGTTCCCCCAGCTCTCTAAGTCCAATTTCTTTCAGAAAATTATAGGCATCTGGATCCTTCTGGATAATTTGTTTAACCATAGGAAAGGATGGAGATATTGAAGAACCAATAAAAGCCAAAGGAGCATTTTCGTTATAATATTCATATGGAGCAACATTCGAATTATCTGAAAGTCGAATTATTGGTTTTAAAAATAGGCGTTTAAATGAATCCCGAGGTGTTCTCTTCCACAAATCTGGAATGTCTGATAAAAATCTATATAGTAAGATCACCCAATCATCAGATTGTTGATCCATGAAATCCTTGTCGATTTCTCGAACGAAGTCATCATTATCTACAACTTTTATTTTTAGGTTATCTGTAAAGAAATTATACAGGTCTGTATTTTTATTCTCAGAAATATCACTTGAAAGCCAATAAATTGGTTGTTTTTCTTTGAATAATGATTGTGCTTGGTGAATATTTAATAGTTTTCTGAGAGCAGCAGTTCTCGCAATTTTAGCATTTTTTCCTTCAACAAAACAGTTCTCAAAGGTTGGAATTAATGGGTGATCAATCAGCGCATTCTTTACGGCGACAGCAACAGGAGAAAACATATTGTCTTGATAGAAGTCAACTTGTCTAATAGGGAGTGTCGAAAGAGCCCCCATTGTTAGGAGGTTCATATCTTTTAGTTTGAACAGCGAATCAACAAGAAGAATTGCAGTTTCAATAATAAGTTTACTATTCCAATCATCATCTTGAGAAATATTGTCTCTAGCAGGAGTCGTCCTGTATGGGCCTTGTATCAAAAACCCCATATTTGTTTCTTTTTCAGTTGGAAAGTAGACAACAAGCGGTGACTTCGATGTTTTCTGTATGTAGTCTTCGTTTGTTTTTTCATCTCTTTCGAGTTTAAAAGCAATTTCAACGCTAAGCACAATCTTCGGATCAGAAGTCTGAACAGGCCTGTCAAATATTAACCATTTTTCATTAAAAGGTTCGTTGGCATTGTGGCCTGAAACTTGAACTTTCCTGCCTAGTTTAGACTTGTTTAGCTTCTTTGTATAACTAGCAGATGCTTTATTTGAGGGTATCGAGTAGCTAATCTCTTGTAAATATTTTAAGAATAAAAGAGTTGTTGTTCCAAGATTTGCCAATCTCCAAGCAATTTTTTCAAAAGCAATCTTAGGATCGATATCAAGCTTGTCGAATGGGATAATAAACAATGTAGAGATACCTTCTTCGAAGTGGATTGGTTTTACGGAAAAAGGGCGAATATATTGGCTTATCTTAAAGTGTTCATCACTAGAGTGAATCTCGGGGGAAGTGGTATAGGCATAAACCGACTTAAATCCAATGCCAAATCTGCCGATAGATGTAAGATCATTGGATTTAGTGCCATCTGCGATACCGCAAATCCCTCTAACATCTTTCTCATTAAAAGGACGTCCATCATGCTTAATATGAAGGTTATCATTGTGTAGTTCAAAGTAAATCTTGGTTGCCCTAGCATCCTCGGCATTTTGAAGTAGTTCATAAATAAAGTGAGTGCTGTCCGAATACATGCTTTCTAGAAAGCGAAGGTGACGGTTCCCTTTTCCATATTCTTCTAAATTATCCTCAAGGATCTGTTGGTAATTGCTTCCCATGTCTTATTCCCGAGTCACTTTAATATATCCATAAACTATTGGATCTGTCGTGATGTCAACGCGTTCAGTGGCAATATCAAGAATCCTCGACTGATTATAATAGTCTTGTTCTGCGGAGGTAATCTGGGATTGCCTCATGCGAACGATCTTTTCATCGGTAGCTTGTGCAAGCTGTTCCTGAAGAAGTGTTAATCGTGCTTGATGGCTAGATTTTAAACTTTCTCGTCGGAATTTAGCGATTTCTCGGGTTTGAGATTGATGTTTTTCCTTAGCAAGTAACCACATTTGATAATGAGATTGATCGAGGTTTTCAAAGATGCTTTCTGATGGGAAGGTATCAGGTGTTGGAGTCCATAGAGTTGCTCTTTCGAGCAAGCGTTGTAGGTGATCACTAAGAATAGGGTCGTTTGAAACTGGCTTGAAGGCTTGATCCTCACGAATCCCATGCAAGCGCCACTCATAGATACAAAAGGGGTAGTCGCCAGGCTCTACAGCATCATCACATACAGTCAGCGCAACATTAGTTCTAACATCTGGCTTCGCATCTTTTGCAGCCTGAATTACCAATGGATGGGTTGGCATCAAGAATACCGTTTTGGGGTTTTCCATTGCGCACCGAGAGTCAAAAGTGACTGACAGGGTTGGAGTTGCACCTTTTAGCCATCTTTCCCATTCACGGTTAATTTGCGACGTTTGTCTTGGAAGCAGGTTGTAATCGTCAAGGAGTCGTTTTCGATCTTCCACCGATAAACGCAGAGATTTTTGTGGTTTCTCGCCAAGAATGAATTCGTGGTCTGGATCGTGATTCTTGCGTAAGTACTGAGTTATTAAGTTTTGAATAGCTTCAGGATTTATCCAATGATTGGTGGCATCCTCGATATCTTTTCTCATCTGGGAGTCAGGAAGTCTTATACCAAATAGCTCTAATTCGGTTTCTTCGAGTCGTTCTTGTTCCTGCGATAACCGGATTTGATTGTCACTTAGCTGCTCGAGCTTTTGTTTGCGTTGTTCTGAAGAAAGGGAGAAATCATCGGCGATGTTTTTTATTTCTTTACTTATTTCACCTAAGATCTCTTCACTATCCCCAATTGCACTATTAAAAACTCCGATTCTTAATAGGCACCGTTCATAAATGTCCGCATCAACGGTATCTGGGGTAATCATGTTATAGATAACAACAGATTCACTCTTTTGCCCATTTCGATCAATTCGTCCGATGCGCTGTTCAATTTTCATGGGATTCCAAGGAAGATCATAATTTACGATACAATCACAAAACTGGTAATCAAGGCCTTCACAGCCTACCTCGGAGAAAAGCATGATATCAATAGCATTTGCGTCCGTTTCAGTTAATTGAAATTGCGTCCGGAATAAGACACGATCCTCGTCTGCGATACCCCCATGAATTAAGCCAACACGAAATCCGCCATCCTTTAGTTTTTTCTCCAAGTATGACAGGGTATGACGAAAACTACTAAAGACCATCATTCTCTTGTTCTCAAGTTTTTGCTTTTCCCAAACGATGCGAAAAAGCTCTTCAAACTTCGGATCATCATCCGGTAAATTATTAGCCATATCTAATACATTGTTAATTTGCTCTTTTAAAGGGGTGATGATTTCATCCCCAACATTTTCCATATCGCTATCGGCCTCATCAATGCTAAGCTCGTCCATCCGTCTCATCAAGATATCTTTAATCATGGGGGCCAACCCAAACAAGCAACTTGCTGTTTGTCTGCGCAGAGTAGACATCATGAACTTAACATTTTGGTCGCCGTGAAGTGATATAAGAATTCTTTTTTGAGCTTCAAGAAGCTCATCATGTAAGTGACGCTGATAGGCAGTAAAGTCAACTTCGCGCGTTTCTGGTTTTCTCAGGGTGAATTGTCCAATATCCCGACGACGTGTTCTATTGATTATTCCAGATAGGGTGTGAAGATTTTCAAGTTTAGTAATAATGCTGACCCGCTCATCATCTAAAATAATTGGCTTAGAAAGCTGTGATTGTAGCTCCAATGAAACAGGGTTGTCTTTGAGGCAGGCCTGCCCCCAAGCTGTAGAAATTGCGCTTCCAAGAGACTCTTTCGCAGCATTCATCCAGTCAGACCCCTTGAGTCGAGTAGATCTTATGGCTTCATTTATGAATGGATTTGGTGCGGCCATATGATGGTAACTTTCGGGATCAATAAATAGGTCAGGTCTTAATGCATTGAGCAATACATAAAGATCTTGACTCCCCATTTGAACGGGAGTCGCAGTTAAAAACAATACGGCTTCAGCATAGTCACAGAAGTATTGAACGGCTTTATGCGTAAAGGTTTGAGTATTTCTGATATGGTGAGCCTCGTCAACAATAACAAGGTCAAATTTCGGTGGAGGATCTAAATCCATCAATCCTTTTAAGGATTTTCCGCGACCATTGGCTTTCTTGCCCCACAAGAGTTGTTCATCAAACAGGGAATACGGCAAAATTGCTTTTTGATATTCTTCCGGCCAAGCCCCTTCAAGATCTGTTTCCTCAATACAATGCCTGAGAAGCTTCCCGTCCAAATGAGTAAATCGTTCATCAAATCGGCGCATTTCATTGAGCCACTTTTTTTCTGTTACTAGCGGACGGGGACAAATGATAAGAACCGACTTAATGGTTCTTCGTGCTTGTAGTTCTCGTAAAATCAGGCCTGCTTCTATTGTTTTTCCGACACCAACGCTGTCCGCAATTAATAATCGGGGGCGATCTGCACGAATAAACTTAAGTACAGGTCGGAATTGATATGGGATAAAGTCGATGCGTGCCGCATTAAGTGAGTACAAGGTTGCTGAGCCAGGGTGGAGGATTTGCATGGCTGACATTCTTGCTTTGAACTCATCTATCGAGCCGATAAGCTCAGCGGTTGGTGTTGCCAAAGATGATTGCAACTGAGACTCATAGTATGTTTTCAAGCTCCCATTGATAAAAACTGAATATTTGTTTTCCGGTTCAACTATTGTTGTTGAAGTGATTACCCCTTGATTGTTTGGTTGTGCTTTCAAGCAAACTAATTGGCCAACAGAGAATACGTCTTCAGGTAGTTTATCCTCATTCTTGTGGAAGTTGTTTATGTTGGGAGGATTATCAACATTAGGTAGATTATAGCCAAACATTTTTTTTAGTGTTTTGATTTCATCTAATAGTTCTGTGTTGTGGCTAATTACCATAGAAAATCGTTGCATGGTATCTAAATCACGATAAACATCTTCTTCACCAAAGCCGGCAGCCGTTATGTGGGCCCAGCGATTTCGGATTGTCTGCATTTCTTTTAGGAAGTTTCTGAAGTCATAATCTAATTTGAGATGATCCTGAAAAACCCTCCAGTTTTTGTCAAATACTTTAAGAAGACCAGCAAGGTCGAGGTTGGATAATATCTTTTTTTCTGATAAATTGAGCCTGTTTTGAGCATCGTAAGACAAATTAGGGGCGACCATATCATCCCACCATATTGTTGATAATTCAGGGAAAACATTTTGAAGATAATTTGCTAGTTCGCTGCTAATTCTACTCAGAATTCCATTGATCTGGGAAAGAATGGTTGGGGTTATCACGATTGCGTTAGTATAGTCGATTTGCATTAAAACCTCCATTTCATTTTGCGACTAAAAATAGTCATGAGCTCTTAGCTCTATAGTTTACTGAATGGCCAAATAGTGGCAAGATAGTCACATGAGTTCCGGAAAACTTATCCTTGCCCATATAGAGGCCATAACAAGCAAAATAAAGACACACCCAACTGATGCTAAGCGGCTTTTTCGAAGCACTCTGCTCAGAGATCTTGGTATCCCCCAGAGAACACTCGATCGACAACTCTTATCTTTACAGCATGAAGGGTTGATCGAAGAAAAGAAGATAGGAGTTCAAAAGGCTTATTTTTATGTGGGACCATCTGCAAAGCGAGAGTTCAATCTCACGCACGAGGAAATTGAGGCTCTTCTCGTAGCAGAACTTTTTATGCCGGCCTTTACTAATACGCCACTCGAGCTGTCTTTTCGTTCAGCCATAAAGAAGGTGTTGGCAGCAGCCGTAGAGCGTGCGGATTATGATATCTCAATGGTGGACAAATATCAGGCTGCGCACATTCCACACATGGGTTACATAGGGAAAGATGTGTTCTCTGATGTCACGAAAGCCATTGATTTAAGCCGGCACCTGACTATTGAGTATTACCGTTTTGATTTACGAGAAGGCGCTAAATTTAGATCCAAGAAGCATGACATTGAACCCTATCAACTTTTCTATAAAGACAGCCGTTGGTATCTTTTTGCGTTCCATTTAGAATCGAAAGAGTTTTCCTTATATGCGCTATCTAGGATTAAATCAATTGTTCTTCTCGAATCTACCTTTAAGCCACAAATTAAGGCTTTTAACACCTATATAAAAAAGATGAAAGATTCGGATCTTCACAGTGTGGAGTGTAGTATAAGCAGTCGCATTCTTCCCTATATCTACGAAATGAATACATGGGAGAACGGTCGGCCATTTTTAAAAGATAGATGGTTCGATTCGCTGACTGGAAAGATGGCCTTTCAGGAAGGGACTCATTATGCGAACCTTCCGGCGAATATTAAGTATAAAGTTGATTTCAGTGATTTTGACTGGAACACATTGGCTCAAAAGTTCTCCTTTAAAAAATGGGTATTGGGTTGGGGAAAAGAGGCAACGCTTGTTGGGCCAGAGCCATATGTGAAGGACGTCTATGATGAGATTAAAGTCATGGAGTCGCATTACCGAAATCGATTGGATCAAATCGAGAAAAACAAGTCGGACTATGCCGATTTTAGTTTCAGATTCAAAAGCAATCCCGAAAAGGCTCTGCTTGATCTTATTGCCCCACTGAATCTCTCTCAAGAAATTCAGCAGATTGCATTTGAGTCCATTTGTACGATAGAAAAGCAAAGAAATTATCAGCCAGACAAGGGAAGTCTCTTGGATCTCATTAAATATCAAATTAACGTTCATATTCGCAAAGAGCCAACAAAGGATAAATATGGCCTTGATTTATAGTTGCCAAATAATGGCAATAGCTGCTTGTATAAGCAGGTAGAAAGCTAAAAGGAGTATGCCATGACAGACCAAATGATCACCTGCCCAAACTGTAAAACCGAAATCCCCTTGAATTCAGCACTTTCCGAACAGATTCGTGCATCGCTTGAGAAGGATTTTCAAGAAAAAATGAACATACAAGATAAAGCGTTGAAACAACGCGAGGCTGAGATGAAGTCTCAACTTGAAAAGCTGGAACTGAAAGAAAGTACTTTAGCCCAAGAAGTCGAGAAACGACTCTCACTTGAACGACAAAAACTGCAACAAACTGCTGAGATTAAGGCCAAGGAAGACCTCAACGTGGAAATGACTGAGCTGCAAAAAGAGCTGATTCAGAAGAGTACCCAACTTAATGAAGCTAAAAAACAAGAGCTTGAGCTTCGCCGTCAACGACAAGAGATGGAAGATCGTGAAAAGAATCTTGAACTAGAGATACAAAAAAAAGTAGATGATGAAAAACAAAAGATCAGGGCAAATGCTGAGCAACAAGCTGTAGAACAGGGTCGACTGAAGTTGATGGAAAAAGACAAGCAGATCGAAAATATGTTAAAGCAAATTGATGAGCTGAAGCGTAAGGGCGAACAAGGCTCTCAAAAGTTGCAAGGCGAAGTCCTTGAGCTTGATATTGAGGACATGCTTCGGACAACTTTCACCATGGACAATATATCCCCTGTACTATCTGGTGCTCGAGGTGCCGATATAAATCAACAAGTTGTTTCACCCACTGGGACTGTATGCG
Source organism: uncultured Candidatus Marinamargulisbacteria bacterium (assembly GCA_903910705.1). GTDB lineage: Bacteria > Margulisbacteria > Riflemargulisbacteria > GWF2-35-9 > GWF2-35-9 > CAIWAN01. The sequence continues at coordinate 7,780 of CAIWAN010000119.1, forward strand.
GGAATATCCTGTTTGAGGTTAAGCAGACAAAAAACTGGAGCGATGGTTGGATAGATAAGGTCAAGGATGATCTTCGCGAAGCAAAGTCCGATGTCGCCGTTATTATTACGACTGCCTTGCCCAGTGAAATAAAAAATTTCGGAATGATTCGTGGGGTATGGGTTGCCAATTATGACTCCTTTTTAGGGCTTGTCTTTGCTCTCAGATCGAATCTGTTGCAATTGCAACAAACCAGACTTATGTCAGTTGGTAAGAATGAAAAAATGGAGCTTTTATATTCCTATCTTTCTGGAAATCAGTTCAAGCAGCGTGTTGAAGCGGTTGTTGAGACGTTTGTTTCAATGAAAGAACAGCTTCACACTGAAAAACGCGCTTTGAATAAACAATGGAATTGTAGGGAGCAACAAATAGAGAGAGTTATGTTCAGCATCAGCGGAATGTATGGCGACATGCAGGGGCTAATGGGGGCGAGATTACCGGAAATCAAATTACTAGAGTTGGAGGAATAATCATGAAATACTCAGAAGAACTTGTTAGAAATAGCTACTTGGGTAAACAGGCATCTCAAATTGGAACTCTCAATAAGTTTTCAGATGAGAACTGGGAAAAGTTTGTTTCTGCTTTAGAAGTTATTCAAAAAGAGAAATTCAATGATAGCGCAATGAATATCGCAAAATATGTTTTCTTAAATAAGGTTCCTCTGGCAGTGGTAGACTATGCATATCTATGCAAAAAGTGTCTTTTTGGAAAGTCAAAAATTTGGGGATATGTTAAACAGCTGAAAAATGCTGAACTGTTTAACCAGATGAAGGCGCTAGAAGCAGAAGGAAAGATCTAACAGCAATGAGTACCGTCATCTCTTCTCAAAGAATTGTTCTAACGCAGGGAATGATAACGAATGGTTACCTCAGCGTCCCTAAGGACTTGTTTCCTAAAGACTCTTGGCGTTATGAAAACACCCCTCAGCAAGCATTGCTAATTAACCTTAATGTTAACAATGAATATTCCCTCCGAACAGAGTATTCCATCTATCATAATGGATTGAGGCGTTTGCCAAAAATAAAGACTTTCTTTGCTAAGCACGCTCTTAGAGCTGGGCGCGCTGTTGTTCTTGAGAGAATATCTCTCTACGAATATCGCCTGAATCTTGATAGAAGCATATCTTGATTTCTTTTACTAAACAGGCAATGAAGGGTGGATGAAAAGTGGACGAAAAACTTAAACATAAATTGGACTTGTCGAAAAATATGGTTTTGGCTAAGGAGGGAATTCAAATCGCTTATCAAGGAATTCCTATTCCAACTGGATTAGAGGAGCTGAATTTTATTATACCAAGAGCCTCACATTTTGAAGTTAATGCTGAATTTGATGAGTACTTCTTTACGGTTGAGTATGGTATGAGCTAGCCCCTCAGACTAAAATCCATTAGTCTTTTCCCCTCGTTAAAACGGACTCTTATTATAGGGGAGCTCTCTCTCTTATCGACTCAACTCAACTGAGGGCGGGGAGCCTCAACTCGGCGGTCTCAGGGTGCGACTTGCTTGTTGAAAACGGATGGCCTAGATCGGCGATTTGCCGGACTTGCCGCTTTATCGGGAGGCGCACTTGTCCGCTTCGAGCGGTGAGCCGGTCGGGAAAAGAAACGCACCGTTTGGTGGGGGTTGCAGATGCGGACAGCCGGAACCCGTTGCATAGTCTAGGTCGCCGAGGGTGAACACCCGAAGGCGGGCGGGTTTGAAGATGGGATGTTTATCGCGGGGTTAGGTTACGCCAAGCGGGAATATGTTCACATGAAAATTTGGATACGGGGGCTTAGAAAACCAATGCCGGAACATGTTGTACAGCCTAGCTCAGCGAGGGCGAATGCCCGAAGCTGCGCGGGTTAAAAAACGGGGTGTTTGTCGCGGGGCTTGTGGTTCGACAGTTGATTTGAAGACGACAGCTTGAACATGTTCTAGAGCCTAGCTCGCCGAGGGCGAATGCCCGAAGGCGGGCGGGTTTGATGACGGGTTCAACATCCAAGCGTATAATTTCCATATCCATGAAAAGAATCTTTCTGTTCTTCATCCTCTTGTCGCTCCCGATTATCTCAAACGCTCAGATCC